>JBKPHA010000080.1:0-13077 GCA_046729615.1 Actinomycetota bacterium
CTTGTCGTCCGCCGCAGCCAGGGCAGCGAAAGCCCTCGGGCCAGCGCGAGTCGGCGAGGTAGTCGAGGCACGCGGCCTCAGTGGCGAAGCGCTCCTGGAACTCCACGATCGTGAGCGGGAAGTCTGGCCGAGGCATCGGCCGACCGTAGGGGCGCCACCTGACGTAACCGGATACGCACTGAGCCGATATACGCGGCCGAATCCCTCACTCGGCGATCGAGTGAGCGATTCGGGGAAGTGTTCCCCCAAACCCACACTCGACCGTGGGCGCTGACTCCTTGGATGCCCTGTCTCGGGGTCGGCGCACGGTCCGGGGCACGCTGTCTCACGGTGAATGACTCTCACGGGGAGGAAAGCTGCGCGCGCGTGCGAATAGTCGCGATCAATGGGTCTCTTCAAGCGCGGTTCCAAGCAGGACGTGCCCCTTTCCGGGGAGGAGTGGTCGACGAACGGCAGCTCATACGAGGGAGCCTCGGAGCCGGCCTCGCGCGCGCGAGCGCCCGAGCACCGGCCGACTCCAGGGCCTGACCGCGAGCCCGCCGCCCCGCACGGGCAAGAGCCGCCGGCCACGGATTCGGCGGAGCCCGAGCGCCGGCCGGACCCCGAGCGAGTCGAGGATGGCGAGCGCGCGAGGAACCACCCCCGGCGCCCGTCCGGAACGGGCGCGGTTGGTTCCGAGGCCGCGCCGGCGCCGAAGCCGAGGCCGGAACCGGAGCCCGCCCGCGCGGAGGCCCCGCCCAGGCCGCCCGTCAACCCGCGGGAACCCGAGGATGGCGACGAGCAGAGGCTCACCGCTCAGCAGGCGCTCGCACCCGTGCGCCGGCCCGGTGTCGGCAAGCCGCCCGGAGCCCATATCGGCGACGAGTCGGAGCGGCGTGCGAGGATCATCTCGTTCGCGAACCAGAAGGGTGGCGTGGCCAAGACCACGACGACCCTTAACCTGGCGGTCGCGTTCGCCGAGTCCGGCCATGAGGTGCTGGCGGTGGACCTCGATCCGCAGGGGAACCTGACGATGAGCCAGGGCATCGATCCCGACAAGGTCGAGAAGTCGATGTACGACGTGCTCGTCGATCACATCCCGATCCGCGAGGTGATCCATGAGCGCGAGATCGACGTCGCGGTCGCGTCGATCGACCTCGCCGGCGCGGAGATCGCGATGAGCATGCAGATCGGTCGCGAGCGCTCGCTCGAGAAGGCCCTCGCCGCGGTCGTCGACGACTACGACTTCGTGTGCATCGACACGCCCCCGAGCCTCGGACTCCTCACGGTCAACGCGCTTACTGCCTCCGACAAGGTGATCGTCCCTGTTCAATGCGAATATCTCTCGATGAGGGGGCTCGTCCAGCTCCAGAACACGCTCGAGATGATTCGCGAGAACCTGAACCCGCGGGTGCACATCGAGGGAATCCTTCCCACAATGCTGGACTCGCGCACGATCCACGCCAAAGAGGCGATCGAGATCCTCGAGGAGAACTTCGGCGAGCTCGTGTTCAAGTCGCGCATCCGCAAGGCGATCAAGTTCGCCGAGGCCCCGGTCAAGGGCTCGAGCGTGCTGAAGTACGATCCGCAGGGGAACGCCGCCCAGTACTACCGAGACCTGGCCAAGGAGGTCCTTACGAATGGCGCGTCGTAAGCGGGCCAGCATGCGCGAGGGCCCGCTCGCCGATCTGTTCCGCTCGACGATCCGCGAGGAGGAGGAGCAGCCCACGCGGCAGCAACCGGCCCCCGAGCGTTCGCCGGACGACGATGCCACCCGGGTCTTGGATCGCGCGGACTCGCCACCGGAGCCGGCGGAGCCCGCGGCCGCTCGCGAGGAGGCTGCGCCGCCGGATCCGGACCGCGTCCGCGCCTACCGGGTCGAGGACCTGCGCGACGTGCCCCAGCCGAAGAAGCGCCTGAGCCGGATCTTCGCCGAGGAGCACGAGGTCGAGGGGCCGACCTACGGGCGCGAGGAACCGGGCATCGCGGACTACCACGGCCCGCCGCGGCCACACATGCCGGTAATCCGCGTGGTCGGCGTAGGGGGCGCCGGAGTGAACGCCATCAACCGCATGATCGAGGCGCAGATCCCGGGCGTCGAATTCATGGCGATCAATACCGACCTCCAGTCTCTTCAGCAGTCCACCGCCGATGTGACAGTGCACCTGGGTAGCGGCGTGGCGCGCGGCCTCGGCACGGGCTCGAACCCGGAGCTCGGCTACCAGGCTGCGTTCCAGGAGCAGGACAAGATCAAGCGCCTGCTCAAGGGATCTGACATGGTCTTCGTGACCGCGGGCGTGGGCGGTGGCACCGGCACCGGCGCGGCGCCGGTGATCGCGCGGCTCGCGCGCGACGTCGGCGCGCTCACGGTGGGCATCGTCACCAAGCCGTTCCGCTTCGAGGGAACGCGCCGTGGGACGCAGGCCGAGCAGGGCATCGAGGCGCTGGGCGCCGAGGTCGACACGCTCATCGTCGTCCCGAACGAGCGCCTTCTGACCGTGCTGTCGCGCGAGACGACGATGGTTCAGGCCTTCCAGGTCGCCGACGACGTCCTGCGCCAAGGAGTGCAGGGAATCTCGGAACTGATCACGCTTCCCGGCCTGATCAACCTGGACTTCGCCGACGTGCGCACGACGATGCGCGACGCGGGACAGGCCCTCCTCGGTATCGGGATGGGGACCGGAGAGACTCGAGCGGTCGCCGCCGCCGAGCGCGCGGTCTCCTCGCCTCTGCTCGAAACCTCGGTGGATGGCGCCCGCTCGATCCTCCTCTCGATCACGGGCGGGCCGGATCTCGGCCTGCTGGAGGCCTCCGAGGCGGCTCAGGTAGTCCAGGAGGCAGCGCATCCCGACGCCAACATCATCTTCGGCGCAAACCTGGACGAGACGTTGACCAACCAGGTGTGGGTCACCGTGATCGCCACGCGCTTCGACGGCCGCGGCCGCCGCAAGGACGGCGGCGGCGGGACGGAGCGCCGCATCCCCGGGACGACCACTGCGGCCGTGCGGCGCCCGCCCGACCGCCGGCCCGGGACGGCCAAGAGCTTCGAGTCGCGCCCGCGGGATCTGTCGATCGACGTCCCCGAATTCGTCCCCGGCCGCTAGCAGGCCGCTGCAAACCGTCGCATCTCAGCGTCCTCAACCGAGCGTCTCGCTCACGTACGTTTCAAGTACGCTCGCTTCACCGCTCGGTCTGCGTCCACTGAGCTGCTCGGTTTTCGCGGCCTGCGACGGGGGTTGAGGGATTGAGCGCACGGGGTGCTGTGGCGGCGGGCCATCCGCTGACTGCGGAGGCCGGCGCGCGTGTGCTCCGCGAGGGAGGAAACGCCGTCGACGCCGCGGTGGCGGCGGTACTCACCTCGTTCGTCACCGAGAGCCCGCTCACGGGGCTGGGTGCGGGCGGCTTCATGCTGGTACACGATCCCTCCAGCGAGGACGTCCTGCTCGACTTCTTCGTCGAGGTCCCGGGGAGGAGGGTCCGCGAGCGGCGATCCGAGCTCGTGCCGATCCCCGTCTATTTCAGCCCGGAGTCACCGCAGGTGTTCAACGTCGGCGCGGCGTCATGCGGCGTGCCCGGCACGGCGGCGGGGCTGGCGCAGGCACTCGATCGATTCGGGTCCGTGCCTCTTTCGGAGCTCGTACGCGAGCCGGCGAGGCTTGCCCGCGAGGGCGTCGAGGTCAATGCCCAGCAGGCGTTCGTCTTCCGGATCCTCGAGCCGATCTTGACTCACCAGGTAGAGGGTGCAGCGATCTACGCGCCGGAGGGTCGGATCGTTGACGAGGGCGATCGCTTCGCGTTCGGCGAGCTCGCCGATGCGCTCGAGCGCTACGGCGCTGAGGGGCCTGAGCCGTTCTACCGCGGCGACATCGCGAATCGCGTGTCCGCTTGGGTCGTGGAGCGCGGTGGAACGCTCGGGGCCGACGATCTCGCCGCTTACCGGCCCGAGGTCCGCGAGCCGGTCGGCGCCCGCTACCGCGGTCGCGATGTGCTCACGAACCCGCCGCCGTCATCGGGAGGGGTCCTGATCGCCTTCGCGCTGGCCCTCTTGGACCGAGCCGGGTCGTCCGATCTGGCGACGGTCGTGGCGACGATGGAGGAGGCACAGACCGCGCGGACAGAGGGCTTCTTCCACGGCCTCTACGGGGAGAGATTCGCACGTGAATTCCTGGCACCCGATCGCCTGGAGCGGATTACCGAGCGGGTCCGGTCGGGAACCCGTCCGCCGGAGCCGGGGCAAGCCGGCGCTGCGGACCGCCTGGGATCGACGACCCACATCACCGCCGTCGACCGCGACGGCCGCTGCGCGGCGGTCACCTGCTCGAACGGAACCGGCTCCGGGGTCATCGTTCCGGGGACCGGCGTGCACGTGAACAACATGCTGGGCGAGGAGGACCTGAACCCGCTCGGTTTTCACAAGACGCCCCCGGGCCGCAGGGTGCCGTCGATGATGTCGCCGACGGTCGTGCTCCGCGAGGGCCAGCTTGAGCTCGGGCTCGGGAGCGGCGGCTCCAATCGGATCCGGTCAGCGATCCTGCAGACGATCATCCGCGTGATCGCGGACGGGATGGATGCCCAGGAGGCGGTGTCGGCGCCTCGGGTCCACTTCGAGGCCGGTGCCGTGCAGGCCGAGCCGGGCCTCGACGAGCGTGCGCTCGACATGCTCGCGGCGCGCAGCTACCAGCTTGTCCACTGGCAGGAGCGAAACCTGTTCTTCGGCGGGGTCCACGCGGTGGCCCGCGATCCGGCCACGAGCCAGCTGAGCGGGGGAGGGGATCCGCGCCGCGGCGGCGCCGTGGCGTACGCGTAGCGGCGCTTCACGTAAGTACGGTCCGGCTCTGGCGCGCCCAGACGCCGCCAGAACGCGCCGTATTTGCGTGAGTCGCCGCTAAGGCCGGAGTACCATCGTCATAGACGCACCCAAAGGGGGCATGTGATGGCGAAGGCACTGCTCATCATCGACTTCCAGAACGACTTCACGCCACCGGTTGGCGCGCTGGCCGTCCCCGAGGGGGATCAGATCGCCGGCTCGGTCAAGCGCCTCGCGGAGCACTTCGACATCGTCGTTGCCACCCGAGACTGGCACCCGCCCGACCACGCCTCCTTCAAGACGCGGGGTGGCCCTTGGCCGGTCCATTGCGTTCAGGGCACCTATGGCGCCGAGTTCCATCCCGCGATGAAGGAGATCGAGCTCGACGCCGTGGTGGACGTCGGCCAGGACCGCGATGACGAGGGCTACTCGGGGTTCGAGAAGTCCGACCTCGCGCAGATCCTCCGCGACCGCGACGTCGACGAGGTCTACGTCGTCGGCCTCGCCACCGACTACTGCGTGCGCGCCTCGGCCATCGATGCCTGCCGCGAGGGCTTCGGCGTCACGGTCGTGGGCGACGCCGTGCGCGCCGTAGACGTGAATCCGGGCGACGGCGAGCGGGCGCTTCAGGACATGCGCAAGGCGGGCGCCCGGATCGCGACCTCGGACGAGGTGCTGGCCGGCGCCGAGGCCATCTAACCGACGATCACCTTGCCGTTCATCTTCGCCCGCTCGGCGATCTCCGCCGACCGGGCGACTGCGGCCACGAGTGCCCGCAGAGCGTTGCCCAGCGTCCGCATGCGCTCGGGCTCGGAGCGCTGCTCGAGCAGGGCCTGCTTCGTCTCTGTGGGCAGCTCGACCCGAGAGGCGATTCCGTAGGAGTCCTCGGTCTCGATGTCGAGCCCCTCGGGTTGGTCGCCGGAGACCCGCTTCACGAGTTCGACGAAGGCCTGCCGCGCCATGTCGGCGGCCTCCGGGTCCTCCTCATCCGCCTCGTCATCCGGCGTGATCGGCTCGACCTCGCCCGCCGGGTAGCCGGCGCCCTCGAAGCGCTCCAGCACGCGAAACGGCTGCTCGCCCGCGACGACGATGTTCATGCGGCCGTCGTCGAAGCGCTCGAGCACCTCGGTGACCCGAGCCGTGCAGCCGATGCGATGGGCGTTTCCCTCCTCGTCGCGGAAGACGATCCCGAACGGCTCCTCGGCCTCGAGGCAGTGGCCGATCATGCGCTTGTAACGCTCCTCGAAGATGTGGAGAGGAAGCAGCTCGCCGGGCAGGATCACTACCGGAAGCTCGAAGATCGGCAGCTCGACTCCGTCGCCTGCCATCAACCCATTCTACGAACGAGGCGCGCCACGCTGGGACAATCGTCCCGTGACGATCGACTTCGAGGCCGAGGGGCTGCTGAAGGGAACGCGGGGCAGGACCCGCGAGGCGCGCCGCGAGCTCCTCGAGCAGCTGGCGGCCGACGGCGTCCCGTTCGAGGACCTCCGCCGCGCGGTGGAGGAGGACCGGCTCGCGCTGTTGCCGGTGGAGCGGGTGCTGGAGGGCGAGGGCGGGCGCTACACCGCGGGCGAGATCGCCGAGCGGGCCGGGGTCCCCGAGGACCTGATTCGCGCCAACTGGCTCGCGCTGGGGCTATCCGCCCCCGCGCCCGACGAGCGCGCGTTCACCGACGGCGACCTCGAGGCGGTCACGCGCATCGCCGCCATGCGCGAGGCCGGGCTGCCCGACGAGGGTCTGCTGGAGGTATCGCGGGTCATCGGCCTCGCCATGTCACAGGTCGCGGCCGCGAGCCGCGCGCTCGTCGCGGAATCGACGCTCGCGGAGGGCAGCAACGAGTTGGAGGTCGGCCGTCGGCTCGCGGAGGGGGCGCGAGAGCTGGTGCCGATGATGGGTCCGGTGCTCGAGTACGTCCTGAGCCTGCACCTGCGCGAGCTCGTGCGGACGGACGTGATCGGCCGTGCCGAGATCCGCGCGGGACGGCTGCCGGGGTCCCAGGAGGTCACCGCGTGCTTCACCGACATGGTCGGGTTCACCAAGCTCGGCGAGGAGCTTCCGCCCCAGGAGCTCGGGGCGCTGACCGGGAGATTCGGTGAGCTCGCCAACGAGGTGGCGGATCCTCCGGTGCGCCTGGTCAAGATGATCGGCGATGCCGCCATGCTCGTCGCGAGCCAGGCCGAGCCGCTGCTCGACGCCGCCCTCGAGCTGGTCGAGCGCTCGGAGGCGGAGGGCGAGGGCTTTCCCCCGCTGCGGGCGGGCCTGGCGCGGGGGCCCGCGCTGGCGCGCGCCGGCGACTGGTACGGACGGCCGATCAACCTGGCGAGCCGGATCACCGCGATCGCCTATCCCGGGAGCGTCCTGGTGAGCGCGGAGGTTCGCGACGCGGCCGACGACGGCTTTCGCTGGTCGTTCGCCGGGCAGCGCCGGCTGAAGGGCATCGAGGGAAGGGTGGGGCTGTTCCGGGTGCGCCGGGAGGAGGAGTCCTGACGATCGTCGTGAAACGCATCGGCCGCCGTTTGGTCTTACATCCGATTATGGCCAGCTAGCGACCCTTTTGCTTCGGTGGTCCTCCTCGTTCTGTTCGCACTGATCGCGGGCGCCGGAACCGCCCTCTCCCCCTGCGTGATCCCGGTCCTCCCGGCGGTGCTCTCGGCCGGCGTCACCGGGGGTCGCCGCCGACCGCTCGGCGTCGCGCTCGGGCTCGCGCTTTCGTTCACCTTCGCGACCGTCGCGCTCGTCTACATCATCGACGCGCTCGGGCTTCCGAACGAGCTCGTGCGCGACATCGCGATCGCGACCCTGCTCGCGTTCGGCGTGCTCCTCTGCGTGCAACCGCTTGCGGACCGCTTGGAGGCTTGGATCTCGCGCATCGTCCCTACGCCGCCCCGGGCCGGTGGCGAAGGCCTGGGCTCCGGCCTCGTGCTCGGGGCCAGCCTCGGGCTGGTCTACGCCCCCTGCGCCGGACCGATCCTCGCGGGCGTCATCACCGTCTCGGCCGCCCAGTCCTTCACGATCGGCAAGCTGGCGGTGGCGCTCGCGTACTCGCTCGGCTCCGCGATCGTCCTCTACGTGCTGATCCTCGGCGGGCGCCGCATCGCCGACCGACTGGGCGCCGTGCGGGCGCACGTCCAGGTCGCGATGGGGGCGGTGATGATCGCCGTGGCGGCGGTGATGATCGCCGATCTCGACGTGCGCTTCGAGAGCGCGATCGCTCGCCACCTGCCGCAGGCGCTCGTCGATCCCACGAGCCGGATCGAATCGAGCTCGGCAGTCTCTGACGATCTCGCCGCCCTTCGCGGCGGCGGCCCGCTCGCGCACCAGGTGGGCACGGCCGAGGCAGCGGCCGGCGAGCGCTTGCCGGTGTACTTCCGCGCCCCGGACTTCGCCGGCACGCAGCAGTGGTTCAACACGCCGGGCGGGAGGCCATTGAGCATCGCAGCACTGCGCGGCAGGGTCGTGCTGGTCGACTTCTGGACCTACACGTGCATCAACTGCATCCGGACCCTCCCGTACCTCGAGGCCTGGTACCGCAGGTACCACCGCGACGGCCTCGAGATCGTCGGGGTGCACACCCCCGAGTTCCCGTTCGAGCGAGAGGCCGCGAACGTAGATCGGGCGATCGGCGACTTCGGCATCACGTATCCCGTGGTGCAGGACAACGACTCGGCGACGTGGAACGCGTACCACAACCAGTACTGGCCGGCCGATTACCTGATCGACGCGCGCGGGCGAGTGCGGCTCGTCCACTTCGGCGAGGGCGCTTACGCGGAGACCGAGGACGCGATCCGCGGCCTGCTGGCCGAGGCCGGCGATCGCCGCCTCGGCACCCATGCGGACGCCAGCGTCCAGCGCCCGGATCCCCATTCCACTCCGGAGAGCTACCTCGGGTCCGCGCGGGCTGAGCGCTTCGCGAACGGGCCCATCCTGCCGGGCACGCAGCGGTTCGACGAGATCCCGACTGACGACCTGGCGGACGACCAGCTCGCGTACGGCGGCGTGTGGACGATCCGACGCGACTCTGCGACCGCCGGCACCGACGCGAGCCTCGAGCTCAACTTCCAGGCGCGGCGCGTCTTCTGTGTGCTGGGCTCGCCGGGTGGGCCGCGCACGATGCGGGTGCTGCTGGACGGCAAGCCGATCCCGGAGTCGCTCGCCGACCCGGACGTCCGGAACGGCGTCGCCACGATCCGGGGCCACCGCCTCTATCCGCTGGTCGACCTTCCCCGCCCGGGGCGCCACGTGCTGACGCTCGAACCCCAGGCCGGAATCGAGGGCTACGCGTTCACGTTCGGCTGACCGGGCAGCGCCGGATCGATCTCATAGCGCAGCTCGACCATCCCTGTATCGAAGGCTCGCGTGCCCACCAAGCGCATCGGACCGCCTGGCGCCCGCCGATCGAAGAGGGGCTTGCCCTTGCCGAGCACGACCGGCACCACGGTCACGATCACCTCGTGCAGGAGACCCTCGTCGGCGAATTGCGATGCGACGTTACCCCCGCCCACTACCCAAAGGGCGCCCTCGCCGGCTGCGCCGGCCATCTCCGCGTACAGGTCGTGCACGGCCCCACGCGCGAACCTCACATCGACACCCTCGCCGTCGGGCTTCGGCAGGTCGCGTGACGTCAGGACGAAGCAGGGCTTTCCCGCATACGGCCACTCGCGCACCTCATTGACCACGAACTCGTAAGTCACGGACCCGCTGACGAGCGCGCCGACGCCGCCGTAGAACTCGTCGTAGGTGCCCTTCATCGGCACGGCGTCGGGTCCGTCGTAGGTGCCGCGATAGCCCGTGAGCCAATCGATCGCGTCGTCGCCTGAGGCGATGAAGCCGTCGAGTGACATCGCGCAGCAGTACTGCGTCCGGGTCATGCGGGCCTTCGCGCCGACAGCACGAGGTTGTAGAAGACCTGTGGCGGAAGGCGTGGCTCCAGCAGCACGGCGTCCAGGCGTTGGAGGCCGATGTAGCCGCGGAATGCCAGCTGGCGCCACCGCATCGGCACGTCGTCGGGCTCCGCGGAGCCCTCGAGTGTCCGCACAGCCCAGCCGTAGACGTTCGCCAAGAGCTCCTCGCCGCAGATGCGGACCGCGTCGAAGCCGGCGTCGCGCAGCTTCCGCTCCAGGAACGAAGGGGCGAACGCGTGCACGTCGACCTCTGACTCGAGCTCGTGTCCGTCGCGCTCGTCCTCTCCATTCCGCTCGCGCGCAGCTGCCCCGAGTGCGAGTCGCCAGAGGGGCGCGGCGAGCTGCGCGCCGCGTTTCGGCAGGGCGGCGATGAGGTCGCCGTAACGAGAGGGCTCGCCGCAGAACGCGACGGCGCCGCGGGGGCGAAGCACGCGGTGGAACTCCAACAGCGCCCGGTCGATGTCGGGCAGGTGGTGCAGAACCGCGTGGCCGAAGACGAGGTCGAAGCTCTCATCGCCGAACGGCAGCGTCTCCGCGTCGCTGATCTTCGTGTCCGCGCCGAGGCCCAGCCTCTCCGCGGTCCTTGAGAGGTTGTCCAGCATCTCCGGCGAGATGTCCGTCGCCACCAGGCGCTCGATGACCCCGAGCTGTAGAAGGTTCAGCGAGAAGTAGCCGGTTCCCGAGCCGATCTCGAGCGCGTCGCGAAACGGCTCCGCCGGCCACCTCCCTATGGCCTTGACGAGCTTGCCGCGCACCTGCTGCTGGCCGATGGGCCCGAAGTCGATGCCCCACTTCGAGTCGTACTCGGCGGCCGCGGCGTCGTGGTAGCGGGCATTAGCCTGCTTGATGCGCTCGGGCGAAGGCCAGGATCTGGCGCGCATTCGCTGGACTGTACGCAAGCGTGAGCAGGGAGCAGGGAGCAGGGAGAAGTTACGGTCACGGCTGCTACCTGCTACCTGGTACCTGCTGCCTGCTGCCTGCTGCCTGCTTATGGAGCACGTACAAGAGAACCAGCCGCCAGGTGTCCCGCCGCTCGCGCTGACCGGCGAGCGCACCCTTCCGGACGTGCCCGAGGAGAACTACTGGTTCCGCCGTCACCTTGTGGTGTACGAATGGATCTCCGACAGGGTGCGCGGCCTTCGCGTCGCGGACCTTGCCTGTGGAGAGGGCTACGGCGCCGAGGTCCTCGCGCGAGCGGCAGTGGACGTCGTCGGCGTCGACGCGAACCCCGAGGCTTACGAGCACGCGCGGCTTCGCTACCCGCGGCCGAACCTGCGCTTCGAGCGGGGCCTGGTCGAGGAGTTCGACGAGCCGCTCGACGCGATCGTCTTCCTGCAGACGATCGAGCACATCCGCGAGCCGCCCGCGCTTCTGGAGCGGCTCGCCCGCGTCGCACCGGTCTCTTACATCTCGACGCCGAACCGCCTCACTCTCGCGCCGCCCGGGGCCCAGAAGTCGGACAACCCGTGGCACCTACGCGAGTACACCCTCGGCGAGTACCGGGACCTCCTGGAGTCTCGCTTCGCCCAGGTCCGGATCCTCGGCCTCTTCCACGCCCGCAAGCTCCGCGCGCACGAGCTCGCCCTCCATGCCGGCTGGGACCGCGTCCACCCGGCGCTCCGGCTCACGAGGCCGTTCTACTCGCGCTTCGTGCCCGCGATCTCATCCTCTGACTTCCGCCTCACCGACCGCGACCATCTCGATCGCGCGCTCGACTTCGTGGCGGTGTGCCGTGCCTAGTGGTACTGACGACACCTCTGTGGGCGACCTCGCGGTCGTCCTGCACTCCCACATGCCGTATGTGGAGGGATTCGGAACCTATCCGTTTGGCGAGGAGTGGCTCTTCGACGCGGTCGCGCGCTCATACCTCCCGCTGCTCAGCGAGGCTCGTGACCTCACGATGACCGTCTCGCCCGTCCTCGCGGACCAGCTCGAGGCGCCAGGAGTCCCGAGGCGCATGGAGAAATTCCTGCGCCGGTTCCGGTTGGGCGCGGCCGAGCGCGAGGCTAGCTTTGCCCGGGAGGAGCTTCGGCCCGCTGCAGACGTCGAGGCCGAGCGGTATCGCCGGTCGCTGCGCCGGCTCTCGGAGCTGGACGGCGACGTCGTGGCGGCGTTTCGCGCGGCGGCGGACGAGCGCAACCTCGCGCTGATTCCCACCGCGGCGAGCCACGCCGTCCTTCCCGTCGTCGCCACGGCCGCCGGTCGTCGGCTGCAGATCGACGCCGCCCTGCGCTCGCACCGCCGGCGCTTCGGGCGTGCTGGTGGGTTCTGGCTACCGGAGTGCGCGTACCGGCCGGGCATCGAGCCGCTCCTCGCCGAGCGCGATCTGCGCTTCTTCTGCGTGGACCAGAGCAGGCACGAGGACCCGCTCGACGCCCTCGCCCCGGCACGGGCCGGCAACGCCCTGGTGGCGTTCACGATCGACTGGGAGACGGTGGAGCTCGTGTGGTCTGACCGCGGCTATCCCGCGGACGGCACGTATGCGGAGTTCCACCGCCTCTCGATGGAGGGCGCGAGGCTGTGGGCGGTCTCCGGGGACCCGTATGACCCGCAGGCGGCGCGCGGCCGCGCCGCCGAGCACGCCGCGGACTTCGTCGATCAGGTAGGGGCGAAGCTGGAGCGGTTTCGCTCCGAGCGCGGCCGGCCGGGGCTCGTGACGTTCGCCGTCGACACCGAGCTTCTCGGCCACTGGTGGTCGGATGGGCCCGCCTGGCTTGCCGCGGTGCTCCGCGATGCTCCCAGCCGCGGGATCCGGCTGACAACGCTTCCGGCCGCGCTCGAATGCCACGAGCCGGAATCGCGGCCGCTGCGGGAGTCGACGTGGGGGGAGGGGAAGGACCTCCGGACGTGGGATTCCCCGGCGGTGGGGGACATGGCGTGGGCGGCTCGCAGGCTGGAGCTTCGGCTCGTCAACGCGCTCTGCGCCGGCGAGCTTGAACCCCGCATCGCCGAGCGGGCGGCGCGGGAGCTCCTTGCCGTTCAGGCGAGCGACTGGGCCTTCCTGGACCAGCGCGAACAGGCGGGGGAGTATCCGTTCCAGCGGCAGGCGGGACACGCGCGAGCGCTGCTCGAGGCCATACACTCCGGCGCCCATCGGTCTGCCTCGGGCGCAGCGCCGACCGACGATCTCGATCCCCGCATGCGAAACCTGGCACCAGACCTGAGCCTCGCGCCGCTGCTCGAGCCCTAGTGGTACCTCTCACAACGTTGCACCGCAAATTGCGGCCCCAGACGCCGCCATGCTGCGCGGCGCCTACGTCGCCGACGGCATCCATGCCTGGTCGCTCGCGTGCAGTCATGCACGCCACGCTCCCTGCGCACGCACCGGCAACGGCACCAGCCAGTTTCGGGGGCTGGCGCCCCCTCACGAACATATCTGGCGACGCC
>JBKPHA010000081.1:0-22713 GCA_046729615.1 Actinomycetota bacterium
CGCGAGCAAGTTCGTGCCAGAGAACAAGGATCTCGGCAGCCAGGCGGACGCTGCCGTCGGGTCCGGATAGCGAGGTCCGCGAAGGCCGACCCGCTCAGGATGGGCGAGGCAGGCGCCGGCCGCCCGCCTCGTCGACGGGCAGTTCGGTTGGTAGGTGGCCATGCCATTTGTTAAGCCTCAGCGGCTCTTGCCATTGTCGGGTAGGGTCGGTCTGTCCGTCCATCTCGGAGGCGCGTGCGTCTCCACCCAAGGAAGGGGAGTCGTAATGGCAGAGGAAATCCAGATCGCGGGAACGCAGTCAACCGCGAAGACGCGAGACCCGCTCGCGGTAGCGCTACTCACGCTCGTGACCCTGGGCATTTACTTCTTCGTCTGGTACTACAAGGTGAATCGCGAGATGAGCGATCTGGGCCGAGCCCGGGGAACCGACGAGCTCGGTGACAGCCCTGGTACATCGCTGCTCGCGGTGACGCTCGGCGCCCTCGTCATCGTGCCGGCGATCATCTCGCTCTACAACACGTTCGTGCGCACCCAGACAGCGGCCCGGCTCACGGGCGTCGAGCCGCTAAACGGTTGGATTGCCCTCATCCTCTACCTTCTGCTTGGCATCGCGTTCCCGGCGTATCTGCAAAGCGGTCTGAACAAGGTGTGGGGTGCGCAAGCCGGCGGGTCCATTTCCGGATCAGAGCAGGCCCCGGCCCCGGGGGCCTGATCTGCGGATCCCAGACCTGGGAAGCCGGCGACAGTCGCGGCTGCCGTCGGCACTAAGCTCCGCCCGGCTGTTGGAGCTCGACACGCCTCATGGACTCGCGCGCGTACACCTGCGCCCCGTCGACGGGGCGGCGGCCGCGCTGGTGCTCGGGCACGGTGCGGCCGGCGGCGTCCGCGCGCCCGACCTGGTCACGGCCGCGGACGCGGCCAACGAGGTCGGGGTGACGGTGGCGCTCGTGGAGCAGCCCTACGTCGTGGCGGGGCGCCGCTCGCCCGCACCGGCGAGGCAGCTCGACGCGGCGTGGACGGCGGTGGTCGAGCAGCTGCGCGCCGACGCGTTCAAGGAACTTCAGACCGTCGTCGGGGGGCGCTCGGCCGGTGCTCGCGTGGCCTGCCGCACCGCCGCCGAACTGGGTGCGGTCGCCGTGCTGTGCCTGGCGTTTCCGGTGCATCCTCCCGGCAAGGGCGACGATCCGACCAAGAGCCGCCTGGCTGAGCTGGACGCGGTCGACGTCCCCGTCCTCGTCGTGCAGGGAGACAGCGATCCATTCGGCATGACGCCCGAGCGTCCCGGGCGAACCGTCGTCGCGGTCCCGGGGAACCACTCGCTCCGCGACACCAGCGCCGTCCGCGAGGCGGTCTCGCGCTGGCTGGGCGATCAGGTCAAGGCTGCGCTGACGTCGAGCTCCCAGTGATTGCAGCGGAGCGGACGGTCGCGGAAGCGAACGTCGCACTCCTCGGCGTGAGTGAACCCCGCTCTCCGGCATAGGGCATTCGAGGGGTCATTCGAGACCGCGGGGAAGGCGTGGATGCGGTCAAAGCGCGGATCCGATCGAGCTCGCTCAACGATCATCCGCAGCGCCTCGCTCGCGATTCCGCGTCCCTGAAATTCGGGCAGAACCATCCAGCCGATCTCGTGAATCGGCTGCTCCCTGAACTTCGACTCCCAGATTCCGATCGTGCCGGCAGGCGAGCCTGGTGGATCCGGCACGATGGCAAACCACCACTCGCCCCTGCTGACCGTCTCGACCCGCATCCGGTGGATGCGGGGGATCTCCTCGCGATCGACCGCGCCACCCAGCTCCCGCATCATCACGGGATCGCACTCAATGGCTTCCGTAAGAGCGCGGTGCTCGTCGGCGTAGGGCACCAGGTGCAGCTCCATCCGAGGGGCCGAGCCCTTAGATCTCATTCTCGTCCAGGAACCCGATCACCTCGCGGGCGCAGGGCTCCGGAGCGTCCTCGAAGACGAAGTGGCCGGCATCCGGGACGAGGACCAGCTTCGAGCCCGGGATCTCCCGATGAAAGCGGTGCGCGCCGCCGACCGGCGCGAACGTGTCGCCCTCACCCCAGAGGATCAGCGTCGGAACGCCAAGGGTCGCCAGGCGCCCCTCGTACGGCGCGAGCTTCCCGAAGTCGCCCGACCGGTACAGCGCAAGCTGGGCGCGCCGCCGGTCCGGGGTCACATACGCCTTCCAGTACTCCCCGATCGCGTCGTCGTCGAACCGGCGGCCGGTCTCGCGGAGCATCGCCGCGAAGCCGTCGCGGTCGAGGGCGTCCACCACCTTCTCGGCGGCGCCCTTTGTGCGAAGGGCCTCGCCCAGACCGTGCCACCTCCCGTCGGGGAAGAACCCGGTTCCGCTCACGACGAGCGCCGCGACCGTAGGTGGATGGTCGCAGGCCCATCTCATCCCGATCAGCCCGCCCCAGTCGTGGACGATCAGCACGACCTGCTCGAGACCGAGCTCGCGCCGAAACCGCTCGACGGCGTCGACGTGGCTCTCCCATGTGCCGGAGACGGTGAGCCGCGAATCGCCGTATCCCGGCAGGTCGGGCGCGATTGCGCGCCGGCCCGAGGCGACGAGCTCGGGAAGGAGGTCGCGCCACATGAACGAGGTTTGCGGGTAGCCGTGAAGCAGCAGGACCGGCGGCGATTGCCGGCTTCCCGTGGCGTCCCCCTCCGCCTCGCGATAGGCGATGTCGCCCGCCCGTTTCAGGTCCACGCCGGGCATGCGCCGCACCCTAGCGCGCGCTCGCGACCCTCCGGCGGCTGCTGCGGAGTGCCGCTACGCTTGCCCCCAGGGCGCCTTGGCGGAGTGGTTTACGCAGCGGCCTGCAAAGCCGTTTACGCCGGTTCGATTCCGGCAGGCGCCTCTCGGTTGATCAAGCGATTTACGGCTTGGACATGCAGTTTCTGGCCTCCAGGCAACTACCGCTCAAGACCGCTGGAAGGGGCCGTCGAGGGGTAAGACTTGGGGGCATTACTGGGGGCGAGGTCTCGGTGCCGAGACCCAACCTGGCCACAAGTCTCGCGCCGCCCCCAGGCCGCACGTGCCCATGTCCGGTGGGTGCTCGTGACGATGCGGCTCAATCCAGCCGATAGCCGAGCCGCTCCATCCGGTAGCCGAGCCGCTCCCTCACGGTCTTGATCTGCTCAGGGGAAGCGCCCGACTCCACCATCCACGCCTCGACGTAGCGCATCGAATCCTCGGCCGTCTCAATCCGGGGCGGATCCTCCGATAGAACCTTCCGCGCCTCCTCGGGTGTCAGGGGCTTCCGGGTCACAAGAAGCCTCGTTCCGCATTCGGCGCAGCGGCGGGTTAAGGAACGATTAACCGGGGGCGCGCGGCGCACAGGTCTCGGCGCCGAGACCTCGCGAAACGTGGCCAAGTGCGCGGATTCGTTCTGGCCAGGTTTCCCTAGACAACTTAAGGTCGCGACTTTCGAGTGCTGACGTGCCCGACCTACTGCCGCAGACCCGCGGCTTCGAGGGCCTGGGCCCGCTCGCGATAGGCCCGTACCCGCACGATCTTGCCGCAGTGCACGGACCATACGAGCGTTATTCGCTGATCAGCCGCAACGCCGCTCTCCCTCCCCCGTCCGCGGACATGGTAGGTGGCGACGACATCATCGCCCGCGTCGACCGGGGCCTCTTCGAGGTCCCAGCTCACATCGCCGAATACCTCAAACCAGCGACGCCAGGCTTGGCGGAGCGCATCCTGTCCCTTCACAACCCCCCAATCCCCCCACAGGCCGCTGCTGTCCTCCCACTCGATGTCTGGCGCGTACATCGCGTAGATCGCATCCCAGTCGCGGCGTGCATTGGCCTCCGAGAGCTGGAGTACGACCTCGACGTTCTCCTGCGACATCGCCTCCGCAGTATCTCGCGAGGGGCAGGACCCTCGATGTCCTATCGCCCCTCCGAGGGCGCGAACGCCCGGATGCACCGCCAGGCTAGGCACGGTCAGTTGGTCGCGGAGGTCACGCAGCGAAAGGACGCTGAGACAGCCGATGTCTAGGACAGGATCAACTGTCAGCTTTCACTGTTCAGAGCTGGTCGGTCTATCGCCGGCGGCGCCTCGTCCGCCTACGTCCTGCAAGACGGAATGCGCCTGCTGGTCTACGAGACCGGTGAACAACTGCTGGGCGTAGCCGAAGACCACGGCCCAAGAGACGATTTGTGCGGAGCTGTCGAGGGCGCTGAGCCCAGGGACGAATTCGCCTCGCATGAGCAGCAAGCCGAGGACGGCTGTCAGCGCGCCCGTCGGCAGCTTCAGCAGCGCGAGTGCAACGGGCAGGCTGTATGGCGTTGAGGTGCCCCGGATGTTGCGTAGCGAGAATGCGGCCGCCGCCGCGGCGGCGACGAGACCAACCACCTCGATGAGCCAGATGTCGGTGCTCGTTGGGTCATGACCGATCGGGCAGACTTGCTGGCGGCCGGGCTTGAAGCAAAGCGGGATCGCGTCAGGTCGCACGGTCCCCAGCGCCGCGAGTCCGCCGGCAACGAGCAGTAGCAGGAGGGCGGTGCCGAGAATGACGTTGCGGAAGCTCCGTACCCGGAGGAGGTCTCGCAGCCGCTGCGAGCTCGCGGCGTGGTAGGCATCCACGACGGCATCTCGCTCGAACGTTTGGAGCTGCGTGCGCGCGGAGGAACGACCGGATGCGTGGTGCTCCAGCCTGTCCGCGATCGCGCTGACGTGAATTCGCCGCGGGTCGTCCTTCGGCAGGAACCGGTGAATCTGGGACAGCAGGCTGGGCATCTGGCCTCGGAGGTAGTCGGGCCCCGCCATACGCAGCAGGTCGGTCTCGACCGCATCGATGTTGCCGAGCGCCCGCTGGACGCTTGAGCCGCTCAGCGCTGAGGCCCACCGCGCCCAGCGGCCCGAATCTTTGTCCTCAGCAGCCTTACGGGCGGCCGCGAGGTGATGGTGGATGCTCTTCTTGAGCTTGGCCGAGGCAGCGTGGTCAGCATTGTCGGATTGCTGAGCGAGCCATTCGGCCAGCGCCTCGAGCTCCTGGGCGCGCATCAGGACTTCCTCGCGCCAGGCGGCCGTGGTTGGGCCTCCGATGCCAAGTGGTGGAGCGGCTTCTCCCGCCACTGACGCGTATTACTCCAGGCCGCAGAGGCTGTCAATTCACGCAACGCCCGTTTCACGCCTCGTGACCCGGTATCGACGGCGACCGGTTCGAATGCGGTTCCGTGAATCGGGTTTCGAGCGCCAGCGCTCTCCTGGCGTGCGCGCTGGATCCCTTAGCGTTACCGTTGCTCCGTGGATCCGGATCGCGCGCGTGAGCTGCTGGCCCGGGAGCGCGAGCGGATTGAGTCCGCGCTCAGGGAGCTTCGGCGCGAGGCGCCCGATGAGTCGGATGAGCGCATCGAGCCCGGCGACGAGGACGACGAGGGCCTCTACCAGGACGAGCTCGATGCAGGTCGGCTTCAGGACTATGAGGAGGAGATCGCCGCGCTGGAGCGCGCCGAGGCCCGCCTCGCCGCCGGCACCTATGGGCTCTCGGTCGAGAGCGGGAAGCCGATTCCAGACGAGCGGCTCGAGGCCTATCCGTTGGCGGAGCGGACCGTCGAGGAGGAGGAGCGAGGCCGCTCCACCTAATCCGCAACTGACCCGCAGGTGATGTTGAAGGCAGTGGCGGTCATCGAGCGTGCGTGATCGGACGCGGCGAACGCGGCCACCTTGCCGACGTCCTTGAAGGTCGCGACGCGGCCGAGCATCGTCTCGTCGGCGATCCGATCGACGATCGCGTCACGGTCTCGACCTCGCCGCCGGCTGAGCGGATCTCGTAGGCAACGCGCTCGAGGCTCTCCAGTGTTCGCCCGGCGAGGTGAACTTTGGCCCTCGCGAGCGAACCCGCGAGCCACGGCGCCGCCGATGCCGCCGCCTCCGCCGTAGATCACCGCCGTCTTTCCTCCAGCAACACCGCACCTCCGTTCGAATATCCGTCGGCTGGGTGCCTTATCTTGCCCGGAGCCGCTACGGTGACGGCGAATGGCGGGGACCAGGGAGCGCCGTCGGGCATGGATCGCCTGCGCAGTCGCTGCGGCGGCGCTCGTCGCCTTGTGCGCTTCGCCGGTCGCCTCGGCGGTCCGCGAGACGCCGGGGCCAACCCGGATCAACGACAACCGCGGCCGCTTCGTCCCGATTCCCGATCGCGTCCCTCACACGGCGGGCGCGTACATCGACAGGCGCATCAAGCGCCAACTCGTCTGGCTCGCCCGCCATTTCAGGATCTATGTCACCGAGGGATTCGCCGGGAAACTCCCCAGCGGCAAGAAGGTGGGCTGCGCGCGGTGCCACGTCAGGCACTCCGAGCACAAGATCGGGCTGGCGGTCGACATCGTCCCGCTCCACAACGACTGGACCGGGAGGTGCGACAGACGCTGGCGCTCGGTCACGAAGCTGGCGAAGTGGGCCGAACCGCGGCAGAACCAGCCGCTACCGCCGTTCCGGTGGGTCGGCTACAACGGCGACGTGGGCCACGGGTGCGGCGACCACTTGCACCTCTCGTGGAATCACGACCCTAAGTACGAGAAGTTCACGCCCTCCCGCTGGGTGGAGGTGTTCAAGGTCAGGCGGAGGAGTGATCGGGCGAAGGCTTCGCCGCTCACCAGCGGCGCGCCGCGCGAGATGACGCCGCCGCCCGCTGGCTGGCTCGAGCGCTTCGAGCCGGAGCCCGCTCGGTAGCCGGGCGGCGCTCAGGCCGTCTCGGCCGCGGGCTCGGGCCGAAGGTCGCGCCAGCGGCGCTCGAACGGAAGCCGCCAGCGGCGGGGGGCGATCAGGTCGCGGATCTGGCCGGGGCCCCAGGAGCCCGGCGCGTAGGGGATCACCTCGGGCGGGTTCTCGAGCGGCGGCGCGGACACCTCCCACAGCCGCTCGATGCCCTCGGCCGTGGTGAACAGGGTGTGGTCGCCCAGCATCGCGTCGCGGATCAGGCGCTCGTATGCCTCCAGCGTGTCCTCCTCCTGGTGCACCTCGTGGAGGGAGAACTGCATGCTCACCTTCTCGAGGTTCATGAACGGCCCGGGCCGCTTCCCGTAGAAGGAGAGCGAAAGCCGCGAGGATTCGTCGAGGTCGAACGTCAGGTGGTCGGGCCCGTACTCGCCGACGCCTGACCCGGCGGGGAACATCCTCTGCGGCGGCTCGCGGTAGGCGATCGAGATGATGCGGGCGCTTTCCGCCATCCGCTTGCCAGTCCGCAGGAAGAACGGCACGCCGGACCAGCGCCAGTTGTCGATCCGGCACTCCAGGGCGACGAATGTCTCCGTCTGCGAGTCGGGCGCCACCCGCGGCTCGGAGCGGTAGCCCTCGTACTGGCCGCGCACGACCCGCGCGGGATCGATGGGCCGCAGCGTGCGAAAGAGCTTGACCTTCTCCTCGGTGATCGCCATGGGCGCGAGCGCCGTCGGCGGCTCCATGGCGACGAAGGCGAGGATCTGGAAGAGGTGCGTCACGACCATGTCGCGGTAGGCGCCGGTCTCGTCGTAGAAGGCACCGCGCGTCCCCACGTCGAGCGTCTCGGGCACGTCGATCTGCACGTGGTCGATGTGGTAGCGGTTCCAGATCGGCTCGAACAGGCCATTTGCGAAGCGCAGCGCGAGGATGTTCTGCGCGGCCTCCTTGCCCAGGAAGTGGTCGATGCGGAAGACCTGCGACTCGTCGAAGACCGCGTGCACCTTGGCGTTCAGCTCCTTGGCGCTCTCGAGGTCCGTGCCGAACGGCTTCTCCATGATCACGCGCGCTCGCTCCGCCAGGCCGGCATCGCCCAGTGTGCGGATCACGTCAGGGGCGGCGTCGGGCGGAACGCTCAGGTGATAGAGGCGGCGAGGCGTGCCTCCCAGCTCCCTCTCGGCGCGGGCGACCGCCTTCGCGAGCCCGGTCGGACTCGCGGACTGCGGCACGTAGGTCAGCGTCGAGATGAACCTCTCCAGCGCCGCGGAGTCGTGCATCTTGCGGCCGAATTCCTTGCACGCGTCGCGGGCGAGCGCGCAGAACGCGTCGTCGTCGATGTCCTTGAGCGAGGTGCCGATGATCCGGACGTCGGGGATCAGTCCCGTCTGGCTGAGGTGGAGGAGCCCGGGCAGGAGCTTTCGCTTGGCGAGGTCGCCAGTGGCGCCGAACAGCACGATGACGTGCGGATCGATAGGCGGCAGCGCCGCCGGAGCAACGTCGCGGGGACCGTTGGTCGCGACCACGGCGAGGAACGTAGCGCACCCGCGTTGCGATGCCCCGGCGGCGGCATGCGACATCAGCGCGGGGCGTGTCGCTTCTCTCGGGGCGGCTCGCCGACGGGCGGCGGCTTTCGCGTGGAATCGCCTGACGGCGAGCGCACGCACCTGGTCGGCTCGATCAAGCGTCGGCGCGGTTACGGGATCCCGGCTGTCTGCTCGCAGTCCTTCGGGTTGTCGATGCCGGACCCGCCATCGCCGAAGTCGTTGCCCGAGCCGGGTCTGAAGTGGTCGTTGCCGCTGTCCCCGTAAATCCTGTCCGCACCGGAGCTTCTGTTGATCGCGTCCCGCCCAGCATTGCCGTGCAGCAGGTCGTCGCCCGGTCCGCCCACGACGCGGGGGCCGTTCTCGAAGCCTCCTGCCTTGATCCCGTCACGCGATCCGCTCCCGCCCCGATCCGCTCGCCGCCATCGTTTCGCGTCACGGTGACCAACAGGCCGTGGCATCCCGCGCGGGTCCGATGACCGCCTGCGGATGTCGTCGCGAGCACCCCCGCGCGCGCGACCACCGCCGCCACCGTGATCAGCCGCCGCATGGGCCCATCGTCTCACGGCCGCCCGGCTGATCGGATCGCACGAGTTTCCGCGCTTGTCCGGCGCGGTGGCGCGGCGTACAGTTTCGGACGGTGCGCGAGGGGGAGATCCGGGCGCTGGGCGAGATCGCGGGGCGGTCGATCGCTCGACCGAGCACCGTCGCGCCCGAATTCCACCGTGCCGTGAGTATGCGAGTCTTCGGCGCTCTCGGACTGCTCGGGATCCCGGTTCGTGCCGTCCACGATCCCGTGTCGCGAGTCACGTACCCGGGCGTGGAGGCCGCGCTTCGAGCGCCACTCTCCGCCATCGGCGAGGCCGCTGCGAGGCGGGTCCCGAAGCGCGCGACGCAGGTAGGCGAGTCGAGGTTGGCAGCCGTGGCGCTGGGCGCCGCAAACGGGTTCTTCGGACACCGACCGCCCGCGACTACCCCGACCTGGCGGTGACCCTGGGGTACTGGAAAGGGGGCCGCGAAGTCCATCTCAACCTGGACGGCGTAGCCGAGGCCTTCCCCGACGCCACGTCCAGCCTGGCGGTCTTCGTCCACGGGCTTTGCGAGACCGAGGAGGCATGGCGCTCGCCCTATCCCGCAGGGCGGCCGCGGCCGACGTACGGGGACCGGCTACGGTCCGAACTCGTCATCACGCCGGTATACGTCCGCTACTACACGGTCGCGGGGGTCGACCACCTGCGCCTGCTGAACGACCCGGCGGTGTACGAGCGGCTCCGCGGTTGGCTCGCGCAGGAGCCGCCGCGGCGGCCTCCATCCGCGGTCGCCGACCCGTGTAGGACCATGTCCAGCTCGCGATGCTTCTCGTCGCCGGGCTGATCGCCCTGTTTCTGCTCCGCGTCCCGTGGGGTCTCGTCGTCCTCGCCGGCGCGCTGATCCTCGAGGTGGGCGAGTACTTCGCGTGGAAGCGATTCCTGCGCCGTTATCGGTTGCGGAGCGGTCCGGAGACGCTCGTGGGGCGAACTGCGACCGTTGTCGACGACTGCGACCCGTTCGGGCGGGTGCGACTGGACGGCGAGTACTGGAAGGCTCGTGCTCACGTGCCGGCGAAGGAGGGCGAGACGGTCCGCATCACCGGGATCGACGGTCTCACGCTGGACGTGGAGCCAGAGCGGTCGTGAACCGCGGAAAAGGGCCCCGAAATGGGGCCCTTGTTTCCGAAGGACGTGCCGCCAGCGATGCGGCCGCTGGCCCGTCGGTCCTTAAGTCTCCGCCATCGCTATCCGTGGTGGCTTACCCAAACTTAACACGCAGCTTCGCCAAAGGTTGCGGTCCTCCTATACCCCGCTCACGCCTGGAACCCACGTTAATTGCGGTGTTTCTACCGGGTGACGAAGAGCGGCGGAGACAGCAATGCGAATCGGACAGTGTGAGCGTTTGCTCGCAGCCGGCGGCGCGCTCGCGCCGCGTCGCCAGGGACGAATAGGATCCGCGCGTGCGCTATCTGATCACCGGCGGCTCGGGGTACATCGGCTCCCGCCTGACGGAGATACTGGCGGCGCGCGACGACACGGAGGCGATCGTCAACCTCGACGTCCGTCCACCGCCAGGTCCGGCGTCGAAGTCGACCTTCGTGCGCGGCGATGTGCGCGACTATTCGCAGATGCGCGAGTTGATCGATCGCGAGCAACCGGACGCCCTGGCGCACCTCGCGTTCGTCCTCAACCCGATTCGCGACGAGGCGCGGATGTACGACGTCGACGTCAACGGCACGGACGCCGCGTTGCGGGCCGCGGCCGGGGGCGGCACGCAGCAGGTCCTCGTGACCTCCTCGGCGACCGCCTACGGCGCCTTCCCCGACAACCCCAAACCCATCGCCGAGGACTGGCCGGTGCGCGGGCAGCCGGATTTCTCGTATGCGCGCCACAAGTCGGATGCGGACCGGATCTGCCAGCTCTGGTCGCTCCAGAACCCCGACCGCGTGATGACTATCGTCCGCCCCAGCATCGTCTTTGGTCCGAACGTCGACAACTACATCTCACGTAGCTGGAAGAACGCCGCGTTCATGCCAATCGTCGACGGAGTGGAGCAGGAGTTCCAGCTGGTCCACGAGGACGACGTCGTCAGCGCGATCGTCGGCCTGCTCGACGCCAGGGCCGGCGGCGCGTTCAACGTCGGCGGCGACGGGACGTTGACGTGGAAGGAGTCCGCCGAGATGGTGGGGATGAAGACGCGCGCGATGTCGATGCGGGCGCTCCGCCGGATCTACGGCGCCGCCTGGATCCTGCATGCGCCGCGGGTGGAGTCGCCTCCCGGGAACCTGAACTTCATCCGCTACCCCTGGATCGTCTCGAACGAGAAGCTGAAGAGCGAGATCGGCTGGGAGCCGTCCGCGACGACGCGCGAGGTTTTCATCGAGACGATGTACGCCAAGGGCCTCGTCGCCACGCCGGCGGTGCCGAGCCCGACGCCGCCGGCAGTCGCCTGAATTTCGGCCCGAGAGCCTGGTCCGCGCGGGGTAAACTCGTGGGTCCTTCGGGGCGCTTAGCTCAGTAGGGAGAGCGCCAGCTCGACAAGCTGGAGGTCACTGGTTCGAGCCCAGTAGCGCCCATCGCCATCTAGAGCCATTTTCAGCGGCTGAGCCTGCCGCTCCGTGGCCCGGTAGTGGCCCAAACGGGGTGTCAATATCTCTACATGGCTCAGAAGCCGGACGACCTCGTAGGGCTCGCCGAGGTGGCGGCGATGTTGAATGTCACGCGGACGCAGGCGCGTAAGTGGACACAGCGGCCTGACTTCCCCGAGCCGTTGGCAAGGCTGCGAGCGACGCCGGTGTGGCGGGCCAACGACGTGAAGGCGTGGGCTAAGCAGCGGAACCCCCAACCGATGAACCTGTCGAGCGGGATCGCAGGTATGCTCGCTAAAGCCGGGGACAGGCGCAGGGCCAGGGCCGCCCGGAGGAAGCGGTGACCCTCGGGACCATGGGCTCACCGGGCGCATCAGCCGTCGTCCGATAGAGCCTCGCCGTCGCGCCCCCGCTCGGCATCGCCCGTGTCGAGTAGCCGCGCAATCTCGGCACCTGAGCCGTCGAGCATCGCTCCGTAGTGGCGCTCAATCATTCGCACGGACGTACCCATCACGCGGGCAAGCTGGAACACGCTCACGCCGTCCGCGAGCGCGTTAGACGCGAACGTCGAGCGCAGGTCGTAGATGCGAGCAGGGGTCCGCACACCGGACGCCTCGACCGCTGGTGTCCATTCGCGGCGACGGAAGTTGTCCAGATTGAGCAGCCCGCCGCTCGGTGCGGGAAAGAGGAGCGGTGTGTCGAGTCGCGCAGGAAGCGCGTCGAGAGCGTCCAGGGCGCGACGGGAGAGCGGCACCTGGCGACGAGAGCCGCCTGTCTTGCCAAGCTCGACCAGCTCACCGCCGGACACGGTTGCGCGAACGCTCAGCATCCGCTCTCGGCGGTCTACGTCGCGCCGTTCGAGCGCCTGCCATTCCTCGGGGCGGAGGCCGGTTGCGGCCGCGAACGCCGGCAGCGGTTGGTACATCGGCGACAGCTCGGCGGCGATTGCCTCGACCTCGGCGACGGTGAACGCCCGCACCGGACGCGAGGACGGCTGACGGTTGGGACCGGCGAGCTTGGCCGGATTGCGGTCCATGTAGCCCCACCGGACGGCGGCTTCGAGCGTCTGCCTGAGCGCCTGGACGATCCCGTAGCGCGACCGCTCGGGCAGCGTTGCCCGCCACGATGCGACCTCACCCGTCATCCGCTCCAGATCGCGGAGCGGCACGTCGCCGAACGCAGCGGTGGCATAGGCGAGTCGCTCGCGCAGCGTCTGGAGCGTCGCCGGTCTGACGTTGACCGCATGGCGCTCCAGATAGAGCGACACGAACTCCGCCAGGGTCAGCTCGGGCACCGGCTCCGGCTCGCCGCGTAGTTGCGGCTCGATCACGTCGCGGTAGTGGGCGAGCGCGGCTGACCTCGACTGAAATGGGCTCTTGCGCCGGCGCCTGCCGTCGGCGTCGTAGTAGCGAAGCCCCCAGCGGTTCGGGCCGAGCCGGTATGCCTGGCCTCGCTGAATGGGTGGCATCTAGTCCTCCTCGCGTTCGGGGTGCGTGACGGAAGCTAGGTTATCCGCTGGGCGGCGGCTCTCGGGGTGCGTGACAACTCCTCGCTCGGTCGTCGCCCTCTCATCGAGCCACTCCTCGAAGTCACGCTTCCGGTATCGGATCGCGCCGCCCGGCAGCCGGATTGCCGCGAGTTCGCCGCGCGCGGCGACCTTCTGGACAGCCTCGACCTCGGCCGGCGTGAACCGCGAGTGACCCTGGGCAGGGTCGGCCACGAGCTTCCCGAAAGCGGTGTTGTAAGCCGGGTCGCCCACGGCGGCGAGGTAGCGGGCGTCGACGCCCGAGCGATCGTGGCGGCGAACGAGCTCATCGAGTCGGTCGGCGGCCTCGGAGCGAAGCTCGCCGGACTCGGTGTACCGCTCAATCATCCGCAGTCCTGCGTCGCGGGCCTCGCGAATGTGGGGCGGACCGAGCAGTGATCCGGCGCGGCGATCCGTTGGCTCGCCGTGAAGCGGCGTTTGTCCGTCGCCCGGCTCGCGGTTGCGTGGGTCCTGAGCGAGCTCCCGAATCCGGTCCTCTTGCGCCGCGATCCGACCACGCTCGGCCTCGAGCTCGGCGACCTGCTCGTCGAGCTTCGTGATGCCGGCGTTTATCCGGCGGATCCGCTCGGCGAGGCCATCGTCGGGCTCTTCGGCGGCGCGTTCGCGGGCCTGCAGGTTCTCGAGCTCGTTGAAGAGCTTGTCTCGCCGTTGCTTTGCCTCGCGGATCTTGGCCGTGAGCTCCTCGGCGGTATGGAACGTCATGTGAGTCGACTCCTTCGGTTGGGTAAACGTCCCGCTCGTGAAGGAGGCGCCCCAGGCGCGGCCTATTTGACGGGTGCGATCTGTTTGCCTTCTGCGCCCCGAGGCCCTCCACGGGCGGCGAGGCGGCTTACGGACCGCTCCCCAAATTACAGCCGGTCGGCAGGACGGAACTCGCTTCTAATTCTGGCTGGCCTGCTGACTGGTGAGGAATTCGCGAATAAGGCGGGCCGCTGCGGCGCGGTCTTTATAACCGGCCTTCCTGCACTCGTCCTCGAAGGTCACGAGTTTGAGCCTCCAATCCTCGCCGCCGTAAGCGGCCTCGAACTCGGCGAGGAACGCATTGGCCGCATCGACGAACTTCGCATCCGTCCGGACCACGTCGGCGAGGGTCCGATCCTCGACGTCGACGACCTCGACCACGCGATCGAGAGCCGCAAGGATGCGGATGACGGCGTCTCGTTCGTCAGCCATCGTCGTCGGGCAGGAGATCCTCCGCACGAAGCTCGAGCCAGATCGCGAAGTCGTCAGGGTCGGCGTACTCGTCCGGTTCGTATCCCTCCTCGCGAAGCCGCCAATGGACGTAGTCGGCCCTCATCTGATCCAACTCGGCGTCGATGGCGGCGATTCGTGCGCGTAGATGGCGCCGGGCCTGGTCGCCGTGATAGCGGCGAGGCTCGCCGAAGCGCCCGAAAGCGATACGGCCGGACTTGAGCCGGAAGAAGTCTGCCTCGGAAATGTCGAGCTCGGACAGCACCACGCCCTCGGCGTCCTCGCCGATCCATTGCACGGTCCGGGTCCGCTCGTCGTGCTCGGTCACCGCCTCAAATCCTCTCAGTCGCGTCGGACCCAGACCATGTGGCAGCCGCCGTTTACCGTGGGGACGGCTCTGGGTACGCCTCGCCCCGTCTTAGGTGGGTTCAGGGCGGGTAACGGCCATCGTGGGCAACGAAGGAAAGCGAGAGCGACATGGTGGCCCTGATGCTCCCTATGGCAGTAGGAACGGGCGTGGTGGTGATCGTCGTCGCGATTGTGATCGCGCTCATCGTTCTTTTCGTGACCTTATCTATGCGCGGGAGGCGGAAGGCGAAGCTGCGTGATCAGAATCGCCGCGACCTGCGATGACGGGGCCAGGCCAGCCCAGGCAAAGGAGGAAGCAAGATTGACCGAGCAGAGCAACAAGCAGTCTTCGCGCCTGCAGGAGTACCAAAAGCGACTTGAGGAATTAGTTGAGTCCGGGCGGGAGGGGATCGAGCGACAAACCCCTGACGTCCTCGACAAGTTGGCGGCGACCGCGAAGGACATCGCCCGACGCCTCGATAACATGGCGCGGGACGCCCGCCAGCGGGCGGCGGAGAAAGAAGCAACGCCGGAGTCCGCCGGGTCCTCGGCAGCACAGGGCTCCCAGCCCCCTGAGGAACCCCATCCCGACGAGCCTCGGGGCGACGGCCAGAAGCTGCCCTAGCGGGTCCTACTGCCTTAGAGGCCCCGCGTGTCTGCGCGGCGTGGAAGTTCTGGCCCGGTTGTGGCCCAAACATCCCGCCGGCTACGCGCAATCGCCACGCGGTGACGGCCCGCCAGATGCCCCGAAACCCGTGTCTGCAAGCGGGATTCGTCGTCCTGCGTTGTCAGGCGTCGCAACCGTCGGAACAGCTCGACAAGCTGGAGGTCACTGGTTCGAGCCCAGTAGCGCCCATAGTCTCCGTGTGACGAAACACGGGCTCTCACACCGGTCGGCCTTCGGCCTCCCTGGAGCCCAGTAGCGCCCATCGTCCACGCCTCTCCGCCAAGTTGGTCAGGCAGCGACATGGGCATCGCAGACATGCCTACTGGAGCCGTGTCCCGCGTCACGCGGAGTTGACCGGCGGCTTCAACCGGTAGGGCTTCGGCCGCAAGCAAACGTGCCTCACAGCCGCTGCTCGGCCGAATACAGCAGCGACTCGCGTGCTTCGCGTCGATCCACCGAGTCGGCGGCGCGCTTGACAACTCCTCCGCGCGCCAGTGGCTGCGGGCCAGTTCGGAAGGCGACGTGCCACTCATCGCCTCGCCGCTCCTCGACGAGCTCACATTCCTCAGCTCGGGCCTGGTGGCGCAATCGCTCGAGCAGCTGCTCGTCGCTCAGGTTCGGATAGAGCGAAGCCATGCGTTGAACCAAGTCACGACCGGCACGTCGCCTGCATGCGAGCCACAGCGCCCGCCCCGCGCCGGGCTCGTCCTCACAGCCTGAATCGTGCTTGGTTGTTACGGCGCATCCTATTTCGGCAGGTTGTGTAGGTATTCGCCGATGGGCTTCCAGGTCCCATCTGAGCGCTGCACCCCCCACAGGCCGACCCACGTATCGCCGTTGTAGTAGGAAAGCGGGAGATCGTAGAGGCGGTGAACATAGATTGGATCGGCACCTAGCGAGCGCAGTTCGCTGATGAAGTTCTGCAAGACGAACAGCTGGTTGTCCTCGCCCCTGCCGCTCGAGAAGCCTGCCTCCGTCACCCAAAGCGGCCGCCCGGGCTGGGCGTCCTTGGCCGCATTCCAGGCGATGCGGGCGACACTCGCGGGATCCGTTAGCGTCATATCCCAGCACCCACCGGGATAGACGTGGACGCTGACGACGTAGTTGAGATCGCGGGTCAGATCGGCAAAGCGCTGCTCCCATGTCCTCCCCGGGGTGGGGTTACACGGGACAATGAAGGTATTGGCGGCGAGGATCGGGGCTGAGTTGCCGCGTACCGAGCGAATGGCCTTGTAGGAGGCCCGAAACAGCGAGGCATAGGAGTCGGCGCTTAGCGCGCCGTAGGTTTTTAGGTTCGGCTCGTTGTAGACCTCGATCGGATCGTTCGGGTAGAGCCTCGCCAGCCGCCGCATCAGGGCGAGCCACTTCGTTCGGTTGGGCAGGGCGTAGCCGTAGGGAGTGATGATGACCTGCAGGCCGTCCTGGTGGGCGCGGGTCACGTAGGTCTTCAAGCGCTCGAACTCGGCATCGCTGTCCCAGTGGAAGGGAAAGCGCACCGCCGTCGCCCCCTCGTATGCGAGGTCGGCGGGGGTGCTTGTACGCCATAGATCCTGTTGGACCCAGCCATCGTTGAACCCGAGCGTCCACGCGCTCGCACGCCCCGTCAGAGCAAGTAGAGATAGGAGAACGACTGCGACAGCAATGCGGCAACGACTCAAGATCCGTTCAGCTCCTTTCTCAGTCCGCGAATGGTTCTGCGAAGTTCGGCGTTCTCTTTGCGAAGCTCGTAGACCTCGCCCGACAGGCGGGTCAAGCAGCGAAACCACAACTACGACGACAGCTATTACTTCCTCGCCCGACTCCCCTCCTGAACGTGCAGCGAGCCTAACTGCCCTGCAGTCGTGGCGCAAGCGCCGCTGCGGTGGACGTCGACGCCCTGCGACCGGCATGAGCTCACCGTCGCCACCCATGAGTGGAAGGGCGTCAGCTCGAGGCTTGCACCATCCTCGGTGGCTACGGCCGGAGATGCGGGCGATGATTACCCTTCGCCCTGGACCGGCATCCGGCAATGCGAGCTGTTCGGACTTCAATGGGATGACGTCGATGACGCCGAGCTGACCGTCCGCCACTCACGCACGCTCGACGGCAGCCTCGGGCTCCCGAAGAACGGCAGGGGGCGGACCATTCCCGTCCAGCCGCCGCCCCGGGTGCTGGAGACCTGCCGCGACGACCCGACCCATTCGTCTTTCACTCGCCCGGGGGTCAGCCGCTTCTGAAGCAGACACACGGCTGGTCATGGCAGAAGGTCAGAGCGAGAGCAGGAGTTTGCCGTCCGCTGGCACTACCTGCGCCACTTTTGCGCGACCCAGCTCCTCGAGCTTGGCCTAGATCACTTCGCCGTCAGCATTCAGCTCGGACACACGCACGGCGGGCCGTTGGTCATGGAGCCTATGGCCCTCCGGCCTCCAGACGTGCTTGGGGGGTTAATCGGGAACTGCGGCGGATAAGCAGTTAGGATCGGTACTGTCTCGCCTCAAGCACGGCTTCGGCACTCGGTTCTCAACCACGTCGAATTCGGAGGCGCTGGCCCAAGCTCTGTATGCAGACTTCGTCCGAGGATGGAGACGATTCGAATGAACCAAAAGCCATTCGAGGCAATGGAGGAGGACGTACGCGGCGCTTTGGTGATCACGATCACCGGCGAGCTCGACATCGCTACGAGCCCGAAGGTGCGCGAGTTGCTCGGTGACGCCGCCCGCGACCCCGACCGCCCCCTCGTCATCGACCTGACCCGCTGCGATTTCGTGGACTCGACCGGTCTGGCGACGCTGCTGCACGGCGCGAAGCCTGCCCAGAACGGCGAGTCGAACGTGGCGCTGGTCTCCGTCGGCGGCGAGGTGAGGAAGCTCCTGGAGCTCACCGCGATCGACAGAACGATCCCGGTATTCGACTCGCTCGACTCCGCGATCGAGGCGGTGCTGGCCGGGGATTGAGCTCCGCGGTGTATCTTGCCGCGGCGTTCTCATGTCCCCCCTGGAGATCATCACCGAGCGGTACGAAGGCCAGACGCGGGTGGCGCTGGTAGGCGAGCTGGACATCGCGAGCGCCCCGCGGTTCGAGGAGGGGCTCGCCGAGGTGGAGGCGGATACGCCGGGCGTCCTCGTCCTCGACCTGCGCCGGGTCGACTTCATCGACTCGACAGGGCTGCGTTCGGTGATCGCCGCGGACGAGCGGGCGCGGTCGGCCGGGCGCCGCTTGGTGGTCGTCCGGGGTCCGGCGGCGGTCGAACGCGTATTCAACGTCACCCAGCTCGACCGGCGGCTGGAGATCGTGGACGACCCGGAGTCGGTCTAGCGGGGGTTCACCAGGGTCAGCGACAGGATCTCGCCGTCGGGCGAGCCCTCGACGCGATGGTCCTTGGTGAGCCGCTCCAGCACGGGCGGTAGCGCCGCCAGCGGAGAGGCGTTCATGATCTTGTGCGCGCCGTCCTCCTGAAGCGGTCCAACCCGCACGAGGAGCTCGTCGGGAGGCAGGTCGATCCCGAGCTGGATCTTGTTGCCCACCAGAACTCGGGGCACGTGGGCGGCCAGCGAGTCGGTCACGAGCTGCGCCTCGGAAATGCCCTCCAGCGAGAAGTCCGCCCGCGCGGCGAGCATCGCGATGACGCGGCCGAGGACGGGCGCCGCCAGCGGTCCGGCCGTGACCCCGATGACGAGCTCGCCGCGCGGCTGGCCGACCTCTCCCTCCGCCGGTGTGTTGTCCCGGAGCCAGGGGTCGCTTTGCCCGTTGAGCGAGAACGCCATCCTGACCTCCGTTCCCTGGTCGATGCCGCCCACGAACTCGACGCGATCGCTCAGGGTCTGGATCAGCGACAAGCCCAGGCCCTGAACCTCCACGCCGGGCTCGGGCGCGCGCGGCCGGATACCGGCCCCATGGTCCCGGACGACCACCTCGAGCTCGGCGTCCTGGACGCACAGGATCACCTCGAGCGGTCCCTCGTCGTCCCCGTATGCGTGCACCACGACGTTGTTACAGGCCTCGCTGACGGCGGTGTTGATGTCGAGCAGCCGGGATTCGCTCAGCCCGAGCACCTCGATCGCACCGGCTAGGGCCTGACGGACCACCGCGACGTTCTCCGCCCTACTCGGCAGGGCAAGCCGGAACTCCGGCTCGGTTCCCGCCTTGGTGGGAGAGTCCGCGGCCGAGTTCATCGGAGCGACATTATGTCCGCGCCCGGCGGCAGTGCCAAGTGACGTCTGAGCACTACCCCGCCGCGCCGTGCGCGAAACGGTGGCCGTCGCGCGGCCCCTTATGCTCGCCGCCCAATGCTCGGGACGTACGGCTCCCTCGCCGCGATCCTGCTCACCTCGGGCGTCATCGGCCAAGCGATCCTTCGGCTTTGCGGGCGCCGACGCTGGAGCTGGCTGGCTCCTGCGTTGGGGCTCGCGGCGACCACTGCGGTCTCGTGGGCCACCGTCCGGCTGCCCGGCGACGGCGCCGCTGCCGCGATCGCGGTCGGCGCGCTCGCGCTGGTCGCGCTCGCGATCCTCTGGCGCAGGGTTCCGGGCGCCGGCCCCGCGCTGGCGGCGGGAGTCCCTGCTCTGATCGCGGCGCTGGTTCTGGCTTCGCTTCCGTTCATCGTCGAGCGGCGCTTCGGGATCCTGGGGACCGGCCTCAACCCGGACATGTCCCAGCACCTGTTCGCCGCGGACCGCCTCGCGCACGGCGAGGGCTCACACCTTGAGGCGCAGGGCTACCCACTTGGCCCGCACGCGCTCGTCGTCGCGACCTCCGCGGCGACCGGCGCTAGCCTCGTCCATTGCTTCGACGGCCTCGCCTTTGCGATCGCCGTGAGCGCCGTCCTCGCGCCGCTCGAGCTGTTGGGTCGGACCCGTGCGTGGCGGCCGACCCTCGGCGCCCTGCTCGTGGGGCTGCCTTATCTCGTCGCCTCCTTCCTCATCCAGGGGGCGTTCAAGGAGACGATGGAGGCCCTGTTCGTACTCGCGTTCGCGATCGGGTTGCACCGGCTCGCGGAGGGGTCGCTCCTCGGACAGGAGCGGCGCCGGTGGCTCGCCGCGGTGCCGCTCGCAGTGCTCGCGATCGGAAGCGTGTACGCCTACAGCTTTCCCGGGCTCCTGTGGCTGGCGGGGGCAGCCGGGATCTGGGCGGCCCTCGAGCTGGGGGCGGTGTGGCGCCGGCGCTCCGGCAAGGCGGTCGCTGAGGCGGTACGCCGCGCGGCGCCGCCGGCAGCGGTGGCGCTGGCGCTGGTGGCGGCGGCCGCGGCGCCGGAGGTTGGCCGGATGGCGGACTTCGCGAGCTTCGAGACCTTCAACCCGTCCGGTCCCGGCCTCGGCAATCTGTTCAACCCAATCTCGCCCCTCGAGGCGCTCGGGATCTGGCCGTCTGGGGACTTTCGACTCGACCCGGGCGACGGCGCCATGCCGGCCGCGGGCTTCTACCTGGGTGAACTGCTCGGCCTCGCGGCCCTTGCGTACGGCCTCGCGTGGTTCCTGCGGCGGCGCGAGTGGGCGCTCCCGTCGGCGCTCGCGGCCGCGATCGCGCTCTACACCTACGCGCATTTCGCCGGCACGCCGTACCAGGCGGCAAAGGCGACGGTGATTGCGTCGCCGCTCGCGATGCTGATCGCGGTCCGAGCGCTGCTCTCGCTCGAGCAGATCGTCGAGCTCGGGACCGTTCGTGGTGCGGTGGCCCGCACGCGCACGGACGCCAGCGGCGTCTTCTTGCGCCGACAGGCGGCCGTGGGCGCGCTGCTGGCCGTTGCCTTCTGTGGCGCCGCCGGAGCCTGCACGGTGCTGGCGCTCGTAAACGGCCCCGTCGGACCGGCCACCTATTCGCCGGCGCTCACCGAGCTGCGACCGGACCTGCGCCCCGGATCGACGCTGGTCCTGGTCTCCGAGCACCTGCTGGCGGACGAGCACGGACGCGACTACGTCGTGTGGGAGCTGCGGGGCGGAAGGGTGTGCGTCCAGGCAAGCGCCACGGGCACCGAGAGGCGCCCTCCTCGGGGGATCGCGCACGTCATCACCAGCAACCAGCGGACTCCCGAGTACGCAGGGTTTCGACTGGAGCGCCGGTCCGGTCCGTACCTGCTCTGGGCACGACATCCGGCTCCAACGGGCCACGGCCCGTGTCCGTTGATTGCTCCGGGCGGGCGCGCGAACCCGGCGGGCGACTAGGAGGGCCGCTGAACGGCTCTGGGGGACTTTGTCACGCCATAGCGGGGCAAAGTCCCCCAAAGAAGCATCAAGTCGGCGAACGGCGCCTGGGTAGCATGGCCGCGGATGGCTTCGATCACCGTCAAGCTTCCGGATGGGTCGCCGCTGGAGCTGACCGAGGGCGCCACCGGCGCCGACGCGGCCGCAGCGATCGGCCCGCGGCTCGCGCGGGATGCCTTGGCCGTGCGCGTGAACGGCAGCGTCCGGGACCTGAATGCGCCGCTGAAGCACGGGGAGCGGATCGACATCCTCACCCCGGGGCGTCCCGACGCCCTCGAGGTGCTCCGGCACGACGCCGCGCACGTGCTGGCGACGGCGGTGCTGGACCTGTGGCCCGGCACCAAGGTCTCGATCGGGCCGCCGGTCGCGGACGGCTTCTACTACGACTTCGAGTTCCCCGACGGGTTCCGGCCATCGGAGTCGGACCTCGAGCGGATCGAGGAGCGCATGCGGGCGCATATCGAGGCCGACGAGTCGTTCGAGCGCACGGAGATCCCGGCGGCCGAGGCGGTCGAGCGATTCCACGCCTCCGACCAGCCGTACAAGGTGGAGCTGATCGAGGACCTGGTGCGGGACGAGGGGGTCGAGACGGTGTCGCTCTACCGCAACGGCCCGTTCGTGGACCTCTGTCGTGGGCCGCACGGGCCCTCGACGGGGCGGATCAAGGCGTTCAAGCTGAACTCGATCGCCGGCGCCTACTGGCGCGGCGACGAGAGCCGGCAGATGCTCACGCGCATCTACGGGACGGCGTTCTTCTCTCAGCAGGAGCTCGCCGAGCACCTCGAGCGCCTCGAGCAGGCCCGTGCGCGTGATCATCGCCGCCTGGGTCCCGAGCTCGGCCTATTCACCGTGCTCGGCGAGGCGCCGGGGATGCCGTTCTGGCTGCCGCAGGGCACCGTCCTCCTGCGGCTGATCGAGCGCGAGGTGAGGAGGCAGCTCGACGCCGACGGTTACGTCGAGATCAAGACCCCGCAGATCCTCGACGAGGAACTGTGGCACCGCTCGGGCCACTGGGACAACTACGCGGAGAACATGTTTTTCACCCAGGTGGAGGACCGGCGGTTCGCCCTCAAGCCGATGAACTGCCCGGGTGCCTGCCTGGTCTACGCGTCCGAGCGCCACTCCTATCGCGACCTGCCGCTGCGCCTCGCCGAGTTCGGCCTGGTCTCACGGAACGAGCGCGAGGGCGTCCTTCACGGGCTGCTGCGCGTACGTGCCTTCACCCAGGACGACGCGCACGTCTACTGCACGCTCGATCAGATCCCGGGCGAGGTCGATGCGATCTGCTCGGCGATCGACGTGCTCTACGCTCGGTTCGGCTTCGACGAGGTGCGGGTCGAGCTCTCCACGCGGCCCGACAAGTCGATCGGCACCGACGACCAGTGGGAGCGCGCGGAGGGCGCGCTGCGCGAGGCGCTCGAGCGCCAGCGCCGCGAGTACGAGGTCAGTCCG
>JBKPHA010000082.1:0-13125 GCA_046729615.1 Actinomycetota bacterium
GACACGAAGTTCGTAAACCCCTCCTCGTCCCAGTCGAAAACCACCCAGACCCGCCGATCGTCGTTCGGATCGCGAAAGACGTGCGAACCCCTACTGCCATGCTGCTTTCGCTTCTCAGCGCCCTTGGTAGAGAACGCGTTCCAGAACCGGTCGAAATCCTCGATCTTCGCCGTCGACAAGACCATGATTCTCCTTCCGTTAAAGGCGGCGGACGAATACTGACCGAAGCTCGACATCGCAGTCAAACGCCTCTTCGGCGACCTCGCCTACTCCCGCAGCCCGGCGGCTTCGAGGGCTTCTTCCCTGCTCACGAATCCCTGCCCATGCACGATCTTGCCGTGCTGCACGGTCCAGAGGTGCCAGAAATGCCAGCTGCTCTCGACACCGCTCTGCTTGCCACGGCCACGCGCGGTCACCCGGACGAGCACCTGATCTCCGGCCTCGATCAACTCCTGGATCTCAGCGCGAGGGTCCTCAAACTCCTCCCGCATCCAGCCCACAAACTCCATCAATCCCTCCGGCCGCCGGTAGACATCCCGATCGAAGCCGGGGATTGCTCCAGTGGGGGCGTACTCGAAGTTCGGTGCGAAGTCGGCAACCATCCCCTCCAAATCACCGCGGTTGAACGCCTCGTAGCCTCGCCGCACAATCTCCACGTTCTGCTCAGAAATAACGAACCTCCCGTGGCAAAATGCCTGCTACTCCTGGTCGGCGCGGAGCTCGGCCCCCTTCGCGTAAGCACCCAACGGTGCGCAGGGCCGTTGCATTCTGCCCATTTCATCGGTCGCGGGTGAGGACCGACAGGTCGTCATGACCACTCCTGCGACATCGCCTACGCAGTATCTCGCCACCCCGGGGGCGGGGTCGGCATCGAGAACCGGTCAGGCCCACGGGCACCCCGCGAGTGCCGGATTTCCCTCCCCGCTTGTTTAAGCCGAAATGGCGGTGAAGCAGGCAAGCCGGGAAGCTCGGGGCTACGGGCGCCACCACAAGGCGCTCAGGAAACGGTGGGAGCCCCACGTCGCCGCCGGCGTCGTCAACTGCGCGCGTTGTCGCAAGCCGATTCGGCCCGGTGAGGCCTGGGACCTCGACCACACCCAGGACCGGATGGGCTACCTGGGTCCGAGCCATCGTCGGTGTAACCGAGCTACCTCGGGACGGCGCCGTCAGTCCCGCGAGTGGTAACTGACGCCGCCTACTCCCGCAGCCCGGCGGGGTTATCAGTCTGTCTAGCGCACGAGATCGAAGTGGATCCTGGTGGGCCCCTTGGGGGTGCGGACGGTCACCTTGCCCGCGACGCCATCGAAATCATCGGACCCCCCGAGGACGACGAGGTGGTCCGGTCCTGGGTCCAGATCGCCCCTGACCCGGATATCGCCGAAGCCCCCGATCTTGCCGTTCAGGTGAAATTTCACGTGGCACTTGATCTTGCGCGGCTTGGCCCGGCACTTACCGCGGTCGCGGCCGACCTTGTTGCGGCGGTTGTTCGGATCAAGGAGTTTTTCCGTGAAGACAAACGCATTTTGGCCAGCTCGGTGAAACGACTTCGCCTTGCCGAGCACGCTGAAGTGATGGTCGAAGGCGAACGCCGGGGATGCGACCACGGCCGCCCCGAGCGCCGCGAGAGCTGCGGCCAACATGAACTTACGCATGACGATCCTCCCTTGGAACGTCCAGGATGACCCTGGTCAGGCCGACCCTACCTCGCAAGCGGTCGATGTCAAGGTCGGTCGATGACGATTCGCGTGTGCGCGAGTCGCTACTCCCGCAGCCCGGCGGCTTCGAGGGCTTCCTCTTTCGACCTGAACTCCAAGCTGGAAGGTTAAGCGGTAAGGCGGCTGACCTTGCGGTGAGCGCGACAGCCGGTGTAGGGTCGGCCGAGTTAATTCCAGTAAGGGGGGAGCATCATGAGGAAGTTGGCCGCCGCGCTCACCGTCGTTCTGGCTGCCACGAGCTTGGCGATCGCGCCAGCGACGGCGATCGGGATCACCAAGCAGAGGGCGCTACACCTGACCCTGCACTACGCGAAGCACGCCTGCCAGGTTGATAACCGGTGCCGCGGCTACGCGGCGAGCCGCTGCTTCCGCCACTCCGGCGGCGTCAGTTGCGTGGCCTGGAACTACGAGCGCCACAACGGTAAGTACACCTGCAAGCGGCTCGTGTTCTGGAAGGGCTCCCACCGCGAATTCCTGACGAAGTGGAAGTGCAACCTTCCGGGCTGGAACTGGGGTCCAGGCTTCTAAGTAACGGCCGAGGACGTGCTCGGACACCTGCGCCGCGCGCCATGGCGTGCCGCTCAGCGCTCGGAGCAGGCAGCTCGTCGGCGAGCCGCCGTGGCCGAAGATCCGCGAGGCGCTCTTGGCGGATCAGAGTCCGTAAGCGGCGCCTCTAACCCGCCATTCATACCCGCCCCCGATGCGGGCGGCGAATCGCGCTGAGAAATGGATCCGCGCCTCGCCTTACAGTCGAGCGCCATGGGAAGGGCGCGATAGCTCGGCGAGCTTCGGGACATGCCCGACGATGCGCTGATCCAGGAACACGACCAGGTCGCCGCCGACACCTTCACTGGCATCAGCTACTACTTGGACGAGCTGGCACGGCGGGACTCAGCCCGGCGAGAGCGGCAAGTAGTCGCGCTGACCTGGGCGATTGCCGCGCTCACTCTCGTGAACGTGGCTGTAGTCGTGTTCTTCGCGCTCAACGACTGATGCTCGCGACACTCAGGGACGTGCCCGATGTTGTGCTGTGGGCGCCCACGGCCACCGCTGCGCTCGCGGTAGTCGCAGCCGGCGCCTCGTGGGCATCCGTGTGGCAGAGCCGCCGGATCTGGCAGGCGAGCCTCCTGCCGAATCTGCAGGTGGTAGTGGTCTTCGACGTCTTGAGCGCGCCGGGAAACGTTTGGCTGCGGATCGAAAACATGGGGGGAGGAACCGCGAAACGGGTCGGCTTCCAATGCACGATCCGCGGCGCCCTTGCCGCCGGGCACGCCGGCTGTGGATTCCTGCGACCAGGAGAGGGGCTCAGGGTCTATCTGAACTTCCACGCAGGGGGCCTCGAGGAGAACGAGGTCGCGGCCATGGTTGTTTGTTCTGACGTCGAGGAGACGCTCCACGCCTGGTCCCACAAAGGCGAGCACCGCGCCTATGGGCGGAGCCTGTACCGGCGAATCCAACGCCGCCCGCGCCGACGAGTTGGCTACGACGAAGCGTTCGCCAAGTTCTTCCCGGAGGTCGATCTCGACACGGACGAGCGAATCACGTGGAGCTGGAAAGAGGCCTGAAACGGCAGGGTTCGGCGGGCGAGCGATAGCCGCCGCCGCATGCCCGGCGCGCGATTGCCTGAGTCCCAGGGATAAGGAGGTCCGCCGGCGACGGGACAATGTTGAACATGCGCCCCGAGCGCCTATTCGGGAAGGAATCCGATGCTCCGGCCCGTCGCCTAACGTCCCTACCCAGCCCCATGGTTCTCGTGCCGCAACCCGCTATACGTCGCCGACGATGTCGCTGATCGGCGATGCGCGAAGTGCGGGCGCAGGCCGCCGCTGAGGATGCCGCCGAGGTGGCGTCCCGCGGCATAGTCCGGCTCGGGCGATAACGTAAGGGGGGCACATCGGGGTTTGTAGCGAGCCCTTTCATTCTGCGGCGAACCGGCGTCCTTAGCGGCGCCGGGACGTCGTCCGGGGCGGACATTGCGCGCCGTCTAGCCGCGTTCGAGGATCGTACTGGCGATGAAATGGCGACCGATGAAGGCTGGCGCCGCTCGTGAATGCGGCCGAAAAGTCGCTACGTGCAGGGAGAACGCTGGACGCCCCGAGCAGGATTCGAACCTGCGGCCTACTCCTTAGGAGGGAGTCGCTCTATCCAGCTGAGCTATCGGGGCTAGCGTCGAGCTTACGGCTTGAGGACCCATGTTGACGATGGGCTCTCCGGCACACCGCCGACCGCGCCGGGATTCCGACCACCCTGGGCCTTGGTCACGCGATCTACGAAGCCGTAGTCCGGGTTGATCGGCGCCGGGGCGATGTCCCATCCGAAGAGCTCGGAATAGAAGCTTCTGAGCGCCTCCCTGTCCTTTCCGACAATCTCGAAGTAGACCACTGGCTGGCCCATGACTTCTCCTTTGCTGGCCGCCAATGCCTGCGTGCACTTACGACCGCCCGGGGGTAGGAATCATCGGCCGCGGCCCCGCGCTAGACAGTGGCGCTCAGCGTACCTACGCGGCTGACCCGGCCTCCGAGCGGACACAGTTGAACAGCTGAGCACGGGTTCAGACGGGAAGCGCTGGTCGGAAGCAGTAGCCCTCACTCGCCGTGGGGACTGCCGAAGGCGCCGGGCGCAAACCCGAAGGTTCGAGAAGGGAAGGTGTTGTCCGGCAACGGCGACTCACGGATCGGGGCGCGCGGTCGTTGTACCGATGGATGAGCTCGACGGCCCCAAGAGCTCGATCGGCAGCGCTTGCGATCCTGCTCGCAGGACAGGCGATGGCGACGATGGACGGGTCGATCCTCGCGGTCACCGCGCCATCCCTGCGCGCGAGCCTCGACGTCTCTGGAGCCGAGCTTCAGCTCATCGTCGCCGCGTACACGATGGCGTTCGCGGCCCTGGTCGTCACGGGCGCTCGGCTTGGGGACATCCTTGGGCGAAGGCGGGCGTTCGTGGACGGCCTCGGGGCGTTCACCGGGGCTTCGCTCGCAGCGGGCCTCGCGCCCACTGCGCTGGCGCTGATCGCCGCGCGCGCGTTCCAGGGCGCGGCGGGCGCCCTGATGACGGCCCAGGTGCTGGCAATCATCCAGATGCAGTTCGAGGGCGAGCAGCGCGCCAAGGCGATCGGCGCGTACTCGATGATCCTGGCGGTCGGCGTTGCCGCCGGCCAGGTCGTCGGCGGGCTGCTGGTGAGCGCACACCTGACTTCCGCGGCCTGGCGGCCGGCGCTGCTGGTCAACGCACCCGTCGGCGCGGTGCTCCTCGCGGGCTCACGGCGCGCCCTCCCGCCGATGGCGTCCCATGGCGGAAAGCGACTCGACCTCGGTGGCGTGGCACTGCTCGCTGCGGCGCTTCTGGCGCTGGTCGTGCCCGTCAGCTTCGGCCGCGATTACGGCTGGCCCGTGTGGGTGTGGCCATGCTTTGCGACGTGCGCGGTGGCGATCTCGGCATTCGTCGCGCTTGAGCGGCGCGTTCGGGCGCTGGGCGGACAGCCGCTGCTTGATCTCCGCCTCCTGCAGATCCCACCAGTCGCGGCGGGCGTCGTCGCGGTGCTGGTCGGTATGGGCTGCTACGCGGGCTTTCTGGTCAGCCTCACCCTCTACCTGCAGGACGGCCTTCGGTTCTCGCCGCTGCACGCGGGACTGATCTTTGCGGTCTACGCCTCTGGGTTTGCGGCGGCCAGCCTCACCTGGACGCGCGTCGGCGTCAAGGTGCGTCAACGATTGCCGGTCCTGGGCCCAATTGTGATGGGCGCCGCGCTGCTCGCGATCGGGTTGATCGTGGACCACAGCGCCTGGCCGCTTGCGATGACCGCGCCACTGCTGTTCATAGCCGGCGTCGGTCACGCCTGCGGGTTCTCACCGCTCGCCGATCGCCTCACGACTCTCGTGGCGCCAGCACACGCGGCTGACCTCAGTGGGCTGATCCTGACCGCGGACTTCGTCGGCATGGCGCTCGGTGCCGCCTCGTTCGTCGGCGTCTACCTCAGCGCGCTGTCGTACCGCTCTCCCCACGCCCTGGCGATCACCACCGGTGCCATCGCCGCGGCGCTCATCATCAGCGCCGCCTGCGCGCGAAGGGCCGTCGAACCCGCCCCGGAGCGGTTGGGCCATGCTATCCAGGCCCACACCCGATTGTGATTCGCAGCGCCTCCTTGACACGTCGGCAGGGATGCCTTCGCGGACCGCCGTCGTCGTCGCCTGCTAGCCGTGTGTAGGGCGGGGCGCAACGCAGAGAGACGAAGCGGCCTCAGGTGGCCACCTCGATCTCCCCCGTGCGCTCCACATGCTGCCAGCGCAAGCCGAGCCCGCGCGCCGCGCTGATGGCCGACTGAATCACAACGAGATATGTCAGTTGCCGGTACACGAACTGCTGCAATGGCAACGCCCAGAGCGGCGTCAATCGCTCGCCGTCCAGCCTGAAGGCGTAGGCGCCCAGCCCAAGCTGAAGCAAGGTGAAGCCAAGCCAATAGGCGAGAACCGGCAGCGGATCGAGGAAGACGATGCCGTATAGGGCGAAGATGTCGATCAGCGGTGCGAGGAGCGGAAGCGCGATCTGGAACAGAATCAGGTACGGGAGACCGCGCCGCCCGACCTTCCCGTCCTCGCGTCGCCACAGCGCCGAGCGGTGCTTCCACACCGCCTGCATGGTTCCGTAGGACCAGCGGTAACGCTGCCGCCACAGCCCCGCGAGGGTCGCCGGGGTTTCGGTCCAGCCACGTGCATCTTCGACGTAGACGACCCGTCGTCCGGAGCGGCCGATCGCGATCGTGAGATCGGTGTCCTCCGCCAGCGTCGCAGAGGAGAAGCCGCCAGCGACCTCGATCGCCTCGCGCCGGAACGCCCCGACCGCGCCGGGTACGGTCGGCATGCAGCGCAGCACGTCATAGAGGCGCCGGTCGAGATTGAAACCGGTCACGTAATCGATGTGCTGCCAGATGCCGAGCAGCCCTCGACGGTTTCCGACCTTGGTGTTGCCCGCGACCGCCCCCACGTCGGGATCCGCGAATGGCTCCACCAGGCGGCGGAGCGTCTCCTCCTCGAACATGGTGTCGGCGTCGACGGCGACGATCACCTCGCCCGTCGCCAGCGCAAGTCCGGCATTCAGGGCCGCGGCCTTCCCAGAGTTGGGCTGGCGAATGAGCCGCACCCCGGGCAGACCAAGGCCCTCGACGAGCTCGCCCGTGCCATCGGTTGAGCCGTCATCGACCACAATCACCTCGTGTGCGGGGTAGTCACCTCCGGACAGCGAGCTCAGCGTTCGCGCGATCACCTCCGTCTCGTTGTATGCGGGCACCAAGATGGAAACCGGCGGAGTGAACGCCGGCGCTGAGCGTCGGCGCCACTCCTTGGCGTGGCGACGAGCAAGCAGGACGATGACGGCCGCGCGCGGCACAGCCAACGCGCCAAGCACGATCAGCAGTACGAGGAACAGCTCGGTTGCCCAGCGGGCAGCGGCGAGCGCGGCGATCAGCAACTCGCCTCGAAGGCTTTCGGAGCCCGACGCAGCCGGCTGGGCCTCGGCCTGCGATATGCCGGCGAGCCGCGAGAGGGGCACGAACCGGAAGCCGCGTCGCTCGAGGCGCGGCACCAGGCGCTTCAGCGCCGCCACCGTCTGCGAGCGATCGCCGCCGCCGTCGTGAAAGAGGATCACCCCACCCCGGTGTCCGCGCGGTGTCGCCTTGCGAACGATGTGCGCGACCCCCGGCCGCTGCCAGTCATCGGTGTCGTAATCGGCGAGGACGATAAAGCGGCCGGGGTCGAGCGTCGATGCGATCGCACTGGCCTGTGCTTGGGTCAGCGCGCCGGGCCGGTTGGAGTACGGCGGGCGGAAGAAGTGCGTTCGCACACCGGCCGCCCCAGCAATCGCGGTATCCGTCATCGACACCTGGAGGTGTCTCTGCCAGGACGGGATCGTGGAGAGGTCAGCGTGCTCGAAGGTGTGGTTGCCGAGCTCAAATCCGTCTCTCCGCAGGGTCGCGACCACCCCTGGGTAGCGCACCACCTGCTCGCCGACCTCGAAGAAGGTGGCGGGCACCCCGAATCGGGTAAGGGTGGCAGCGATTCGGGGAGTCCAACTCGGATCCGGCCCGTCGTCGAAGGTGAGCGCGACTCGCCGGCCCACTGGAGCCTCGGCCGGGACCAGCCCGTCGCCGTGAACCCGCCAAATCGCGGTTGAGCGCCAGGTCGCGGTCGAGCCGCGCAGCGCCGGGTCCTGAATGCCCGTCGTTGGGGTGGCGCTCCGACCGGTGGTCAGAGTCGACACTCCCTGCACGGCCAGGATCAGGAGGATCCCGGCAACCAGTAGCGCGAGGAGCGACCAGTGCGCCGGGGGGCGTTCGATGCTGCGGCCGATCCGCCGCGCCGCCTCGCTCCTCCGATGGACCGCGGGGGCCCCGCTCGATCGATCCTGACCGGTCGTCGCCGTATGACCTCAGCCCGAGGGCGTGCTGCCGCTGACCGGTGTATCTGGGGTGGTGGTCGTCGTGCCGGACGTCGCGTCCGAGGTCGTGCTCGACGCCGCGCCCGAGGTCGTGCCGGACGCTGCGCCCGAGGTCGTGCCGCTGCTCCCGTCGGGCGAGCTTGTGGAATCGGGCTGGTCGGGCGAGCTGGTCGAGTCGGAGGGAACCGGCGTGGTCGAGGTGGGCGCTGGGGAATCCTGTGGCGGCGGCTCCACGGACGATTGCGTCGAGGTGTCACTCGAGGCGGCAGTTCCCGCCGGATTCGAGGATGACGACGTGGGGGGGGACGTCTGGGCGACGCTGGCCGTGCGCGGCTGCGTCGGCGCGGTAGTGCCGCTCGTGCCGGCAGTTGATCGGGGAGCCCCACCTTCCCTCGGGGTGTCTCCCCGACCAGATCCAGCCGTCGAGGCCTTACCTGCCCTCGACGCATCGCTCGCACCGAGGCGAGTCTCGTTCCCGGCAGGCGCGACGCGCGGGCTCTGCGGGCGCACGGCGGAAACCTCGTGCCCCTGATCCGAGCCGGAAAACGCCGGCAGCGGTAGCGGCGCGAACCCGATCAGGCTCGCGGCCAGCGCGGCAAGCCACCCGGCAAGTGCGAGCCCCACAGCGATCTTCCCCAGCCGTACCACACGGTGGCGGCGCCGGCCGTTCGCAACGAAGACGGGGGGCCCTTCGACGGAGGGCTTCGGCTCGAGCATCGTTGCTGGCATCGGTGCGTTCCTAATGACCGGAGGTGCTACCACGTCCCAGCCGATGACGTGGCTTCCTCCCAGCATAGCCCGAAATTTCGGCCGTCGCAGTGGTTCGCGCCGGCTGGGCGAACGATCCCACGTCCGCGGTGGCCTACGCGTCGCCGGTCGCCGACGAAGCGTCTAGAGTCACACGACAGCCACGCGACGGGAGGTTCAAATGAGACGCCGAGCGAGCAGGGGACGGCCCTCACCGGCACTGGTGATCTCGTTGATCGCGTTGTTCGTGTCGATCAGCGGCATCGGTTATGCCGCGGCCACGATCGGCACCAACGACATCAAAAACGGTGCGGTCACAGCCAGCAAGCTCCACAAGAAGGCCGTGACGACGAAGAAGATCGATGACGGCGCCGTCAACGGGAAGAAGGTCGAGAACCACTCGCTGACGGGCGCTGACCTCGAGGCGCCCGAGCCGTATCACGAGATCGGCGCGGCCGGGGAGCCGCAGTTCGTGAACGGTGCCCACAACTTCGGACAAGGGTTCAGCACCGCGGCGTTCTTCATCGATCACGAGGGCATCGTCCACCTGAAAGGAACGATCACGGCGACGCGTGACACCGTGATCTTCACTCTCCCGCCGCAGTATCGCCCGAACCAGGAGCTCTTCATCTCGACGCTCGCCACCGTGAGTGCCGGCCGCATCTTCATACATCCGAACGGCGACGTCGAAGTGGGCGGCGCGGTGCCGACTACTGCCAACTACGCGCTGGACTCGATCACATTCCGCGCCCAGTGACGCGGCCGTTCGTGCTGGGCGGTGCGCCGCGAACGAACCGCCATCGGCTCAAGGAACCGGACGATCGATGGTAAGGTCGCCGCGGAGATGATCTCGACGATCGCTGTCGGAACGGATGGCACGGAGACGGCCGCCAAAGCCGTCGACGTCGCGGTGGAGATGGCGAGGCGCTTCGACTCGAAGGTGGTGCTGATGAGCGTCTACGGCGACCCGGCAGCGAGACCATCAGCCACGGTCGACGAACATGAATTTGCGTGGAATCCCGCGGCCCAGCTTCGGGAGATCCTGGCCAGGACGGAGCGGAGGATCCAAGACGAGGGCATTCGCTGCGTCACGCGCACCGGCAAGGGAAACCCGGCGAGGCAACTCGTGAAGATCGCGGAGCAATGCCAGGCCGACCTGCTCGTGATCGGCAACAAGGGGATGCGGCGCCGGGTCCTCGGGAGCGTGCCGAACTCGGTCGCCCATAACGCGCCCTGCTCCGTGTTGGTCGTCAAGACAACCTAGGGCGAGGGCGGAGCAGGGCTCCGGCGTTCGACGAGGGGAACGGAGGACGGTCGCTCCGCGCCGGGTGGGCTCGTGCGAGCGGGCGTATCGTCGAGCTGTGATCCCAGGAATGGGACAGCTGGCGACCGCGTACCGGGCGCTCGCTGCGGTATTCGCGAACCCCGACCTCGGCCGGCTCCAGCTCGCCTGGGCGGGCGTGTCGTTCGCAACCTGGGCCTACGCGATCGCGCTCGGCGTGTATGCCTTCGACGTCGGCGGCGCGACCGCAGTCGGCGTCGTGGCGCTCGTCAGGCTGCTGCCTGGGGCGCTCGCCTCCCCTTTCGCGGGAGTGCTCGGTGACCGCCACTCGCGGCGCGCGGTGATGATCGCCAGCTCACTCGCCAGCGCGGCCGCGCTGGCAGCGTCCGCTTGGGCAGGGGCGATGGCTGCCCCGGCGGTGCTCGTCTTCGCGCTCGCAGGGTCGTTCACCGTGGTGTCGAGCGCCTATGTCCCGGCGGAGGGGGCGCTCGCCCCGCTTCTCGCGCGGACGCCCCAAGAACTGTCCGCGGCCAACATCGCCCACAGCGTGATGGACAACCTCGGCTTCCTGAGCGGGTCGATCATCGCCGGCGTCTTACTCGCTACGACGAGCCCGCAGGCCGTGTTCGCTGTCGCCGGGGCACTCGCAGCCGCGGCGGCGGTCGCCTTGGCGTCCCTCCGCCGCGACCGACGCCCCTTCTACGCGGACGAGCCCGAGCTCGCCGGCGCCCTGCGCGAGACCGCGCTCGGCCTTCGAAGCCTCTGGGCGGATCGTCGGCTGCGGCTGCTCGGCGGCGCATTCACGGTCATGTTCTTCTTCGAGGGCGCCGCCGACGTCCTGGTCGTCGTGGTGGCCCTCGAGCTCCTCGGGCTGACGCAGGGAAGCGTCGGGTACCTGAATGCGGCCTGGGGAATCGGGGCACTGGTCGGAGGCGCGGTGCTTGCCGTTCTCGTCCACCGGGGCAATCTCGCCGCCGGGCTGGTCGTCGGGAGCCTCCTCGCCGGTGCGGCGCTTGCGCTGCCCGGCGCCTGGCCGGCGACCGCCGCGGCTTACGCCGGCTGGATCGGGATGGGAATCGGCTACACGCTCGTCGAGGTCGCCGTGAGGACTCTGCTCCAGCGTCTGGGATCCGACGAGGTGCTGGGACGCGTGCTGGGCTTCCTCGAGACCTCGCGGTTTGCGGCGATGGCCGCCGGATCGATCGTCGCCCCGGCGCTGGTGGCGCTGCTCGGGATCAGGGGCGCAGTCGTGGCGACGGGGGCGATCCTCCCGCTGTTCGCGGTCTTGCGCTGGCGCTCGCTACGCCAATTCGAGACGGGAGCGCCAGTGCCGGAGCGCTCGTACGCGCTCCTGCGCGCCAACTCGATCTTCGCGCCGCTGCCGGTGGCCACGCTCGAGCGCCTGTGTCACGCCATGGAGCCGATCGACGTCCGGCCCGGCGAGGAGATAATCAGGCAGGGCGAGCCAGGCGAGCGCTTCTACCTGATCGACCACGGCGAGGTCGAGATCTACCGAGACGGGGTTCTGCGTCACGTGGCGGGACGGGGTGGCTCGTTCGGCGAGATTGCTCTGCTGCGTGACGTGCCACGCACCGCGACGGTCCGCGCGACCTCCCGGGCCCGGATGCTGGTGCTCGAGCGCGATCGCTTCATCTCCGCGGTCACTGGGCACCATCGCAGCCGGCAGGCGGCGCGGGAGGTCGTCGACGCCCGCCTCGCGCCGCCTGCCGCCCCCACTGGCGGCGACGCCTAGTCGATGCGTCTATCGATGCACCGACAAGGGATCAAGCGTCTCGAGCGCCGACTCGACGGTCGCCGCCTTCGCCACGTTTCCCTTGCGCTCGAGTAACCCGAGCGCCTCGCGCAGTAGCTCGCGCGCAGCGTCAGGGTCGCCGCATAGCCGCATGACCTCAGCGACGTCGACGAGCCCCTCGTCGCGGACTACGCTGGCGTCGGTCTGGCGCAGGAGATCCAACCCCGCCGAGGCGAGGGCCAGGGCCTCCTCGGCGGCGTCCTGCCGCGCCAGGATCTTTCCGCGCACAACCCGCCACAGCGCCTGCGAGGTGATGTCGTCCTCGGCGGAGGCTTGCTCCGCGAGGAGCGTTAGGTCAAGCGCCTCTTCGTGACGACCCTGCGCGTCGGTGGCGCGCGCCAGCTCGGCGGCCAAGGTGGACAACAGGTAGCGCTCGCCCATCGCTGCGAGCGCGTCGAAGTCCCGACGTAGCTCTCGCTCCGCCGCGGCGGGGTCGCCGGCAAGCATCTCGACGCCACAGGAGTCGAGCGAGGTCGAGTTCGCGATGACGCTGCGTCCCATCTCCTCCAGAGTGATCCGCGCCTTCGCGTAGAGCCGGCGTGCCTCGTCGAAGTCGCCGCGCATTGCGTAAAGGCGCGCCAGGAGGCTGGTGACGAGGCCGATCGTGCGCCGATCGCCCCCAGCCTCGGCGACGATCTCCTCGCAGCGCTCGATCGCTTCGACCACCGGCATCGGCCCGTAGAGGCAGGCCACTGCGAACTGCGAGGCGGCGCGGCGGCGCTGGCGATGATCGTCGGCAACGCGCGCCTCGTCGACCGCGCGGCGCGCAGCCTTCGCGGCCTCGTTGTAGTTGCAGCGCGTCCCGTGCGCCCATGCGATGAGCCGCCAGGCCATCGCCAGATCCTTGTGGTCTTGGGCTTCCTCGAAGACCGGGATTGTCTGCTCACCCTCGCTGAGAACCTGGTCGGCCCACGCCTGCGACTCACCCGATTGGCTCTCGAGCTGCAGGCGCATCAGCCGGGCGCGGGCACGGAGCACCCGGTCATCGGTCTCGATCGCGGCCTCGAGCGCCTCGTCGAGGTAGCGCTGCGCGTGCTCGAACACACCGACGTCGACGAGCGTCTCGGCGAGCTCCGGCAGGAGCTCGAGCCGCGCGTGGTCGCGCGCCGGCAGCACGGCGGCGGCGCGCTGTAGCAGGC
>JBKPHA010000083.1:0-5903 GCA_046729615.1 Actinomycetota bacterium
GCCGGGCGACGGCCGGCGCGGCGACCTCGACGCCACGCGCGGCCGCCTGGGCGAGGGGCGGCGCGCGGGCGGTCTCGCCCAGCTTTGACGCCATCCGTCCACGGCGGTCGCCTCGTCGCGCGCACGCTGGCCTCCCGCGGCATCGGCCATCTCTTCACGCTGTCGGGCGGGCACCTGTTCTCGATCTACGACGGGTGTCTGGCGGAGGGAATCGAGATCATCGACACTCGCCACGAGGCGTCGGCCGCGTGGGCCGCGGAAGGATTCGCGAAGGCGACGCGCCGGCCGGGCGTCTGCGCCCTGACCGCGGGGCCGGGGGTCACGAACGGGATGAGCCCGCTCGCCGGGGCGCAGCAGAACCGCTCGCCGCTGGTCGTCCTGGGCGGGCGGGCGCCGGAGATGCGGTGGGGATCGGGATCGCTTCAGGAGATCGACCACGTCCCGTTCGTCGTGCCGCTCGCGAAGTCCGCGCGGACGGTGAAGGAGACCGCGCGGATCCCGGAGCTGACGGCGGCCGCGATCGACGAGGCACTCACGCAGCCGAGCGGCCCGACGTTCGTGGACTACCCGCTCGACGTGGTCTTCCAGGAGGCCGAGGCGGACGCCCCGGCGCCGGCGGAGCGATCGGCGGGCTCGCCCGCCGATCGCTCCGAGGAGGCCGCGGCGCTCCTGGCCGGCGCCGAGCGCCCAGCGATCATGGCCGGCACGGGCCTCTACTGGACTTACGGTGAAGTAGAGCTTGAAAGTCTGGCTGAGGCGCTCCCGGCGCCGGTGTTCCTGAACGGGATGGGACGGGGGTGCATTCCGGCCGACCACGACCTCTACTTCTCCCGGGCGCGCGGCCGGGGGCTGAAGGAGGCCGACGTCGCCCTCGTCGTGGGGGTGCCGCTCGACTTCCGTCTCGGCTTCGGCGGCTCGTTCGGCGACGAGACGAAGATCATTTCCCTCGACATCGCCCCAAGGCGCCTGAAATCGACTCGGCAACCGGATATCGAGCTCGTTGGCGACGTCCCGGCGACGCTTGCGGCCGTGCGCGAGGCGGCCGCGTTCACAACAGGCGGGCGCGGCCGCAGCCCGACTGGCTGGCTCTCGTCGCTACGCGAGACGGAGACCGAGAAACGCGACGCGGAACTCGCCGAGCTCACCGATGACCGGGCTCCCCTGCACCCGGTCCGCGTCTACGGCGAGCTGAACCAGATCCTCGACCGCGACGCGATCGTGATCGGCGACGGCGGCGACTTCGTCTCCTACGCCGGGCGCTTGATCGAGACCTATGAGCCCGGGTCGTGGATGGACCCCGGCCCGTTCGGCTGCCTCGGCGCCGGCCCGGGCCAGGCAATCGGGGCGGCGACGGCGCGTCCGGGTCGCCAGATCTGCCTGCTCATGGGCGACGGCGCCTTCGGCTTCTCCGGCCTCGAGTTCGACACCATGGCCCGCCACGGCCTCCCCGTGGTCGGGATCATCGGCAACAACGGAATCTGGGCCCTCGAGCACCACCCGATGAAGTTCCTCTACGGCTACTCGCTCGCCGCCGAGCTCCGGCCCGCCACCCGCTACGACCAGATCGCCGAGGCGCTCGGCTGTCACGCCGAGCTCGTCACGAAGCCGGACGAGCTTCGCCCCGCGCTGGAGCGCGCGTTCGCCGCCGGCCGCCCGGCGCTGGTCAACGTCCTGACGGACCCCGAGGTCGTCTACCCCCGCAAGGCGGTCCTGGCGTAGTCGAGCGCCGGGGGAACCGGCGCACGAGCGCCGGCTTTCCGCTACCACATCCCAGGTAAGCAGTCTGACCACGGGGCGACCGTTCTGGCTCCGCAAGGACGCCCCACGGAGGATGGAGAGTTGCGAAGGACGCATCGGCTGGACACGACCGTCGGGCAGATCGCGGCGCAGCGCCTCTACCGCCGCCATGGCTACGTCGAGAGCGGCAGAACGCGCTACGGCCCGTTCGATGTGATCCTGTTCGAGAAATCGCTCGCGAATCCGGAAAGGACGTCCAATGGCCACTGACACATCCCTCATCAACGGCGTCGACTTCATCACCGTCCCGACGCAGGAGTACGACCGCGCCGCGAAGTTCTACGGCGAGGTGCTCGGCCTGCCGTTCGGCAAGCGGTGGGGCAACATGCCCGCGGGCGAGTTCGAGACCGGCAACCTGACGATCGCGGTCATGCAGTCCGACGCCTTCGGCGTCGAGTTCCGTCCCAACAACCACCCGATCGAGTTCCACGTCGACGACTTCGAGGGCGCGAAGACCGAGCTCGAGTCCCGCGGCGTCGAGTTCAGGGGGGACGTGATCGACTCCGGCGTCTGCCTGCAGACGTTCTTCGAAGACCCCGACGGCAACACGCTCGCGATCCACCACCGCTACGCGCCGAAGGACGCCAAGCCCGGTAGCTGAGGGCGAGGCAGTGCGCACGGCGGGAGGCCGCGTTTCGTCCCCGCCGACGGCATCAAATCCACCTAAGCGGTGGAAAATCTGCCGGGCGTCGGCTAAAAGCCACGCCCCTCGGCGCGGCTTCTAGCCGAGGTCCTCGCGCGGCTGCGTCAGGCGAATGGAATTGCCGGACGGGTCGCGGAAGGCCGAGTCGATGCCGTACGGGCGCTCCTCCGGCTCCTCGGTGAACTCGACGCCGCGTCCCTTCAGCTCATCGTGGGCGGCGTGGACGTCCTCGGTGGTCAGGAAGACCGTGCCGGCGAAGCCCTTCGACATCAGGCTGCGCACCTGCTCGGCGGTATCGGCGTCCATGACCGGCGGGCCCGGGATCGCCATCAGGACGATCGAGATGTCCGGCTGGTCCGCGGGGCCGACGGTGAGCCAGCGGAAGTCGCCCATCTCCGGCAGGGTCACGTCGGAGCGCGTCTCCATGCCGACCTTCCTGGTCCAGAAGTCGAGCGCCTCGTCCTGGTCTTGGACCCAAAGCTGCGTTGTCGCAAGCTTGATCATCGTGATCTCCTCTCTTCGATCGGTGGCGGTTGGCGCGGACCCTACTGGTGGGGCGTCCGGCGGGTTTGTCGAAACGTGCTGTGTTGCGGGCGCCCGTAGAAGCGCTGCACGCACGTCGGCACCCGCGCGCGAAGGCTCGCGGGCGGAAAGCTCGCCCGGTAGGCGGTGGGGGGCATTCCATAGGCGCGGGCGAAGCTCGTCGTGAAGGAGGCGAGGCTCCGAAGGCCGACAGAGAGGCAGGTGTCCGTAACGGACCGGTCGGTGTCGCGAAGCAGCGACGCCGCCCGCTCGAGGCGCCGCGTCAGGAGGTAGGCGTGGGGCGGCTCGCCGAAGGCGCGGCGAAACTCGCGGCTGAAGTGGGCGCGCGACAGCCCCGCCGCGCGGGCCATGTCGCTCACGCTGATCGGCTCGAAGTAGCGCGCGTCGGCGAGGTCCTTCGCGCGAAGGAGGTGGCGGGTCGTCGGTGTGTAGGTCATGCCCACAAAGGACTCGCGGATCGCGCGATACTGATCGCAGTGGCGCAGGAGAACGTGGACGTGGTCCGGCGTATATACGCGGTTTGGGGGGAGGAGGGCTCGCCGGTACCGTCGGGGCTACTGGATCCGGACATCGAATGGGTCAATCCGCCCGACGCCATCGAGCGGGGGACCAGGCGCGGGACCGAGGAGTTCGCAGCCGCCGCGGACGCAGTAAGCGACACCTTCGAGGGCGTCGGCGTCGACATCGATGAGATGCTCGACGTCGGGGATCAGGTCGTCGTCCTCGCGACGCTTCGCGGCCGGGGCCGCGGGAGCGGCGCCGACGTCGAGCGCCGCCAGGGCTACGTATGGACGCTCCGCGACGGCAGGGCGATCCGCTTTCAGTGGTTCAACAGCCCCGAGGATGCTTTGACCGCTGCGGGGGTTCACTGCCAGCCTCGGTACTAGGCGCAGACGTCGAGCTTCATGCTCGCTCCGTGTCCGGTCTCCGGGAAGAAGAAGTGCGCCTTCGAGAACGCGCGGTGGCGATCGCGCCCGACGGGACCGTCAGCGCCAGGGCGAGGAACGCGCAGGCCACGATTGCGATCACCCTCATCCCGACCCCTCTTGGAGCTCCGCGAAAGCTACTCGACGGGGTAAGGGGCGGCGCGGTACGGTCGCTAACGAAGCGATGAGCCGTGGCACGAGCCATCGAGCGACGAGGCAGGTCGGGGACCGGCCGGCGGATGTGGTCGCGTGGCGCAGGCGGCGCCTCGATCGGGCCGGGTTTACGCCCGAGGTCGCGGCGCGCTTCGCGGCGGAGGCCCGCGTCGACCTCCATGCCCTCCTGGATCTCGTCGACCGCGGGTGCCCGCCGCACCTCGCCGCGCGCATCGTCGCGCCGCTCGATTCCGATCCCGTGAAGAGCCGTTGAAGGTTCCCGGGATCAGAGCGGCGGCGACGGAAAGCGCGCAGGCACCTCCCGAGGGCGGGCGGGTCGACACCGAAGGCCCGGCCGCGGCTGATGCCGACTCGCGCGCATGGATCGCCGATCTGCGCTCCACTGGGCCCGCACACGAGGAAGCCGTCGCGCGGCTGCACGCGCTGCTGCTTCGCGCGGCGCGGTTCGAGGTGGGGCGAAGGGCACGCGCCACCCCAAACCTTCGCGGAGGCGATCTCGACGACATCGCGCTCCAGAGCGCCAACGACGCGCTCGTGGCAGTGCTGGCGAAGCTCGACCGGTTCCGAGGCCGGAGCCGCTTCACGACCTGGGCGTACAAGTTCGCGCTGCTGGAAGCGGCGGTCAAGGTTCGCCGGCTGGCGTGGCAGGGCCGGGAGATCCCGCTCGAGCCCGAGCAGTGGCCGCGATTCGCGGGTGACGACGACTCGCCGCATGCCCGAAGCGAGCGGAGCGAGCTGCTCGGCGAGATCGCCCGCGCGATCGACGAGGAGCTGACGCCGCATCAGCGCGAGGTGCTCGTCGCGCTGGCGCTGAACGAGGTCCCGATCGACGTGCTGGCCGAGCGACTCGGGACGACGCGCGGGGCGCTGTACAAGACCCTCCACGACGCGCGACGCAAGCTCCGCCGGAAGGTCGATCAGGAGGGGCAGGCGGCGCAGGCGGCCGGGGAGAAAGGGGAACCAGATGAGTAGCGAGAGCCAGGCACGAGAGGACCTCGTTCGTCACCTGCTGGGCCCGGAGGAGCCCGAGTTGGACTGCGACGAGTGCTTCGAGCAGCTCGACCGGTTCGTCGAGCTCGAGGTCGCCGGGCGCGGCGCCGGCGAGGCGATCCCGGGCATGCGGGCGCACTTCGAGGGCTGCCCGGCATGCCGGGAGGACTACGAGAGCCTTCGCGCGCTGGTCGAGTCCCAGGCGTAAGAACGACCGCGCTGGCGACGCTAAGCAGTTCAGACGACCGCGCAACGAAGGAGGTCTTCGATGGAGAGTGCGACGTTCGACTCGCCACGCCGTGCCGCGCCGGCCGGACGGGGCGCGGCGGCGACCACGTCCGAATCCGCCGCGGTCACGACCGCCGCCCATCAGGCGTTCTGGCTCCTGCGGATCGGGTTCACGGTCGCGCCGATCCTGTTCGGGATCGACAAGTTCTTCAACTGGACGGTGTACTGGCCGGACTACCTGGCGAGCTGGATGAACGACATCCTGCCGGGCAGCGCCCAGGACTTCATGTACTTCGTGGGCGGGGTGGAGATCTTCGCCGGGATCCTGGTGCTGCTCGCGCCGCGGATCGGTGCGTTCGTGGTCGCTGCGTGGCTGGGCGGCATCGTCATCAACCTGCTGACCAATAACGCGCCGGAGTACTACGACATCGCGCTGCGCGACTTCGGCCTGATGCTGGGAGCGCTGACGCTTGGACGCCTCGCGCTCGCGGTCGTGCCGGCCCGAAAGAGCGGCGCGCTGCCGCTCAACCCGTTCGACAGGTCCGCGTCGGTTTGAGCGGTGGGGGCCCCCCCCGCGGGGGCGCGCCCCCCCCCCCCCCCCC
>JBKPHA010000084.1:0-18796 GCA_046729615.1 Actinomycetota bacterium
CCCCCGGAGCCCGCATAGAGGCTGGCTCAAAAACCCCCATCCGCACGCCTGGCGGCACCGGAGCTCGCCAGGCGGCCTCCGCGCCGGTTCGAAACCAGCCGTGCCCGCTCCAAGCGAGCGGCGGGGTTGGTTTCTTCACCCGCTCGCCGTCCCGGCTCGCTCGCGTCCTTTTCAAGTACGCCGGCTGCATCGGTGGCCTGGCGAGCCCCGGCGCTCGCCAGCCGTACAGCCGGGGATCTGAGGGAGCCTCGGGAGGCTCAGGCCGCCGCGACCGCCTCCCGCTCCTCTACCGGTGCCTTCTCCCGCAGGATGCGGATGAACCCGCGCATCCACTGCGGGTGGTCGGGCCAGGCCCGCGCGGAGACCATCTCGCCATCGACGATGCCGGCGCCGTCGACGAACTCCGCGCCGGCGGCCTCGATGTCCGGCTCGAGCGCCGGATAGGCAGCCGAGCGACGGCCCTCCAGCACCCCCGCCGCGGCGAGTGTGAGGGGGGCGTGACAGAGCTGCGCAACGGGCTTCGAGTCCGCGAAGAAGTGGCGGATGATCCTCTTTACGTCCTGGTCGTTGCGGATGTACTCGGGTGCGCGGCCGCCCGGGATGACGAGCGCCACGTATTCGGCGGGATCGACGTCCGCGAAGGCCAGGTCGGCCTCCCACGTGTATCCCGGCTTCTCCGTGTAGGTGTCGAAGCCCTCGACGAAGTCGTGGACGACGAACTGAAGCTTCTTCTTCGACGGCGCCGCGATGTCGACCTCGTACCCTTCCTCCAGCAGCCGCTGGTACGGGTACATCACCTCGAGCGACTCGGCGGCGTCGCCGGTCAGGAGCAGGACCTTGGGCATGATCACCCTCCTCCGGTCGGGTTACGCGTCAGGTGGACGATACGCCTTACCGCCGAGCGGGCGGCGATCCTGAATCGCCCCGCTTACTGGCTGAACGCCGCGCGCAGCGCCTGCTTGAACGACTTCGTTGTCTCGAGCACGGCCGTGGGCTCATACCCGCAGTGCGCCATGCAGTTGTCGCAGCGAGGATCGCGGCCGCGGCCGTACTTCTCCCAGTCCGTGGTCTCGACCAGCTCCTGGTACGTACTCGCGTAGCCGTCGGCCATCAGGTAGCAGGGGCGCTGCCAGCCGAAGACCGAGTAGCTCGGAATCCCCCAGGCCGTGCACTGGAAGTCCACCTTGCCCTCGAGGAAATCGAGGAACAGCGGGGTGTGGTTGAGGCGCCACTTCTTGCGTCTCCCATCGGCGAACGCCCTGCTGAACAGCTCGTGGGTCTGCTTGACGCCGAGAAAGTGGTCCTGGTCCGGGGCCTTCTCGTACGCGTAGGCAGGCGAGATCATCATCTGGTCGACCTCGAGCTCGTCGTTGATGAAGTCGAGCACCTGGCGCACGGTGTCGGGCGAGTCATGGGTGAAGAACGTCGTGTTCGTCGTCACCCGAAAACCACGCTCCTTCGCCGCGCGGATCGCGGACACGGCCTTGTCGAAGACGCCCTCCCGGCACACGGACTCGTCATGGCGCTCGCGAAGGCCGTCGAGATGGATGGCCCAGGCGAAATAGGGCGACGGCTCGAAGAGATCGAGCTTGCGCTCCATCAGGATCGCGTTCGTGCACAGATAGACGAACCTCTTTCGCGCCATCAGCTGGCGCGTGATCTCGTCGATCTCCGGGTGGATGAGGGGCTCGCCGCCGGCGATGGAGACCATCGGGGCGCCGCTCTCCTCGATCGCGCCGACCGCCACATCGACGGGCATGCGGCGGCGCAGGACGTGGTCGGGGTGCTGGATCTTGCCGCAGCCGGCGCACGCGAGGTTGCACTGGTACAGCGGCTCCAGCTCCACGAGCAGGGGGAACTTCTCCCGGCGCGCAAGGCGCTGGCGGGCCAGGTACGTCGCGGTCCTAAGGCTCTGTCTGAGTGGTACGGCCATCGCCGATCATCCTTTCAGTTCCGCCGGCAAGCCGAAGCGGACATTCTCGCTGATCCCGTCGTTCTCCATCATCTCGAGCGGCCCGAGGGCCTCCAGTGAGGCTACGAGGTCCTGCACGACGCGCTCGGGCGCCGAGGCCCCGGCGGTGACGCCAACCGTCCGCACGCCACAAAGCCAGGCGGGATCGATGTCACCGATCCCGTCCACGAGGCGCGCCCGACACCCGGCTCGCTCCGCCACCTCGACCAGGCGCATCGAGTTCGAGGAGTTCAACGATCCGACCACGAGGATCGCGTCGCAATCTGCGGCCAACGCCCGGACGGCGTCCTGGCGGTTCTGCGTCGCGTAGCAGATGTCGTCCGTGCGCGGTCCCGTCAGTCCGGGGAAGCGCTCGCGCAGCGTGTCCACGATCTCGCTGGTCTCATCGACCGCGAGCGTCGTCTGGGTGAGGTACGCGACCCGATCCGGATCGTCCGCTTCGACCTCCCGAGCCTCGTGGATGTCCTCGATGAGGCGAATCGAGTCAGGCGCTTCGCCCAGCGTCCCCTCGATCTCGTCGTGGCCTGCGTGCCCCACGAGCATGATCGTGTAGCCGGCCTGGCTGAACCGGCGCGCCTCAGCGTGGACCTTGCTCACGAGGGGGCAGGTCGCATCGATAACGTCGAGTCGGCGCTCCCGGGCCGCCTCGCGGACAGCCGGCGAGACGCCATGGGCGGAGAACACGACGCGCGCGCCCTCTGGCACGTCCTCGACCTCGTCCACGAACACCGCGCCACGGCGCTCGAGGTCGCGCACGACGTGCGTGTTGTGGACGATCTGGCGGCGAACGTATAGGGGCGCGCCGTAGCGTTCGAGGGCCCGCTCGACCACCTCAATCGCCCGCTCGACGCCTGCACACGACGCGCGCGGGTTCGCGAGGAGCACCCTCCTTGAGCCGGTGGCATCGCTCCAATCGGCGAGCACTTCCCCGACCCGGGCCAGCGTGCGATAGGCGCGAAGCGCCCCGGCCGTGGTCGCGAGCGGGCGATGGAGGTCGCGGTCGGGCGTGTCGACGATCGTCCGCACGACCGCCCACGGACGGCCGGCGCAGCCGCGGACGAGCCAGGCCGACTCCATGTCGACCGCCAGGGCGCCGGTGGAGGCGAGCCTCCTGCGGTCCTCCCCGAAGGCCACGCGCGGCACCGACACGATGGGTCCGGTGTGAACCCGCAGCCCCGCCCGGCCCAGCATCGAGGCGACGAGCTCGGCGGCGGCGCACTCGACGGGTTCATCGGCCCCGCGCACCTCGGTGGCCACCACCACGTCGCCGGGCGCGAGCTCGGCTGAGAGCGCGCCTGCGAACCCCGTCACCGCGACAACGTTGCCCGGCACGTGGCCGATGCGACCCGCTGACCGGCGCGCCCGCCGGGCCCCCACGCCGGTGCGCACGATCCGCGCTGCCGGCGCCCCGCGTCGCAGCGCGAGGGCCTCGAAGCGCAGCGGCACCGCGAGCACAAGCCCCTCCCCCCGGGATGAGCTCATGCTTTGGCGACCTCCACGGGCTGCGCCCGGTCACGGACGCGCAGCGCCTCGCGGGCGGCGGCGAGCCCGCTCCGCACAGCCCCCTCCATCGTGGCGGGCCACCCAGTGGCCGTCCAGGCACCCGCGAGAGCCAGGCCTTCGACCCTGGTGCGTGTGCCCGGTCGCAACCTTCCCGTGCCCGGCGCCGAACGGAACGTGGCGTTGTGCTCGCGCACCACCTCGAAGCGCTCGACGCGCGCGTCGCGCGCTCGCGGCAGGAGCTCCCTCAGGGCCGGCACGTAGCGGTCGCGGAGCTCCTCGCGGCTCATGCGCGCCTCCTCGTCGGCGCCGGAGAGCGAAACGGCCAGGTGCTGGCCGGAGGCGACGCCGCTTTCGTGAGTACGGTCGAACAGGAACTGCACCGGCGACCGCACCCCCGCGGCCAGCTCGAAGTCGGTCACCCGGCGGTCATACACGACGTGCAGGTTCACGATCGGCGAGGAACCGAGCCGTTCGAGCAGCGAGCGGTCCTCCAGGGCGCCGTCGGGAAGCACGCCGGCTGCTCGGGCGTGGGGGAGGGCGACGATGACGGCGTCGGAGGAGATGTCCTGCTCGGTGCCGTGCACGGTCAGCTCCCCCGACGGTTCCACCTCGACCCGCTCGGCCCGCCACCCCGTGCGTACGTCGACCCCGGCGGCGCGCAGCGCCCGCGCGCTGGGCTCGTCGTGGATCGCCGACAGCGGACGCTGCGCGTAGCCGATGTCACCCGCGGCGGCGTCGTGAAGGAGCCCGGTCTGGAACACGAACGCAGCCACCGCGAGTGACGCCTCCTGCGCAGGGACGTTCAAGGTCGGCAGCGCGATCAGGTTCCAGAGCGACTCCGTCGCGGACGGCGACTGCCCGTTCCCGGCCAGCCAGGATCCGAACGTCCGCTCCTCGAGACCCTCGTCGGCGAGGTCGAGCCGCGAGAGCCGAAGCGCCGCGCGCGCGGCGGCGACCCGTTCGCGGATCGACAAGTGCCCGTAGCGGGCGAGCGCCCCCGCGAGGTGAAGGGGCGCCGGAAGCGCGGAACGACGCAGCCACTCGACCTGCCCACCGGGGGCGATCACCGGGATCGCGAGGCGCGGCTGCATCGCCGTCGCCTCGACGGCGCCGAGGCGCTCCAGCAGCGCGCGGTAGGCGGTGCAGCAGCGCAGAAAGACGTGCTGGCCGTTGTCGAGCACCATCCCGTCGCGCTCGAACGAATACGCCGCCCCGCCGAGCCGGGGGCGCACCTCGACCAGGGTCACCTCCGCGCCGCCATCCGCGCACGAGAGCGCCGCGGCGATCCCGGCGAGGCCGCCGCCGACGACAGTCACCCGGACGTGGTTCAGCGGTGCCTCCTTCCGCGGCAGTGCGGCTCAGCCGGCCAGCGAGCCATGGATGGCGAGCGGTGCCGCGGGCGACAGCCCGCGTCCCAAGCCAGGCAGGGAAGCAGCGAGCGTGGCGTGCCTGAATGGCACGCGAGCGAGCAGGCATGGATGCCGTCGGCGCCGAAGGCGCCGCGTAGCCTGTCGCCGGTTTGCAGGCGGCTGAGGCGTGCTGTCGTGGGAGGAGTCAACGCTGAGCGCCGGCCCCCGCGAGGCTCCGCGCCGCAACCCACGCCTTCTCCCACGCTGGCAGCGATACGCGGCGGCTCATGATCTGCTGCGGGTCGTGCTCGATCTGGCCGAGGATGCGACGGTAGATCCCGGTCATGGCGCGCACGCACGCGCGGGAGCGGTCGTCCAGGAGCGGCAGCAGCGCGAGGCCGCGCGCGAACCACTCACGGCCGCGCCCGGCCTCGAACCGGATCAGCTCCGCGCATGCCTCGGGCGCCTGCGCCTCGAGGTTCTCCGAGCAGCCGAACCGCCGCAGGTCCTCGGCGGGCAGGTAGACCCGCCCGCGCGCGTAATCCTCCCGCACGTCACGCAGGATGTTCGTGATCTGCATCGCGACGCCCAGGTCGTCCGCGAGCGGGATCGCGCGCCCCATGTCCGAGGCGCCGAAGATGCCGACGCACAGCCGCCCGATCGAGCCCGCGACCGCGCGGCAGTAGACGACCAGATCGTCGAAGGTCTCGAAGCGCGCTCCGGTCACGTCCATCTCGACGCCGTCGAGGAGATCCGTCAGCGCGTCGGAGGCCAGCGGGAACCGCGAGCGCGCGTCGGCCAGCGCCACCATGACGGCGTCGTCCGCATCCCCCTCGGTGAGCGATGTCCGCACCGCGCGGAGCTCGGCGAGCTTGCGGTCGGCGGGCAGGTTGCCGTCGCCGATGTCATCGACCCGCCGCGCGTGGGCGTACACGGCCGACATGGCGCGGCGCTTATCGGCCGGGAGGAGGCGGATGCCGTAGTAGAAGTTGCCCGCCGCCCTCCTCGTCAGCCGCTCGCATATCCGGTAGGCCTCCCTCGGTTCCATCTCTAGGCCGCTGGTCGAGTTGATCGGGCGAGGGCTGCAATTCGCGCCGTGAGCGTCGGAGGCGGCGGCTTCGCGCCGACCACGTATCCGGCACGTTCGATCGCCGCGAGAGCTGCCCCTCCGCCCGCTACGAAGGCCATGACGGCGAGTCTCCGGAGCCCGGTTAAGTGGGTGATGAGAGGGGCACCGCGATGGAACAGCGAGCGCGCCCGCTCGACCTCGAATGCGATGAGGGTCCGGACGCGCTCGGGGGTGGGCGAGACCGCGAGGTCCGATTCCGTGCACCCGAACCGCGCGAGGTCTTCCTGCGGCAGGTAGACGCGACCGCGGGCCAGGTCCTCGCGCACGTCCTGGAGGTGCTCGGTCACCTGGAGGGCGCTGCAGACGGCGTCCGATAGCTCCATGCGCTCCGGCGTTGCCGCGCCGAAGACGTGGAGGACCATGTGCCCGACCGGATTTGCGGAGAGCTCGCAGTAGCCCAGGAGGTCCTCGAAGGTCGCGTAGGAGCTGGTGGTCTGATCGATGCGATTCGCCTCCACGAGCCGGTGGAGAGGCTCGGGGGGGATCCCGGCCCCCCGAGCGACGACGGCCATCCGCCGAAGCGCGGGATGGTCGGGCACGGCGCCGTCGTAGATCCCGTCGATCTCCGAGTCGAGCCAGTCGAGGAGCTCTAGCCGGTCCCCCGAAGACTCATCGCCGATCTGGTCGACGAGGCGGGCGAACCCGTAGATCGCCAGCAGGGAATCGCGAAGCCGGCGTCCGAGCAGCCGGCTGGCGACCGGGAAGTTCTCGCCGCCGGCCCGAGCCATCACCTCGTCCAGGCCGGGCACCCCGGCGGGGGTGCCCGGGCGCTGGTCCGCCGGAATCGCCACCGCCCCGAGACTAGTCCCCCCCCTCATCGCCTCAGCCCCGCCGACCGGCCTTCGCCCAGCGCCCCAGCGCCATCAGCGGGAAGCTCAGCCTGTAGAGGTGATAGTTGATGAAGAAGTGGCCCGGGAATCCCGTCCCCGTGTACTCGGGCTCGTCCCAGCTTCCGTCCTCGCGCTGGTGCTCAACCAGCCACGCGAGGCCGCGGTCGGTGGCCGGAGTGCGCTCACCCAGCGCGTGCAGCGCGAGGAGCGCCCACGCGGTCTGGGACGCGGTGCTCGGGCCGCGGCCGATCCAAGCGGGATCGTCGTAGGAGCGACCGTCCTCGCCCCAGCCGCCGTCCGCGTTCTGGATCTCCTCCAGCCAGGCAGCGGCGCCTCGCAACCGCGGATCGTCGCGCCGGACCCCGCACTCGACCAGACCGGGCAGCGCGACCCCCGCCCCGTAGACGTGGTTGATCCCCCAGCGCCCGAACCACGAGCCGCGATCGTCCTGCTCGCCGAGGAGGTAGTAGATCCCGCGCCGCGCCTCGGGCAGGTCGGCGAGCCCCTCTCCGCCCAGCATCTCCAGCACGTGGGCGGAGACGTCCGCGCTCGGGTCGTCGATCACCTCCCCGAAGTCGCAGAAGGGGATGTCGCGGCACATCTCGCGGACGTTGTCGGCGTCGAAGGCTCCCCAGCCGCCACCTCTGCTCTGCATGCCCAGGGTCCAGGCGACGCCGCGTCGGATCGCCGCCTCGGCGCGCTCCACGTCGCGATGCCGCACCCGGCGCAGCGCCATGACGACCTCGGCCGTGTCGTCGATATCCGGGTAGTTGTCGTTCTCGAACTCAAACGCCCAGCCGCCGGGCTCGAGGTTGGGCCGCCGCACCGCCCAGTCGCCCTTCACCCGCACCTCCTCTCCGAGGAGCCAGTCGGCCGCCTTGACGAGGGCGGGGCCGTCCGCCGCGACGCCGGCGTCCGTGAGCGCGATGATCGCGAGCGCGGTGTCCCACACCGGCGACTGACATGCCTCGAGCCGCCGCACGTCGCCCTGGTCGATCAGGAATCGCTCGATCCCCTCGATCCCCTTGCGCATCGGCAGGCTGTCGACCGAATGGCCCCGGACCGAGAGCATGATCAGCGAGTAGACCCATGGCGGCTGGATGCCGCCCCATGAGCCGTCCGCCTCCTGGCGGTCCAGGACCCACCGCTCGACCTGGTCCATCGCCGCTCTCCGGAGCGGCTTCAGCGGCCGGCGCTCATACAGCCTCGCGAGCGCATCGAGCCACAGGAGCACGCGCCCGCGATGTGTCCGGGGCGCTGGCTTGACCCGGCGGCCGGTCAAGAGCTCGTCGAGATCGAACGGGAGCGGGCGGACCGGTCGCTCGGCCCTGACGACGGTGAGCGCCGCGATCGTCTGGCGGGCCCAGCACCCGAAGTCGTAGATGTTCAGCGGGAACCACGGCGGCAGGAAGATGAGCTCCGGGGGCAGGGCGGGGACGTCCTCCCAGGGCCACAGGCCGAACAGGGCGAGCCAGATATGCGTGAAGACGCGGGCGTTCTCGACCCCGCCGGCGACCAAGATGTATTCGCGGGCGGCCGCCATGTGGGGGGCGTCGATCGGATCGCTGGCGAGCCTCAGCGCGGCATACGCCTCGATCGTCGTGGAGAGGTTGGCCGGCGCTCCGTAGAAGTTGGCCCAGGTGCCGTCCTCACGCTGCTGGGAGCGGATCCAGTTCGCGGCGCGGCACAGGGCGTCCGGGTCCCGAATCCCGAGGAACTCGCGAAGCAGCAGGTCTTCGGCGTCCATGGTCACGTTGGTCTCGAGCTCGGCCTTCCACCATCCGGCCGGGTCCTGGAGCGACAGGAGGCGGTCGCGGGCCCGCTCGACCGCGTCCTCGAGGGGTCCCTGAGCGGCGGCGGCGCCGGCCGCCTGGTCGATGGAAGTGGCGTGGGCTTGAGCTGTGGACGCAGGTTGCACGCGATGCCCTCGGGCGATGCGACAGCCTACCCGTCGAAGGGGGCGAAAAGGTCGCTCGCAGCCAGCGGTTCAGCTGCCGAGCACGTAAAGACGGTACCGGCCGATCTCGAGCTCGTCGCCGTCGCTGAGCGGCGTCCAGTCGACCTTGTCACCGTTGACGAACAGCCCGTTCAGGCTGCGATCGTCAAGTGCGCGAAGCTCGTTCTCCGGAGTCCGGACGACCAGCGCGTGGCGGCGCGAGACCGTGACATCGTCGAGGCGAAGGTCGGCCGCCGCGCTCCGGCCGATCCGTGTCCAGCCGATCGGCAGCTCGTAGAGGACCGGCTCGCCGTCCTCCTCGTATGCGAGGTACCGGCTCGTGGTCCCGATCTGCGAGCGAACCTCGTCCAGCCATGTGGGCGGGGCCGCGGCCGGCGAGATCGCCTCCGTGTCGAGTGTCCGCGACTCGAACAGCGAAGCGCGCCGGAATTTATCCCCGCCGCATGCGGGACAGCGGGGGAGCGCATCATCGACCTCCAGCGAAAGCGAGTAACCGCAGGCGATGCACACCAAGGATCCGGACGCGCGCTCTCCAGCCGCGCGAACGCCGAATCTCTCATCGACCAGCAACTCCATCCCTCCAGATCGTGGCAATTCTAACGATGCCCCGTGGGCCGCTGTGCGATTGTCGGCCGAAGCGGTCGCAAATTGCAAGGATGCTGACCGAATTTGGCGCAATAGAATCGCGCGCCGTGTCCACCGGGCCCGAATCGGCCTCTCGTCGCCCATCGCTGGGCTGATGGGCCCGATCTCAGTTTCCGACGCCATCGACGCTCCGCGCGAGCGGGTCTTCGACTTCGTCTGCGATCTCGCGAACCGCCCGGCGTTCACCGACCACTTCCTCAGCGACTTTCACCTCGAGCGTTTCGAGTCGGCAGGCATCGGCGCGGCGGCGCGCATGCGGATTGCGAAGCCGCGGCTGTGGCTGGAGACGGTGATCGTCGAGGCGGACCGGCCGTACCGCATCGCAGAAAGCGGGAAGGGCGGCCGCTGGGATCGCATCCCGATCCTGACCGGCTGGGAGGTGATCGAGGGGCCCGGATCGGCGAGCTCGGTGATCACGCTGCGCTTCGGAACCGAGCCCTCGCACCCAGTCGACCGCCTACGCGAGCTGCGGTTCGGTGAACGCTTCTACCGACATCAGTGGTCGAGCGCGCTCGCGAGGCTCAAGGACCTGATCGAGTCCGGCCGCCCCACCGAGCGGGTCGGCATCGCCGGCGGGGCCCGGATGCCCATCACATAGGTCCGGCCCACTCCTCGTCACTTAGACTTCCGCCGCCATGCAGCGCGCAACCCGTCTCCTGACGCGGCGCGGCGCCGTGGTCGCGGCCGCCGCCGTGGTCGCGCTCGGGATCCTCCTGTCGGGCTGCACGACGAACCCCGAGAACGCGACTCACGTCGCCGAGGGGCAGCCGTTCAAGCTCGGCGATCTGCTCTACAACGTCCAGATCACCCGGATCCTCAATCCATCGGACCCCGAGGACAAGGCCTATCTGGTCGGGCAGAGGCCTCCCGGTCCCGACCGGTACTACCTGGGTGTGTTCATGCGGGTCGAGAACCAGGGCGACGCGTCAGCTCAACTTGCGAGCTCGTTCAAGGTGGTCGACACGGTCGGCGATACGTACGATCCGATCCCCAGCAAGAGCCTGTTCGCGCTCAAGCTCGGAGACACCATCCACGCGGGGGACCAGCTTCCGGAGCCGGAGTCGACGGCCGCGAACGGGCCGATCCAGGGTGGGATGGTCCTGTTCCGCATCACCGGCGCGGCGATCCAGGACCGCCCGCTGACGCTCGAGATCCCCTCGTCGGAGGGCCCGACCCGCAAAGTCACGCTTGACATCTGACGTTGCCCTGCGGATGGCGCTCGCGGTTGCGGGGATCGCGGCGTTCATCGTCGTCGTGGGACTCTTCGGGACCGGCTTCCGGATCGCGTGCCTGGTCCTGATCGCGCTGGCCGCGGTCGCCACGCTGCCCCTGCGCGCGAGCGACGGCGGTGGGTGGTGGTGGATCCTCGCGGGGGGCGCCGCCGCGTCGATCGCCGGCGCGATCATCGCTCAGCCCGCGGCCACGCTGGGAGGCGTGATCGCCTTGCTCGGCGGAATCGCGGTGATCATCGGGGCCGCCGTTGGGTTCCCGACGCAGGCGGAGTAGAGGTCGCGCCCAGGCGGCACCGCGCCGGCATACGGTTTGAGGCGAGTAGGAGAGGGCAGGGTCGGTTCCTCGGGCCGCGCCGCTCAAATTCTGCGCGAGTGAGTGATTGAGCCGATATATGCGGGCGAATGACTCACTCGCCGGCGAGTGAACGATTCGGGACGCCTCCGGTCCCCAAATCAACACTCGGTACGGGCTGCTCCCTGGGTGCCCCCGTTTCGCGATGCTTAGGTCACCCCAAACGCCGAGGCCATCATTTGGCGGACTATCGGCGCGGCGACCGTGCCGCCGTCGCCGTTCGCGTTCACGACCATCGCGGCGATGGCCAGCTTCGGGTCGCCCGCGGGCGCGAAGGCGGTGAACCACGCATCGACCCGCTGATTCTCGGCCGCCGCGCCGTGGCCCGTCACGGAGCCGAGCTCCGCGGTGCCGGTCTTCCCGGCGACTTGGACCCCGGGCAGGGCGGCGGCCGTGCCGGTCCCGTGCGTTACCACCCCGATCATCAGCGTGCGCAGGGTGGATGCGACATCGCTTGACGTCACCCGAACCGGCTTGGTATTGGCGCGCAGGGAGCGGTCGCCGACGAGAGAAGTCGGCTCGCGCACTCCACGGTTGGCGATGGTCTGGGCCACGGAGGCCATCTCGAGCGGCGTCGCCAGGACCTTCCCCTGGCCGATCGCGGTGACGGCGAGATCGAGGTCGCTCGCGGTGCTCGTCGGCAGCGTGCTCTGCGGGATGCCGGCCGCCTTGATCGCCCGATCCTCGTAGAGGGTCGGAGGGGAGTTGAACCCGTAGTGCTCAGCGGTCGCGACCAGCCGCTTCGACCCAATCTTCGGCCCCAGCGGGGCGAACACGCTGTTGCACGATTCGGCGAAGGCCTCCGCGAAGCTCCCGCCGCAAGCCTCGTTGTGGGCATTGTCGATCTCCCTGCCCTCGACCGTGGTCGACGTCTCGATCGGGAACTCGTCGCTCGGGTGTACGACGCCGGCCTCGAGCGCGGCGGTCGTGGTGACGAGCTTGAACGTCGATCCCGGGGGTTGCGGTCCGGAGAAGGCGATGCCGGCGACGGCGCGAACGGAGCCGTCGTCCGCGTCCAGCGCCGCGACGCCGCCGTAGGTGGCCCCCAGCGCCGCCACGGCCGCCCGTTGCAGGTCGGGGTCGATCGTGGTGTGCACTGAGTTGCCGGGAACGGGCTCGGTTGCGGCCAGGGTTCGCCCACCGATCGACGGCTTGCCGCCCCCAGCCGGTAGTGCCACGAGCTCGCCGCCGGGATGTCCCGCCAGCCGCTTGTTGAACGCGAGCTCGAGACCGCTCGTTCCAGCCGGATAGCCGGGTGGAAAGCCCAGCCGCTCAAGCTCGGCAGTCTGCTTGCGGTGCGGGGTCGAGACGCTCCCTGCCACCGCCGTCGCCGCCGTCCCGATCGGCGACGACCGGGCGGTGGCCGGGCCCTGGGCGAGCGGCGTTCCGTCGGCGGCGAGGATCGGCGCCCGTCGCGGTACGGTCGTGTGCCTGACCAGCCGCTCGCCGGCCCGCAGTCCCGGGAACACCAGGCTCGGGTCCCAGTCGACATTGCCGCCGTCGAGCGGGAGGACCAGGTCCCGCTCGATGTCGCCGAATGCGTGCGTCCTGAGCGTCACCGGCACCGAGGCTGCGGACGCCCCGCCCGAATCGGACTCCGATGCCTCACCCACCTCGACGTGCTTCACCGTGGCCGTCGCCTGGGCTCGGTCGTAATCGCCGGTGAACTCGTCAAGCGGGTACCGTCGTGCGGACGCGGCGCTGATCTGCGCGTACATGGCGCGGAAGTTCTGGTTCGCCCACGCGTCGGCGAAAGCCTGCGCTGTACCGAGGTCCGCGCGGCTGGCGCCCCAGATCGCTCCGGCCACGAAGGCCGCCAGCCCCAGCAACGCGATCGGTAGCGCTCGCGTGAGAAGGCGCCGCCGCCGCGCCGCTCGGAAACTCAACGTGCTCAAGCGAGTAGAAGTTAGCCGCCGTGAACCTGGTCGACGTCATCATCATCGTCTTCGCGATCGCGTTCGCCGCGATCGGATACGAGCGCGGGCTGCTGGGAAGCGCGCTTCCGCTCGCCGGATTCGTCCTCGGGGCGATCATCGGGGGGAGGCTGGGCCCGGCGCTCCTCGCGGAGGGCGGGGAGTCGCCCTACGCGCCGCTCATAACCGTGCTCGGCGGATTGCTCGTGGGCACGGCCGCCGCGGTCGTGATGGAGGGCGTGGCGGAGGCGGTGCGGCTGCGGTACCTGCCGCAGCGCGGCGCCCTGGGTCGTATCGACGGCGCCGCGGGAGCAGCACTGCTCGCGGCCCTCGGGCTGCTACTGGCGTGGGCATTCGGCGCCGCGGCGCTGAACGTGCCGGGCTCGGGCGAGCGCGGGCTTCGCAACGCGCTTCAGCAGTCGACGATCCTCGCTGCCCTCAACGACCTCCTGCCGCCCAGCGGGCCCATCCTGAACCTGCTGCGCCACATCGACCCCGTGCCGTCGGTGTCGGGGCCGCAGCCGAACGTCCCGGCGCCAACGTCGGCTATCGCCCGCGATCCGGACGTCCGCCGCGCGGGCGCCAGCGTAGTGAAGATCCTGGGCACCGCGTGCGGCCTCGGTGTCGAGGGATCCGGCTGGGTCGCGGGCCGCGATCTCGTCGTCACCAATGCGCACGTGGTGGCCGGCGAGGACTCGACAACGGTAACCACGCAGGCAGGCAGCGAGCTCGACGCGACGGCCGTCCACTATGAGCCGCACAACGATCTGGCGATCCTTCGCGCCCGTGGCCTGGACCAGCCGCCGCTGCGGGTCGATCCGAACGCGCCCTCGGGCACGTCCGCGGCCATCCTGGGCTATCCCGAGAACGGTCCGCTCGCCGTCGCCCCGGCACGGCTGGGGACCACGGAGGCGGTGATCAGCCAGGACTCCTACGGACGCGGTCCGATCCAGCGCCAGATGACGTCCTTCCGCGGCGACGTGCGAAGCGGCAACTCCGGCGGCCCGGTGGTGGACGCATCCGGCAAGGTTCTCGCGACCGTCTTCGCGGCGGCGAAGGACAAGGGGCCGCCGGGAGGCCTCGGCGTCCCCGACAGCACCGTGAGCAATGCGCTCTCCGGCCCGCTCCGCCCGAGCGGGACGGGGCCGTGCGGGGCGTAGCGGTTTATCGCCGAGTGGAGGATCAACGGCAATAATTCGGTCAAGCCTCCACTCGACCGCGCTGTTCTCCCCGAGCCCACCCGCGTCCTTCTGTACCCTGGATCGCGGGTGCAATCAGGGCCTTCGCAAGCCGAACGCCGTCGTGGGCGGTCACGCGGAAATCCGGTGCGCGTCTCGCCGGATTTCCACCAAGCGGTCGAGTTGATCGGCAAGCGCTGGACGGGAGCGATCATCTGGGCGCTGTCGGAGCGCGACCACTACTTCGCCGAGTTGACGCAGGTGGTCCCGGGGCTTTCCGACCGGTTGCTGTCGCGGCGCCTGCGCGAGCTCGAGGGCGAGGGGTTGGTGGAGCGCCGCGTCCACGCCGCCACGCCGCCGCGCGTCTCCTATTCGCTCACCGAAAAGGGAAGAGCCCTACGCCCCGCGATCCGCGAGCTGCGGGCGTGGGCGCAGCGCTGGAACGGCGCGCACTCCTGATCGAGCGGCGGGAAGGTCGCGCTCACCAGTACCGCGGGTTGCCCGGCGGGATCTCGTCGCGGACGAGCACGGCCTCGATGACCTCCACTGGGACCGGGCCTGTCGTCTCACGAAACAGCTGGAGCTGATGCGCGCCGATCGACCCGAACGCTGACTCGACCGCGCGTAGGTAGGGCGCCAGAATCACGGCACCTGGGGGCGGGGTGCGGGCGAAGTTCTCCGGTCTCGCCGTGAAGCTCAGCACCCGGTCGAATCCGAACGCTCCCGGACCGGGACGCACAGCATCCGTCACGTCCACCCGCCGGTAGCGGATCTCCCGCGCATCGAAACGGGCGAGTTCGTCGTCCGAGACCTCGATCAGGACTCCGTTCGGCCCGGCGCCCTCCGCATCTCGCTCGATGTTGAGCCCCAGGCAATGGGTCGGCACGGCACCGGTCGCGGCGTGAGCGAAGCTCTTCTCCGTCGCCCGGTTGTCGCGAACCTGCGACCAGCGTCGTCGCCAGCCGCCGAGCCGAACGAGCCCCGCACGCCGCACGGGGCGGCCGAGCGTCCGTTCCGCGCTCGGGATGCTCGCAAGCGAGCCGTATGCGAAAAGGGCGAACCTACGGCTCACGGATTCACAGCCCATTGGGGCTTCCACGCCGGGTTTCCGCACAGGCGCGCCGCGGCCGGGCAGCCGTGGCACAGTGCGACGTGTGGAGAGTCGGTCCGCGCGAACTCGCCCGCACGGACCCGCGCGATCAACTCCTCGACCCGCTCGCGCGCGGCCCGCAGGCGCGAGGCGTCGTAGCTCGAGAGCGCCGTCCGCTCCGGTGCCTCCAAGAAGCAGTAGGCGGCCCTGATGGGGCCCGAGCGGGCGCCCCCCGCTCGCTCGACCGCCAGCGCGTAGACGTCCCGCTGGATGTCATAACGCGTGACCAGCTCCTCCGGATCGGCGCTCGCAACCGCGTCCGTCTTGTAGTCGACCACAAGCGGCCCGTCCGGCGTCTCCGCGAGGAGGTCGATCTTTCCCCGCACGACGGTGCCCGCGAGGTCGAGCAGGAAGGGGACCTCCGGGCGGACGCGGGCTTCGCCACGCACCAGCACCTCGTATAGATGCGAGCCGAACCAGCCCCCGACGAGGGCGAGGACACGCTCGCGCGCGCGCTCGTCGCCCGCGAGTCCCGCGCGGGCGAGAAACCGCTCGAGCTCGGCGGCGGCCGGAGGCGTCCATGACCGGCGCGCGGCGGCCTCCAGGATCGCGTGCACCGAGCTCCCGATTGCCAGCGAGCGCTCGCGGGACCCCAGCTCCGGGTCGAGGAGCTCGTCGCTCTCCGGACTCTCCTCCGCCTCGCGGCCGCCATCCGCGTTCGCCGCGGCCGGTCCGCTGAGCCCTAGGATCCGCTCGACGTAGAAGCGATATCCGCAGGCGGCATAGCTGGCGAGCGCGGAGTATGAGAGGTGTCCCGCGCCCGGCGGCGTTGACGAGGTGCGCAGGACCGGCGCGGCGGGTTCGACGGCCACCGGCAGCGGCTCCGGCGCGCTAGCTGCGCGAGCGCGAAGTTGCCTCGCCCGCTCGGCGCTCGGGCGCTGGATAGCGATCCGAATCCGCGGCGACGTGCCACCCGCCTCGCCCCCGCCGACCGCCGGCGCGCGCGCGAGCTCGACCTCTCCGTCCTCTCCATCCCAGCCCAGGCGCCGCAGCGCGGGAAGCAGGACATGGAGCGCGGAGTGCCCGCGCCGCAGCGGCTCCGGGGGCTCATCCGCGGGTAGCCTGCACGCGCCGCTGATGATCAGGCGCTCCTGCGTGCGCGTCGCGGCCACGTAGGTCAGGCGAAGCGCCTCCTCGATCTCCGCCGCCGATTCCGCGTCGCACAGCTCCACGACCCGCCACAGGCGAAGCGAGTCACCGGCGGCCATCGGCAGCCGCATCCCGAATGGTGCGCCAGTGACGTCGCCGACCGGCCCCGGCAGGCGACCGACGATGAGATCGGGATCACGGAAGCCCATGCCGAGCCCGCGGCCCACGTCGGCGACCGCCACGACCGGAAACTCGAGTCCCTTCGCCGCGTGCACCGTCATGACGCGAACGCCGTCATGCCCCTCCACCTGAACGGCTGCCATGCCCTCGCGCTCGTCGCGCCGGGTCCTCTCCTCGGCGAACTCCAGAAACCCCCGCAGGTCGCGCCCATCGTGCTCCTCGTACTCGGCGGCGAGCCGCATGAGCTTCCGCACATTCGCCATGCGGCGGGGCCCGTCCCTCATCCGCAGGATCGCGAGGTCGTAGTCGAACGCCGTGATCGCGCGGTCGATGAGCGCATCCAGCGGGAGAAGCGGCGCCTCCGCCCGCAGCGTCGCGACGACATGGCGAAACCGCTCGAGCCGGTCGGCGTCCTCCGGGGGCATCGCGGCCGGCCACCTCGCCTCGGCGATCGCCGGCCACACGTGCTGGGGACGCCCATCGGCGTCCCGCGCATCCTGACGAAGGAGCCACAGCGCGTCGGCGCTCACCCCGCAGGCCGGGGAGGCGAGCGCCCCGAACAGGATCTCGTCGTCGAGCGGGTTCGCCACGACCCCCAACAGGCGGATCACATCCTCGACCTGCTGCTGCGACCAGTAGCCGCGGCCGCCGACGACGTAGGGGGCGAGGTCCGCCCGCTCGAGCGCTTCCGTGAACGCATCAACGTGGGTGAACGCCCGCAGGAGCACCACCATGTCGGCGCGCTCGATTCCCTCGGATCGAAGCTCTGCAAGGCGCTGCGCCAGGAAGCGCGCCTCGGCGACGCAAGCAAGGGCGGTCTCGCTCGGCGGCGGCTCCAGATCGATGTCCTCGCCGCGCCAGTCCCCGCCGGCATCGTCGCCGGACGTGTCGGTGATCAGGAGCTCGGTCGCCGGGCCGCCTCCCGCCGGCCCGGCAGCGTGGACGAGCCCTGCCTCGAGCTGCGCGAAGGAGTCACCGAACATCGCCCCGCCCATGAAGTCCACGGCAGCAAGCACGTCTGGACGGGAGCGGAAGTTGCCGCGAAGCGGAAGCTCGGCCACGCCCGGAGCGGCCGCCGCCGCTGCGCGCCGCTCCCGGAAGACCTCGAGATCGGCGTGGCGGAACCGGTAGATCGATTGGAACTCATCCCCCACGATGAAGAGACGCGTCTCCGGCCCACACAGCGCATCGATCAGCGCGAGCTGGACGCGATTCGTGTCCTGGAACTCGTCGACCATCACGTGGGCGAAACGCTGCCTCCACGCTTCCGCGATGGGACCCGGCGTGGTGAGCAGCTCCAGCGCCCGAAGCTCGAGGTCGGCGAAGTCCGCGCCGGACCGCTCGGCCTTGAGCCGCCGGTACGCGCGGTCGTAAGCCGCCAGGAGCGCTTCGGTGGCCGCGAGGGCCTCCCCCGCGCGCCGCGATTCCGGCGGCGCCAGCTCGGGGGTCTCGTCCTCCTCCTTGACGGAGCGGACCGGGGGCCCAGGGTCGGGGAGGCGCGGCGGATCGACACCCTGGCTGCGGAGCCGCTCGTGCGCGCCGACCACCATGTCCCGCAGCCTCGGTCCGTTGAACGCCGCCGCGAAGCGCGCCGCCGCCGCGCCGCCGTCGGCGACGACCTCCTGGAGCGCCGCATCGAAGGCCTGTGCCCGCAACCGCGCCGCCTCGGCCTCGTCGAGAACGCGGAAGCGGGGATCCATTCCGGCCGCGATCGGATGAGCGGCCAGAAGCCGCCGGCAGAACCCGTGAATCGTCGTAATCCAGGCGCGTTCTCCCTCTCGCGCCGCGCCGGTGATGTGCCGGGCGCGCTCGCGGTCGCCCCGGTCGGCCGCGTCGCGGGCGCGCTCCATCAGGCCGCTCCTGACCCGCTGGCGGAGCTCGCCCGCGGCACGCTCGGTGAACGTGAACGCCAGAAGCGCCTCAGGATTGTGCCCGTCGTCGGTCACGCAATCGCAGTAGCGCTCGACCAGCACGCCCGTCTTGCCTGACCCTGCTCCTGCTTCCGTGAACACGTCGCGATCGCGGCACGCGATCGCGGCGCGCTGAGCCGCGGTGAACTCGACGCCCGAATCCTCGCCGGCCGGCTCCTCGGCCTCGAGGAGCGCGAGTTGCCGTCGCCCGTTCACGAGCCGTTCGCCCTTTCGCCGCTGCCCCCGCCATTCTCCGGTCCCAGTGCCCGCTCGAGACGGCAGATCGGCTGGTACGTGCACCACTTCGGGCACCGGCCCTGATTGGGCTTGCGGCCGATCGCGCCGGCGCGCATCGCCGCTGCGCGTTCGCGGGCGGTCGAAACTCCCGCTGCCACCATCTCCTGGAC
>JBKPHA010000085.1:0-14050 GCA_046729615.1 Actinomycetota bacterium
GTCGGCATTTGCGTTACCTCGCGATCTCGCGCTCGAAGGCGGGCAGGACCTGCTTGGCGAAGCGCTCGACCTGCGCGAACTGGTCAAGGTCGCCGAAGCGGCAGATGAAGTGGTCGACGCCGCGGGCGGCGAACTCGCGCAGCCAGTCGGCGATCTGCTCGGGGGTGCCTACCGGCCCCCAGTTCGAGAGGTCCATGGCCTTGGAAAGCTCCGGGTAGTACTTGGAGATGTAGTCGTCGAACGCGGCCTTCGCCGCGGCCTCGGAGTCGGCGATGTTCATCGTCACCTGGTAGGCGACCGTGTAGTCGGAGAAGTCCCGGTCGAGCTCGCCGGCGGCCTCCCGCAGATAGTCCATCTGCTCGGAGAGCTCCTCGGGGTGCTCGGCGCGACAGCAGGTCATCCAGCCGTCCCCGTAGCGGATGATCCGCCGGCAGGCCCGCTTCATGATCCGCACCATCCGCTCGTCGTGCGACTCGTCGACCAGCCGCGGGTTGGAGACGACCCAGATCGGCGGCGGCTTCTGTTCGGGGCCCAGGGGCGCCATCTCCGTGCCCGAGTGAAAGGCGACCTTGTCGTAGTCGAAGTAGTCGCCGTGGAAGGTGACCTCGCCCTCCGTCCACAGCGTCCGCACCACCTCTAGCACCTCCTCGAGCACGTGGCCGCGCCGCTTGAAGGGCAGCCCGAGGGCCTCGAACTCGCGCTCGACACCCTTTTCGGGATTGCCCATGCAAGGCCCGAGGATCGTGCGCCCGCCCGAGATCACGTCGAGCGTTCCCCACTCGAGCGCCAGGTAGAGCGGGTTGCGGGTCGCGGCCACGAGGCAGGCGGTGCCGAGCTTGACTCGCTCGGTTCGCTGCGAGATCGCCGAGAGGAGCGCGATCGGGTCGTAGCGAGGCTTCGAGAAGAGGCTGTCGCCGACCCAGACCGAGGCGAAGCCGAGCCGCTCGACCTCGGCCGATAAATCGAGCAGGTCGGAGAGCGCGTAGCCGGGCGCGATCAGCGGCTCGCGGTTGTTGAGGTTGACCCCGAACTGGACCTCGCGGCTCCTCTCGTCGCTTGCGGTCAACGCTCGCTCCCTTCGTGCGTCGTTCCGGTCGCGCTCAGCGCCGCGTGCTCGCCCATCTCCTCCTCGATCCGCTGTGGCACCTCGATGTGGTCGGCGAGCAGCCGCGCCGCGCGTTCTGCGTCGCGCGCCTCGACCGCCTCGAGGATCGCCGCGTGCTCCGTGATCGAGCGCTCGAGGCTGCCGCGCAGGGCAAGCGATCGCGCCAGATAGCGGCCGGTCTGGTCGTGCAGCAGGCGGTGCAGTGCGCCCAGCTTGCGGTTGCCCGAGGCGGTCACGAAGACCTCGTGAAAGCGCGCGTTGGCGTCGAAGAAGGCGTTCACATCCTCGCGCCGCGCGTGCTCGACCATCGCCTCGTGGAGCTCACGCAAACGAGCGAGGTCGGACTCGCCCAAGCGCGGCACCGCGAGCCGGATCGCGAGCGTCTCGAGCGCCTCCCGCACCTGGTAGGCCTCGATGAACTCCTCGCGGGTGAGCTCGGTGACGATCGCGCCCCGGCGCGGTGTGATCGTCACGAGCCCCTCGCTCGCCAACCGCCCGAGCGCCTCGCGGATCGGGCCGCGACTCACCCCCAGTGACCGCGCCAGCGAGACCTCGCTCAGCATTTCGCCAGGCGCTAGCTCGCCGGAGATGATGTCCGCGCGCATCCGCTCGCGCACCTGCTGCCACAGCGTCCGGTTGTCGAGCCGGCGGTGCTCGGCGCCGCCGCTCGCCCAGTCGTCGTCGGGCCGGGCGGAAAGTATCTCGTCGTTCATCCGGGCAGCCTGGTCGGAGCGCGGCGGTCTACAGCGAACTGGTAACTGTCAGTTGTCAACAGTCAGCAATTTAGACTAACATCGGTTCCGGTGATCGGCAAGGCGGCGGCTTCCGCATCCCTTCAGGCCCACATCGCGAGGCGGTCGGATCCTCTCTCCCCGCCGCGGGATTCGCCCGCGCGGGCCCGTCGCCCCCTCGCTGGGCCGCTCCCCGCCCCGCACGCGTCCGGCGCCGCGGGCCGCGGCGCCGGACCCGCGAGCACGCTGCTCGAGGCCGAGGCAAGCGCGGGCGGGGAGGATTGATCGTCGACCCGCACATGCACGTCGGCGAGTTCCCGCTCTTCGACGTTGCCCTCGACGAGCAGGGGCTGACCGGCCTCTTCGAGGAGTTCGACTACGACGCCGGCATCGTCTTTCATCCCGACAACGCGCTCACCCGCGGGATCGTCGAGCGGGTGCCGAACGCTTGGGCGCTCTTTTGGGCCAACCCGCGCGAGCCCGACTGCGCCGAGCGCGCCGCCGAATTCCTCGACCATCCGAAGTTCCTCGGGGTGAAGATGCACCCGCTGCTCGACGGCTATCACCCCAACGATCCCGCCGTTCATCCGATTGCCGAGCGGCTCCTCGAGCGCGGCATGCCGGCGCTCATCCACTGTGGCCATCCAATCTTCACCCTGCCGTGGAGCATCGAGGAGCTCGCGGTCCAGTTCCCCGAGCTGCGCGTCGTGCTCGGCCACATGGGCCATGGGAACATCGTCTACATCAACGGGGCGATCGACGTCGCGGAGCGCAACCCGAACGTCTATCTGGAAACGTCGGGGATGCCGATGCACTCGAAGATCCGCACCGCCTTCGAGCGGGTCGGCTCCGAGCGTGTCATGTACGGCTCCGACGCGCCCTTTCACGACCCTGGCGTCGAGCTTCGCAAGGTCGAGGTCAGCGGGCTCGACGAGGAGGCTCGGCGCCGAGTACTGGGCCTCAACGCCCGCAGGCTTTTCTTCGGCAGTGACGAGGCGCCCGTCTCGGCGCCGACGGGAGGCAGCTCGAATGGCTGAGTCGCGAGCGGCATCCGGTAGACCATGTGGTGGTCACCGGCGGCCAGAAACACGTATCGACCAGGAGGAGAGGGTCATGGAAGAAGGACAAACCGTTGAACGCGGCTGGAGCGGCCGTGGCGGCCGAAGGGCGAGGCTGTTCGCCGCGGTCGCCACCGTGGTCGCCGCCGGGGTCGTGGCCGTGGGCTGCGGCGGCGGTGGCGGCGACGGAGGCGACGGCGGCGGCGCGGCGGCGATCTCCGAGCTCGCGATCGTCACGCCCGAGAAGGGCAACGACTACGGCTGGAACCAGCAGGGGGTCGAGGGCGCCGAGCAGGTAGCCGACGACCTCGGGATCCAGCTCGAGGTCGCCGACAACGCCGGCTACGAGGACATCTCGCCGGTCCTCCGCGAGCTGTCGACCAGCGGCCCGGAGTTCGTGATCGCCCAGGCCTCCGGCTACAACACGACGGCGCCAGACGTCGCCGCGCAGACCGGCACTCCGGCACTGGTGTGGGACAACCCGGAGGCCAACCAGCCCGACATCTCAGCGAACGCCGGCACCGCGAGCCAGGAGGGCGCCTACCTGGCCGGACAGCTCGCGGCGGAGACGACCAAGAGCGGGACGCTCGGGATCGTGATTTCGGCCGATGACACGAACTGGAACAAGCAGGCCGGCGGCTTCGTTGCCGGGGCCCGCGACACCGATCCGAATGTCGAGATCGAGTTCGCCCAGATCGGGCCGGCCGGCTACGCCGATACCGCGGGCGGCAAGCGCGTCACCGAGGCGGTGATCGCCGACGGCGCCGACGTCGTCTTCGGGATGGGCGACGGTTCCTCGTTCGGGATGCTGCAGGCGGTCGAGAACGCCGACGACGTCAAGTTCATCGACGTGATCGGCGACAAGACGTCGATCGACGACCAGGGCGTGCTGCTCTCGTCAGTGCTGTGGAGCTTCGACGGGCTCTATCAGGACGCGATCGACGACATCGGCAACGGTACGTTCGGACAGCGGGGCTACGAACTCGACCTCGAGAACGGCGGCATCTCGCTGCTGCGCACCAAGCTGATCGACGACGACACCTGGAGCCAGCTGGAGGACACCAAGCAGAAGATCATCGACGGCGACATTAAGGTCCCGCTGACCGAGGAGAAGTCCCAGGTTGAGGACCTGATCGCCCAGGGCTAGGCGAAAAGACAAAGGCGGTTCGCTCGGGCCGGGAGGGCCTTCCCGCGTGCCCGGCCCTCGGCGACGATCGACAATCACGGCGGATGACACCAGACGGCAGCACAGCTCCCGATCCGACCGAGGGCGGCGCCGAGGCGACCGGATCGGCGACGACCGGCGCCAGCCCATCGGCGGTCTCGACCAGCGAGCTCGGCGAACGGGCATTGCGCTCCGTCACTGCCCACCGCGCGCAGATCGAGGCCGCGATCGAGTTCGTCCACGCCCATCCCGAGCTCGCCCACGAGGAGGTCGAGTGCTCGCGCTTTCTCGCCGGCCAGCTCGCCGACGCCGGCTACGAGGTGGAGCCCGGGGTCGCCGGGGTCGAGACCGCCTTTCGGGCCCGGCTCGAGGGCCGGCCGGGAGGGCGGTCCGTCGGCATCGTCGATCTCTACGACGCCGTGCCCGCCGTGCGCCCCGACGGCTCGGTCGAGGCGGTCCACTCCTGCGGCCACGGACCGCTCGCCGGCGGGGTCGCCGGCGCCGCGCTCGCGCTCGCCGACCTAAGCGACGAGCTGCCCGGCGCCGTCGAGGTGATCGGCTGCCCGGCCGACGAGCTGCACGCGCCAGGCACGAGGGAGCGCGGCGGCGGCAAGGCGCTGACCGCCGCCGCGGGGGTTTGGGATCACCTCGATGCGGCCCTCTACGCCCACCCCGAATTCAACGACACCGTGACCCTCCGCTCGCGCTGGATGCGCCGGCTGGTCGCCACGGCGGCCGGCGTGCGGACCATGGACGCCGAGACCGAGGCGCCCCGGGAGGTTGCCGCGCGCGCCCTCGAGGTCGCCACCGGCCAGCGCTCGGACGCGGTGATGCTCGAGCGCATGGTGCTCGATGGCGACGTCGAGGAAGGCTCGGGGCTTGCCCTGCGCGCGACCTTTTTCCTCACCGCCGACTCCGATACCGAGCTTGACTCGCTCGAGCGCGAGGTGAGACTGGGCCTTCCGGACGCGATCTGGACCACGACCCGCGCGGTCCCCGGGATCGTCCCTAACGAGCTAGTTCGGGCGGCGGTTGCGCGGGCCTTCGAGCGAGCCGGGCGCGACTTCCTGGCCGAGCCGCCGCCGCTTCCCTTCGCGACCGACTTCGGCGACGTCTCCTACCGCGTCCCGTCCGCGCTGATCGGGATCGGCAACCCGGGCGGATGGGCGTTTCACACCGACGAGGGCGCGTGCCAATTCGCCTCGCCGCCGGGGGTAGAGGCGGCGCTCGCCACCGCCTCGGTCCTCGCCCTGAGCGTCGTCGAGCTCCTGGGGGAGGGGTGAGCGCCGACGCCGGAGCGGGGTCGAGCGGCCTGCGCGCCGAGGCGCCGGCGCGGGCCCCGGGCGGCGGTGGCGACGGCGCTTCGGCCGCTCCCTTGCTCGAGCTGCGCGGGATCACGAAGGCGTTTCCGGGCGTGCTTGCCAACGACCGCGTCGACTTCGACCTCCGGCGCGGCGAGGTCCACGCGCTGCTCGGCGAGAATGGGGCCGGCAAGTCGACCCTGATCAACATCCTCTCGGGCATGTATCACCCGGACGCGGGCGAGATCCGCTTCCGCGGCGAGCCAGTCGCGATCGACTCGCCGCGGGCCGCGATCGAGCTCGGCATCGGAACCGTCTATCAGCACCTCACCCTGGTCCCGACCCTGAGCGTGCTCGAAAACCTGATGCTCGGCTCGCAGGGCGGCACCGGGCGCCTCGACCTCGCCGGCGCACGCCGGCGCTTCGAGCAGCTCGCAGGCCTGCTCGGCGTCGACTTCTCCCCCGACGCCCGCGCCGGCGCCCTGGCGCTCGGCCAGCAGCAGCAGGTCGAGGTCATGAAGGCGCTCTGGCGCGAGGGCTCGCGCGTCCTTGTGCTCGACGAGCCGACCTCGATGCTCACCCCGCAGGGCTACGAGGAGCTTCGCAGCGAGCTCGAGCGCCTGACCGACGAGGGCCTCGCGGTCGTCTTCATCACCCACAAGCTGCACGAGGCGATTGAGCTCGGCGACCGGGTCACGGTGCTGCGGGCAGGGCGCAAGGTCGGCTCGCTGGCGCCCGATGACCTGCGCGGGCGCTCCGAGGAGGAGCTCTCGGCGCGGATCGTCGAGATGATGTTCGGCGAGCAGGCGGCCGAGCTCGCCGACGCGGTCGAGGTCGAGGCGGCCGCGGCGGCCCGGGCCCGGCCGCGGCGCCAGCCTGGCGACGTCGCCCTCGAGCTGCGCGGGCTGGCGCTCGCCGCCGCCGACGACATTGTCGGCCTCGACGACGTCGGCCTCCAGGTCCGCGCCGGCGAGATCGTCGGCATCGCTGGGGTGGACGGCAACGGGCAGCGCGAGGTCGCGGAGCTGGCCGGCGGCCAGCGCCGCCCGCGCCGCGGCCGGGTGCTGCTCTTCGACGAGGACGTGACCGGACTCGGGGTCCGCGAGCGCGAGCGGCGCGGGCTTCGCTACCTCACCGACGACCGCCTCGGCGAGGGCGCGGTCGGCGACCTCGACGTGGGCATGAATGCGGTGCTCAAGCGGATCGGCCGGGCGCCCTTCTGGCGCGCTGGCACCGAGCGCCGCGAGGAGATCGACCGCTTCGCCGCCGAGCTGGTCGAGCGCTTCGACGTCCGCACCCCGAGCGTCCGCAACCGGGTCGCCACCCTCTCGGGCGGAAACGTGCAGAAGCTCCTTTTGGCGCGCGAGTTCGCCGGCGAGCCGCAGGTGGTGGTCTTCAACAAGCCCACCCACGGGCTCGACGTGCGCACGGCGGAGTTCGTTCGCGAGCAGATCCGCGAGGCGGCGGCCGGCGGCCTCGCCGCGCTCGTCATCTCGACCGAGATCGAGGAGCTCGTCGGCCTCTGCGACCGGATCGTGGTCATGTCGCGCGGCAGGGTGACGGGCGAGGTCGCCAACGCCCCCGGCGCCGAGGAGCGGATCGGCGCCCTGATGGTCGCGCGAACGGACGGCGACACGGCGCGGGCGGGGAGCGCCTCGTGAGTGCGCGGGCCGGGAGAGGGCGAGTGAGGGCGCGGGCGATCCGGGTTGGCGAGGCGATCCTGATCGCCGTCGTGCCGATCGTCCTCGCCCTGGTCGTGATGGGGATCCTGCTCGCCGTCCTCGGTCGCGCCCCGCTCACCTTCTACGGCGACATGTTCGATCGCGGCCTGATCCAGTGGGAGGGCTTTCAGGAGAGCATCATCCGCAGCGCCCCGCTGATCCTGATCGCCGCCGGGCTGATCGTCGCCTTCCGCGCCAACCTCTGGAACCTGGGCGGCGATGGCCAGTTCCTGCTCGGGGCCGCGCTCGTCGCCGGCTTTGGCCCGACCCTGCTCGACGCGCTCGGGGTCTGGCCGATGCTGCTGATCACGATGGCGATTGCGATGCTCGCCGGCGGTGCCTGGACCCTGATCCCGGCCGTCCTTCGCGGCCGCTACGGGGTCAACGAGATCATCACCACGCTGATGATGTCGTTCATCGGCATCGGGGTCGCCAACGTGCTCGTCAAGGGGCCGTTTCGGACCGACGTCCTCGGCGTGGCGCGGACCGACGTGCTCCCCTTCGACCAGCGCTTCCCGCTGCTCTTCGACACCCGCATCCACCTCGGCTTCGTGATCGCGGTGATCGCGATCGTCGTCGTGCACGTCTTGATGACCCGGACCTCGCTCGGCCTGCGCCTGCGGATCCTCGGCGCCAGCCCGCGGGCGGCCCTCCACGCGGGGCTCAACCCGCTGCGGCTCACGATCGTCGCATTCGCGATCAGCGGCGCATTGATCGGCCTCTCGGGGGCGGTCGAGATCCTCGGCGTGCAGGGCTCCTTCCGGGCCGACTTCAACCCCGCGTATGGCCTGCTCGTGATCCCGCTCGTCTTCCTGGCCCGGCTCAACGCGCTGGGCTCGTTGGTCCTGGTGATTCTCTTCTCGGTGATTCAGATCGGCGGCGAGTCTGCCGCGCGGGAGGCCGAGATCACGAGCGACATCCTGCTCGTCCTCGTCGCGCTCATGCTGCTCTTCATGGCGGTGATCGAGTACGTGCGCGTGCGCATGGGACTCGGGATGCGCTACGTGCCGGCCGAGCTAGCCGAGCGGGTGCGCCCCGGCGGCGAGGGCGCGCCGGCCGGCGAGCCGCGCCCGACGGTCGGCGCGGGGGAGGCACGCTCGCCGTGAGCGACCTGCTGAGCCAGGAGTTCCTCACGGCGCTCATCTCGGGCGCCCTGGTGGCGGCCATGCCCCTGCTCTTCGCTAGCCTCGGCGAGCTCGTCTCCGAGCAGGCCGGGGTCTTGAACGTCGGCCTCGAAGGCTACATGCTCTTCGGCGCTTTCCTCGCCTTCGTGGTTGCCTACAACACCGGCTCGGAGTGGCTCGGGATGGCGGCCGGGCTCGTCGCCGGAGCGGCCGGAGCGCTGATCATGGCCGTCTGCTGCGTGCGCATGAACCTCGACCAGATCGTGATCGGGATCGCGATCATCCTCCTCGCCGAGGGGGCGACGAGCCTCATCCACGATGCCGCCTACGCGGAGTCGCGGCCCAGCCTCGGCTCGCCGTCCGAACTCGCGATCCCCGGACTGAAGGAGATCCCGATCCTCGGCGAAAGCCTCTTCAGCCAGCACACGATCGTCTACATCGGCATCGCCCTCGCCTTCGTCGTCGGCTGGATCTTGCGCCGAACCTCGGCCGGGCTCAGCGTCAGGGCGGCGGGCGAGCGGCCGGAGGCGCTCGACGCGGCCGGGGTGAGCGTCGCCGCGACCCGCACTTGGGCGACGCTCTGGTGCGGGGCGATGGGCGGCCTCGGCGGTGCGTATCTGGTCATCATCGGCGCCGGCAGCTTCACCCCCTTCATCACCCAGGGCGCTGGCTTCATCGCGATCGTGATCGCGATGCTCTCGCGCGGCAGGGCGCCGTGGACGATCGTCGGCGCGGTCCTCTTCGGGCTCTCGCTCTCGATCGCTACCGCCCTGCAGCTGATCGGGGTCGACATCCAGACCGACTACGTGCAGATGCTGCCCTTCATCGTCGTCATCGTCGTCCTCGTCCTCTTCGCCCGTCGCTCGTATCTGCCCTCGGCGCTGGCGCTGCCCTACGTGCGGGGGGAGAAGTGAGCCACGGCCGTGCGGGGTGATTCGAGGCAATGAGGATCGAGACGGACTTCGAGGTGCCCGCCGCGCCGCCCGAGACCTACGAATTGTTGGTCGACGTCGAGCGGGTCGCAGCCTGCATTCCCGGCGGTGAGGTGGGATCGCGCGAGGAGGACGGCTCGCACCCGGCGACGATCGCGGTCCGGGTCGGGCCGATGCAGATGAACTACCGCGGCAAGGTGCGGGTCGAACAGCAGGACGACGCCGCCCGGCGCGCCGTGCTGGTAGCCGACGTGCGCGAGCAGCGCGGCCAGGGCTCGGCGATGGCTCAGATGACGATGACGGTCGCCGCCGGTGGCGCCGGCTCGGTGGTCGAGACGGTGACCGACGTAAAGCTCACCGGCCGCGCCGCGCAGATGGGGCGCGGGATGGTAGACGACGTCGCCAAGCGCCTGGTCGCCGACATGGCGGGCTGCATCGCGGGGCGGCTCGCGCCGGCCGAGGCGGGCGCTAGCGGTCCGGCCGGGCCAGCGGTGGAGGCGCCGGCGCGCGCGAAGCCGATCGGCGGCATTCGGCTGATGGCGCGGGTGCTCTGGGGGCGCCTCAAGCGAATCTTCGGACGCAGAGGAGGAGATACCAATGCATGAGCCCGACTTCACTTTGAGCGCCGGGCCGACGATGTCGTCGGTTCGCGTCCAGCAGGCCCAGGGCCTGCCGATGATCTTCGACTACGACCCCGTCTTTCAGGAGCGCTTTCGCGAGACCGAGCGCCTGGTCGGGGAGCTGTTTCGCACCGAAAAGGACGTCGTCCTCATGCAGGGCGAGGCGGTGCTCGGGATCGAGGCCGCCGCGCGCGGCGTCGTCAGCCCGGGGATGAAGTGCCTGAACCTGGTCTCCGGCGTCTACGCGAAGTGGTTCGGCGACTGGCTTCGCGAGTACGGGGGCGAGGTGATCGAGGTCGAGGTCCCATACGACGAGGCGCTCGATCCCGCCCAGGTCGGCGAGGAGCTCGAGCGCCACGGCGACATCGAGTTCGTCGCCCTGGTTCATTCCGAGACCCCGTCGGGGGTCGAGAACCCCCTCGCCGAGATCGGCCCGCTTACCAAGCGGGCGGGCGCAATCATGTTCGCCGACGTCGTCTCCGCGGTCGGCGGCACCGAGCTCGCTACCGACGAGTGGGGCGTCGACATCGCGATCGGCGGGCCGCAAAAGTGCCTCGCCGGGCCGCCGGGGATGTCGCTCTGCGTGGTCGGCGAGGGCGCCTGGGCGGCGATCGAGCGCAACCCCAACGCCCCCCGCGGCACCTATCTCTCGCTGCTCGACTGGCGCGACACCTGGATCCGAGGTGGCCGGGTCAAGTACCCCTACACCCCCTCGGTCTCCGACATCAACGGCATCCACGCCGCGGTCGGCGAGTGCCTCGACGAAGGCCTCGAGGCCGTGATCGCCCGCCATGCGGCCGCCGCTCGCGCCTGCCGTGAGGGCGTCAAGGCGATGGGGGTCGAGCTCTGGCCGAAGAGCGAGGAGTACGCCGCCAACTGCGTGACGGCGATCCGCTGCCCGGAGGGCGTCGAGGTCAAGCCGACCCTGGCCCACATCCGCGAGCGCTACGGGGTGATGCTCTCCGGCGGCTACGGCGAGCTCACGGACAAGCTCTTCCGGCTCGGCCACATGGGGCCCGGGGCGCGGTCGCTCTACCCGTACGTGGCGGTCTCGGCCCTCGGCCGCGGGCTGCTCGACCTCGGCGTCGACGTGGACGTGGGGGCCGGGGCGGAGGCGACCATGCAGGTGCTCTCGGAGAGCGCCGAGGCAGTGCCTGCTTGACCGCGCTCCCGCCCTTCGAGCGCCACCGCCCGGCGACCGTCGAGGAGGCGACCGAGCTCCTCGAGCGCTACGGCGACGAGGCCATCGCCTACGTCGGCGGCACCGAGCTGTTTTTGCTGTTCAAGTTCGGCCTCGCCGAGTACCCGCACGTGATCGACCTCAAGGCGATCGGCGAGCTGCGCGGGATCGAGCAATCGAACGGAGAGCTCCGGATTGGCGCCGCCGAGACCCACCGCGCGATCGAGCGCCACCCGGCCGTGCGCGCCGGCTGGCCGGCCCTGGCAAAGATGGAGCGCGGGGTCGGCAATCTCCGGGTGCGCACGATGGGCTCGATCGGCGGCAACCTCTGCTTCGCCGATCCTCACTCCGACCCCGGTACCTTCCTGCTCGTCATGGACGGCGCGCTCGAGGCCCGCCACGGCGGCGCCGAGCCGCGCCGCATCGCCCCCGCCGACTTCGTCCAGGGCCCGTTCGAGAACGCGCTGGAGCCCGGCGAGCTCCTCACCGCCGTCCTCGTCCCCGAGCTCCCGCCCGGAACGTCGATCGTCCACGACAAGTTCGTCCTCCACGAGCGCCCCGCGATCACCGTCGCCTGCCGCCTGCGCGTCGACGACGACCGGATCGCCGACCCGCGCCTCGCGGTCGGCTCGGCGGGCGTCGTCGCCGCCCGAGCTGAGGGAGCGGAGCAGCTCCTCGACGGCATCCCGATTGCCGACCTCGATGAGGCACTCGGCCGCGCGGCCGAGCTCGCCGCCAACGCCGCCGACCCGATCGAGGATGCCAACGGCTCGATCGACTACAAGCGCAATTTGGTCGCCGTGCTCAGCCGTCGGGTGGTGCGGGCGGCGGTCGCTGAGGGGTGGGGCGGCGATTACCAGCCGCCAGCACCGGGCGAGTCCTAGGTCTGCGGCTGTCCAGACCGCCGGCTGCGATCAGTCCGCCACGCGGCGTGACAACGTCGGGCTCATAATGCGGAGGTCGTGGGGTTCAAATCCCGCCCCGCTATTCCAAGAAGTCTCTCCTGATGCGAGGATTTTTCAGCCTTTCCGCTGTCCCCTCCGCATCCCGCCAGCGCCGCGGCGGCCGGGACGCCACCACCACGCCCGCACCCTCTCAATCCGGCTCCCTCTCGATCATCACCGAGGTCGCCTTCACGGTCGCCGTCGCCCGCACTCCCTCGTTCGACACAATCGACGACCAAGGAGGAGCAATGAGGGAAGTGTTGGACGAGCTTGAGAGGTGGACGGCGGCCGGTGAGCGAATCGCGATCGCCACCGTCGTCAACGCGCGGCGCTCGGCCCCGCGGCCGCCGGGGGCGAAGATGGCGATCACGAGCACGGCACGATCGCCGGCGCGGTCTCGGGGGGCTGCGACGAGGGCGCGAGCCCGTGGACGGAACTCGCGCGGCTTGCGCGCACCGACGCCCGCGGGGCCCTCGCCACAGTGGTCGGACCGCAGGGCCATCGGCGGCTCGGCGGCAAGCTGCTCGTGCGCGAGGACGGCTCCGCCTTGGGAGGGCTCGGCGACGCGGCCTTGGACGACGCCGCGCGGCAATCCTGTGAGGAGCTGCTTTGGGCTGAGCGCTCGGAGCTGCGCGAGCTCGCGGACGCGGAGGTGTTCAATCGACGTCGTCGCGCGGCCGCCGCGCCTGCTGATCCTCGGCGCAGTCGATTACACGGCTGCGCTATGCCAGCTGACCCGGGCCGCCGGCTGGCCGCCGTACGTGTGCGACCCACGCGCCCCGTTCGCGACTCCGAAGCGCTTCCCCGAGGCGGAGGAGATCGTCGTGGCCTGGCCCGACGAGGCGTTTGCGCGGCTGGGGATCGACCGGGCCACCTACATCGCGATCCTCACCCACGACCCGAAGCTCGACGACGCCGCGTTGCGGATCGCGCTCCGCTCCGACGCCGCCTACGTCAGAGCGATGGGCAGTCGCCGCGCGCGGTTACGCCGGGGCGAGCGGTTGCTGGTGGGGGGATGAGCGACGCGGAGCTGGACCGCCTCGCCGCGCCGATCGGGCTCGACCTCGGTGCGAGAAGCCTCGAGGAGACGGCGCTTTCGATCATGGCCGAGGTCGTCGCGGTGCGCAAAGGCCACGACGGCGGCCGGCTCAGCCAGGGCGCCGGGCGAATCCACGAGGTCGGGACCTGATCGGCGGCCTCGTGCTCGCCGCCGGCGAGGGCCGGCGATTCGGCGGCACGAAGCTCGCCGCCGAGCTGGACGGCGTCTCGCTCCTCGAGCACGCGGTGGGTGCGGTGCTGGCCGTGCCGGCGATCGAGCGGATCGTCGTCGTGCTCGGTGCCCATGCCGCGGAGATCGCGGCGAGCGCCAACCTCGCCGAGGTCGAGACGGTGGTCTGTGATCGGTGGCGGGAGGGGATCTCCGCGTCGCTGCGGGCCGGAGTGAGGGCGCTCGCCGAGACCGACGCGATCGTGGTCACGCTCGGCGACCAGCCGTTCATCACGCCGCAGGTGATCGCGGCGATCGCAGACCAGGTGGACGCTCCGGCCCCGGCCGCGCGTGCCACCTATGCCGGTCGCGCCGGCCACCCGGTGCTGATCAAGCGGGAGCTGTTCGGGGCGATCGAGGGATTGCGCGGCGACGCGGGCGCCCGCGACCTGCTCGCAGCATCAGGGGTGTGGGAGCTCGAGTGCGCCCACCTCTGCCGGCCCGATGACGTCGACACGCCCGAGGACCTGGACCGCGCCCGCCACCAGATCGCACGCACCCAGTGAGACGAAGCGGAGCGAGGTGGAGGATCACCGCCTCCGGAAGAGCGAGGGTCCGCCGGAGCAGCCTGCCCAAGGCGGGAGCGAGCGCCCACAGCGCGAGCCGGATGCCACTGATCGGCTTCGCCACGGGCCGGGGTCGGTGCGCTCGGCCTCTGCCGGCGCCGCCATCCGCGCTTGCAGGCAATCGGCGAACTCGCCGGTGGGCGCGCAGACACGTCGGCGATCATCCCGCGCCGCAGAGCAACGCAAGCGCCTCGGCGGTGCGAGCGACGTGGGTGTTCTCGGCGTCGCGGTCCAGGTTGAAATCAGCGACGGAAACCCCGAGGAGGTTGGGCGCAGCAACCAGCGGTCGACCGAGCGCGAGGAGCTCGTCCCAGTCAAGCCCAAGGGGCTGCGGAT
>JBKPHA010000086.1:0-35728 GCA_046729615.1 Actinomycetota bacterium
GAGGACGCGAGCGTGGAGCGTGCCTTGGACGAGTACTTCCTTCGTTACCGCTGGCCGTGGTTCCCGGTCGTGGACGCCGCGCAGCGGTTCCTCGGCCTGATCGAGCGCGGGGCGGCCGATGCCGTGCCGGAGCCGGCCCGCCCTTCCTCGACCGTCCGCGAGGTGTTCGAGGCCGATTCCACCGGCACGCTGCGCGTCCGCGACGACGCGCCGATCGAGTCGCTGCTGGGCAACGACGCGCTCAAGCGCCTGGGGGCCGTGATGGCGGTTGACGAGGACGGCCACCTGCGCGGAGTGATAACCGCCGACCAGGTGGGCCGCGTGCTGCGCCGCGCGCTTTCCGCAGATCGGGGCGACCGGCCGGGCGGTACGCCGGGAGTTTGACCCAGGCCCCGGCCATGTGGAGATAGGATCGCACGTCCATGCCCAAGCACGACGTACTGGTGATCGGGGCGGGGCTCGCCGGACAGCGGGCGGCGCTGGCGGCGGCCGAGCAGGGCGTGTCGGTCGGGATCGTCTCCAAGGTCCACCCGGTGCGCTCGCACTCGAACGCCGCCCAGGGCGGGATCAACGCCGCTCTCCAGCCGGGCGACAGCTGGGAGTCGCATGCCTTTGACACGGTCAAGGGCTCCGACTACCTAGGCGATCAGGACGCGATCGAGATCATGTGCCGCGAGGCGCCCGGCGAGATCCTGCACCTCGAGCACCTGGGCGTCACGTTCCACCGCAACGAGGAGGGCAAGCTGGGCACGCGGGCCTTCGGCGGCGCGTCGCAGGCGCGGACCTACTACGTCGCCGACATCACCGGCCAGGCGATCATGCACGTGCTCTATGAGCAGCTCATGAAGTACTCCGCCCAGATCTCGCGCTACGAGGAGTACTTCACCACCAGGCTCGTGCTCGACGACGACGGCCAGTGCGTCGGCGCGGTGCTCCGAAACGTCGCCGACGGGTCGATGGAGCTGTTCGAGGCGAAGAACGTGATCCTCGCCACCGGCGGCAACGGGCAGATCTGGCAGCCGACCACCAACGCGCTGATCTGCACCGGCGACGGCATCGCGATGGCTTACCGCATCGGGGCGCCGCTGATGGACATGGAGATGATCCAGTACCACCCGACGACGCTCGCCAAGAAGGGCTTTTTGATCACGGAGGGGGCGCGCGGCGAGGGAGCCCACCTCCTGAACGCCAAGGGCGAGCGCTTCATGGAGAGCTATGCCCCGAACAAGATGGAGCTCGCCTCGCGCGACGTCGTCTCGCGCGCGGAGATGACCGAGATCAACGAGGGGCGCGGGTTTCCGGACGGCACAGTCGCCCTCGACATCACCGTCGTGCCTCGCAAGCGGATCCACGAGGCGCTGCGGGAGATCGTGCTCGTCGGCCGGGACTTCGCGGGCGTCGACATCACGCGCGAGCCGATCCACATCAAGCCGGGCAACCACTACACGATGGGCGGCGTGAAGACGGATGCGAACGGCGCGACCGCGGTCCCAGGCCTCTACGCGGCGGGCGAGGTCGCGTGCGTCTCGGTCCACGGCGGCAACCGCCTCGGCGCCAACTCCCTGCTCGACACCCTCATCTTCGGCCGCCGGGCGGGCGAGCACACCGCTACCAGGGCGAAGCAGATCGATGTCGAGCGAGCCTCGGAATCGCTGCTGGCCGACGAGGAGCGGGGAATCGCCGAGCTCGTTGCGCGCAATCCCGGCAGCCGTCGCACCTCGGAGCTTCGAAAGGAACTTGGCGAGACCATGGACAGGTACCTCGCCGTCTTCCGCGACCGCGAGGGGATCGAGACCGCGCTCGACACCGTCAAGCGCCTCCAGGAGGAGCTGCCTCACGCCTACATCGACGACCGCGGCAGGGTATTCAACCAGGACGTTCTCGGGGCGATCGAGCTCGGATTCATGCTCGACCAGGCGGAGTACACGTGCGTCGCCGCCCTGCACCGCACCGAGAGCCGCGGCGCTCAGTACCGCACCGATTTCCCGGAGCGAAACGACGAGGAGTGGCTCAAGCACATCGATCTCGTTTCGGGGGCGGACGGGACCCCGGACGTGAGCTACTCCCCGGTCACGATCACGCAGTGGGAGCCCGCTGAGCGGACCTACTGACAGGACTGAATCCGACCCCCGTGCATAGGGACTCAGTCATCTAATGTGAGAAGCGATGCCTGAGTACACGCTCAAGGTGCGGCGCTACCAGCCGGAGACTCGCCAGCCGCCGTACTGGCAGGAATTCACGGTCGACCTCGACCCGGACCTCTCGGTCCTCGACGGCCTGCTCAAGGTGCGCGACGAGCAGGACGGCACGCTGGTCGTGCGCTGCTCGTGCCGCGCCGCCATCTGCGGATCCTGCGGAACCAAGATCAACGGCCAGTCGACCTTGGCCTGCAAGACCCAGCTCGAAGAGGCCCAGCACGCCGCGGACCGCCGGTCGCGAAACGGCCATGCGCCGATCGTCGTCGAGCCCATGGGGAACATGCCGGTGGTCAAGGACCTCGTGACGGACATGGAGTCCACCCACTGGGAGAAGGTCCGGCAGGTCACGCCCTGGCTCCTCCCGGAGGGGGATCCGCCCGAGCGCGAGTACGTGGTCACGCCGGAGTCGATGATCGACGTGACCCAGGCGATGGCGTGCATTCAGTGCGGAGCCTGCGTCTCCGCGTGTCTCTCGATGGAGGCCGATCCCGAGTTCATCGGCCCCGCCGCGCTCGCCAAGGCCTACCGATTCGTAGGCGACCCGCGCGACGCCCAGACGAGGGCGCGCCTGTACGACCTCGCCCACAACCCGCACGGCATCTACGACTGCACGCACTGCTTCCAGTGCGTGGACGCGTGCCCGAAGGGGGTCGCGCCGATGGACCAGATCATGCGGCTGCGCAGGGCGGCGGGCCACGGCCACGACATCGACGACACAAACAACGGCCGCCGCCACGAGCTCGCCTTCACCAAGATCATCGAGCGCAAGGGAACGCTGGACGAGTCGCTGCTCCTCCAGGAGTCCTACGCCCAGGGCGTCGTCGGCAAGCTGATGCCGACGTCCGGCGCGATCAAGGGGCTGCTGGGCTCGCTGCCGACCGCGGTGCGCGGCATCCGCACCGGAAAGATGCGCTCGCTGGCCAAGCTCATCCCGGGCGTGCATCCGAAGCTTCCGGGCGACGCGCAGAAGCACGTCAAGCGCGTCTACTCGCACGCCGAGGAGCACCGCGAGGAGCTCAACCTCTATATCACCGGCGAGGAGGAGGTCGAACCCGAGCCCGACGAGACGGCGGAGCCGCTGTCCTCCGCCGTCGGCGGCGGTGGCCAGAGGATGGACAGGTTGACCGAGGGCGGCGCCGAGACGGCTGGCCGGTCGGCGGCCACGCCGGAGGCGGACATCGAGCCCGAGCCCGATGAGGAGGAGCGGCTCTCGTGAGCGATCTGAAGCTCGCCTACTGGCCGGGCTGCGTCTCCCGCGGGTTCACGCCGGAGCTGCACGGGTCGATGGCGCTGGTGGCCGACCGCCTCGGCATCGAGCTGCTCGAGCTCGACCGCGCCAACTGCTGCGGCGCGGGCGTGATCGCCGAGCACAACCAGGAGCTGGCGGACACGCTCAACGCGCGGACGTTCGCGCTGGCGCAGAGCACGGGCCTTGCGATGATGAACATCTGCTCGACGTGCCAGGGGGCGCAGTCGGAATGCCAGCAGCGCCTCGACGCGGACGCCGCCTACCGCGCCCACATCAACGCGGCGCTGGCCGACGAGGGCCTCGAGTACGTGAAGGGCGGGGACGGCTGGACCAACAAGAACTTCCTCTGGATCCTGGTCGAGGACTACGGCCTCGACCGGCTGAAGGAAGGGGTCACGCGGCCGCTGTCCGAGCTCCGGGTCGGCCCCTTCTACGGCTGCTACATCATCCGGCCGAAGCACCGGATCGGCTACGAGGAGCACCCCGACCGCGACCTCTACCTGGAGTGGCTGATCGAGGCGCTGGGCGGCACGCCCGTCGAGTACGACGGCGCACGCAAGTGCTGCGGCTTCCCGGTGATCACGATGAACCGCGACACGTCGCTGCGCCAGGCCGGCACGCACATCGGCGACGCGCTGGACGCGGGAGCGGACTGCTTGGTCACGCCCTGCCCGCTCTGCCACCTGAACCTCGACATGCAGCAGCCCGAGGCCGCGAAGGTGGTCGGCCGGGACCTCGGACTGGCCATCCTCCACCTGCCGCAGCTCGTCGGGCTCGCCCTCGGATTCGAGCCCAAGGAGCTCGGAATGGGCACTCACATCGCGGCGACGGAATGGGTCGAGTCGCGGCTGGCGGGCGCCGTCGCCGCGTAGGCAGCGTGGAGTCCGGCGAGGCGACACCGCAGGCGCCGAAGCCGCCACCCGAGGTGGAATCCGCGGCTCTCCTCGGCCACATGTCCCCCTCCGGCGGCATTGGGGGACTTTGCCACGCCAGAGCGTGGCTAAGTTCCCCGATGGCGACTGCGAACGCCGCGCAGCGTCCGCTTGACATGCATCGGGTCGTAACGCACTTGCCAATGCGTGAATCGCAGCGGGGTGAGGCCGGCCGCGATGTGGGCTTGGTCCCGGAGGCGGTCCTTCGTCTGCTCGCTCGGGGTCCGGTGGTAGCGCAGCCAGTCGGTCTCGACTACGAGGCCTAGCTCGGGCCAGTAGAAGTCCACGCGGAATCCGTTGACCCACTGCTGCGTCAAGGGCGGTGCCAGCCCCGCGCGCTTGGCGATCGGCAAGAACCGGCGCTCGAGCTCGGAATCCGTCAGCACGAACTCGTCCCGGTCGAGGATCTTCCGCAACGCCGCCACCCCTCGTTGCCCTCTGCGCTCCTCCAGCGCCTTCCGAAGCGCCGAGAGCTCGATCAGATCCAGCTTGTCGGCTTCGTTGATCGCGGCCTCCAGCGCGCGTGCGGGCAGCCGCGGCGCAAGGTCGATGAGCGTGCGCAGCGCGCTGGTGACCGGGATGTTCTCGCGGCGAGTCAGATCGGCTTCCGCGAGCGTCCGACTGCGGTGGGCGACGATCCCCTGGTGCCGGTGGTCCTGCGCGCGTGGACCGACGACATGGATGACGTTTCCGCGCTCGGGACAGATCCGCCAGAGAGCGGCCGCAGCGTCGTGACTCAGGGCGACCTGGAGGCGGCAGGCGAGCACCGCTCCCATCCACCGCCCCTTCCGACTGACCTCTGGCCGCCCGACCACATAGACGCCGCGATAGATCGAATGAAGCCGGCCAGTCGCGATTCTGTGCTCGACCGCGCGCCGGGTATATCCGAGGGCCAACAGTTGAAAGAGAGCGATCACCCCGTGTTGCTCGCGAGCCAACGCCCACGCTCTGCGAGCTCGCCGTGGCGGACTAGCCACGCCATCTGGTGGTAAAAGCCCCCAATGCGGCCGGGCGCCCCCTCCTCCGCGGCGGCCCTGGCGCCCCTACTAGCCGAGCATCTGGCCCGGCACCTCCTCCTGCGGCCCGCGCTCCTGTTCGGTCCGGCGGCGCATCTGCCGTTCGATCCAGCTCGCGCCGAGTGTGTCGGTGAGGCCGTGGGCCACGATCGAGCACAGGATCGTGAAAGCGGCGACGTCGAAGATCAGATCGCCCTGCTCGACCGACGACTTCAGGACAAAGAGAGCGAACAGCATCGACGCGACCCCCTTGGGACCGAACCATGCGATGAAGGCCTTCTGCGGTCCCGGCAGGCGGCTGCGGAGGAAGGACACAAGGATTGCCAGCGGGCGCGCGACGATCAGCGCCAGCACCACGAAGATCGCGAGCCTCCAGATGGCGCCTTCGTAGCCGGTGGCGGCGATGAGCGCGCCGAAGATGAAGAATGTGATCACCTGGGAGATCGCGCTGACGTTCTCGGCGAAGTCGACGAACGCCTCGGGAATCTCGTGCTCGGCGACTCCCATCGTGATGCCGGTGACGAAGGCCGCAATGAATCCGTTCCCGAAGGTCACGTCCGCCACACCGAAAGCCGCCAGGCCAAACCCCACCGCGTAGATGCCCTCGTAACGGCGCGTGAGCCCTCCCGCCGGGAGATGGTTGTGCAGGCGGCCGCCGACGAGCCCGAGCAGGACGCCGAGGAAGGCGCCGAACGCGGCCTCACCGACCAGCCGCGCCCCCTCGCTGCCGGCGTCGCCGCCCGGCTGAGCGAGGATCAGAAAGAACAGGACGAACGGAAGCGCCAGGCCGTCATTCAGGCCCGATTCGAGGTTGAGCGTGTGACGAACGAGCGCCGGAACCCGCTGCGAGGTCACCACGGTCGATGTGACGACGGGATCCGTGGGGGTGAGCACCGCCGCGAGCAGAAACGCCTCGGCCCATGACAACCCGGGGATAACCGTATGGGCGATCAGGCCCAGCAGCACCAGCGTGAGCGGCATCGCGATCAGGATCGCGCGGGTGACGGGGCTCCAATGCACCCACAGAAGCTCGCGCTCGACGAACAGGCCATCCGAGAACAGCGTCAGGATCAGCGCGATCTCGATGACTTCCGCGACGCCGGGCGCGTCGGCTTCGACGGAGACCACGTCGGCGAGGGCCAGCGCGATGCCGAGCGCCACGGCGAGAATGGCGATCGAAAGCACGGTCCCGCGCATCACTCCGGAGAGCGCCGCGGCCACGGCCAGCAACGCGCCGAGCAGAAGGATCGCCTCGCCGAATCCGAGATCCATGTCCGGCTTATATTCGGTTCAGCGCGCCGGTGGTGGGAGTGAGCCCGGATGGCGAACGGGTGAGAAACCAGCCCAGGCGCTCATCGGGAATCAGCGCGGCTGGTTTCGAGTGAGCCCGGATGGCGAACGGGTGAGAAACCAGCCCATGCGCTCATCGGGAATCAGCGCGGCTGGTTTCGAACCAGTCGACGTAGCGCCCGCAGGCGCGAGCCAGCCGGAGCCTGCGCTCCGCCTCCCCGGGCATGGGACCACCCGTCCCGGCCGGGCTCGCGGCGATCGCTCCGAGGTGCGCCTCGGCCTTCGTCCCCAGGACCCGGCCGAGGAACGGCGGGCTTTGCACGGCGACCGTGAAGCGGACTGGACTCGCGTGCCGGACGACCAGGCGGCCCACTGGGAAGTAGGGCACCGAGCCGCGATAGTCGAGATTCGCGGGAAGCTTGGCGGAGAAGCCCGGCGCCGACACCAAAAGCGGCTGCGTCGCGTCGTATTGGATCGAGATCTCCCAGCTTCCGGCCGGCAGTTCGAGAGTCTGGGTCACCGGCGATCCTGCATCCACCGTCGGGCCCGGCGACCAGGTTCCGCCCACCACCGGCGTCTTCGCGAACACTGTCGCCTCGCCGCGCCCTGGCAGGCGCCGGCGGCCACCGGAGCAGTCGAGCGTGACGCCGGGGTGATCGCCTTCATCGAGCACGCGACGTGGGCCGGCGGGACCGGTGCGCTTCCACAGCACAAAGTCCGGCGTCTTTCGCACCGGCATAAAGGTCGGCGGTGGACCGCTCGCGTATCCGGCGCGGGTCGTGATCACGAACGGAAACCGGTCCAGCGTGGCCGGCGTCACCGAGTCGAAGTCGAACTTGCGAAAGACGTCCCTCAACCGCAGGTCGGGCTTCACGTAGTTGGGGTCGTAGTAGTTGCGGACCGCCGTGTAGGGTCGGACCCCGCGAAGCTCGTACGAGATGAAGTTGTCGCGGCCGAGGAACAGCACCTTCTTCCCCTGCACGAGCGGCCGCAGCTCCGCGAGCTGGTCGGCGTGGCTTGTCGGGCCGACTGGCGCCTGCCGCAGGACCAGGAAGCTCGATACGGCCATGCCCGCCGCCAGGACCAGCGCCAGCGCGCCGGCGAGCGAGCCCGGACGGCGACCGGCTGAAGAAACCAGCCCCGGCGCCCGCCGGGAGCGGGCGCGGCTGGTTTCGAGTGAGCCCGGATGGCGTGTGGGTGAAGAAACCAGCCCCGGCGCCCGCCCGGAGCGGGCGCGGCTGGTTGCGAACCAGCGCCGGCGGGTTGAGCCGTCCGGACCCAGCAGCCCCCCGAACGCGATCAGCGCGATGAGCGGAGCGGCAATCGCGAGAGCCTTGGCACTCGTGTACACCGTTCCGAAGAGGCGCGCGCCGGCGTAGCCCAGCACCGCTGCGCCCAGCGCGGCCGGGACCGCCGCGCCGTACCGCCGCACGAAGCGCGGAATCGCGACCATCAGCGCCGCGACGGCGACCGCCGCGCCCGCGTAGAAGGCGGCGGGATGGCTCGAATCCGAGGCGGCAAGCCGGAACTCGCTGGTGGGCCAGATCCCGAGCGCCTCGAGCGGTGAGAGGTGGTGGCGCAGGTTTCCAAGCCCGCCGCTGAGATTCGACGTCCGGAAGGCGCGAAAGTCGCCGAAGTCCACCATTCGCGTCCACTCCGGGGCCGTCAGGAGCGCGACCACGCCGATCACCGCGCTGGCGGCCCACAGGCCGGCAGTCGCCGGTGCCGCCGCGCGCCGCGCAAGGAGCCCGATCACAACGTAGATCGCCGCTGCGGCCGCGAGCCAGAAGAGCCCCGGGAAGCTGTAGGTGTAGACGGCTCCCGCGGCGATCACGCCGAGCGGGATCGCCCGTTTGGGCGAACTGGTAGACGGGAGCAGCAGCGAGAAGCCGAGGAGGAACAGCGCGATGATCGGCTCCTTGAACGCCTCCTGCGCTAGGTACGCGGTGATCAGGTACGGGAGCGATACGAGCGCCGCGGCGAGGAGGCGACTCACCGGTCGCAGGCCACCCAGCACCTCGAACGCGACGAGCGCGGTGAGGGCCGGGAGAGCGAGCGTGAGGCCCGCGAAGGCCTCGACGAGCCCGGTGTCGAGCGTCTCGCTCAGCCCAGCCACCAGGGCGTGGGGCCCGACTGGATACCCCTGGTGGATCAGCACAGGCATCTGCCCGACATGCGTGTTGAGCCAGTCGGCGATCAACAGGTGGGAGGCCATGTCGTCGTTGACGAGCCCGACGCCCAGGATCCCGATCCGCTGGTTCGCGATGAACGGGATCGAGGCCGCGATCACGGCGAGGGCGGCGGATGCCAGGGCGAGCGCCGGCATGCCCGGTCGAGTGCGCGGCGTCGCCTGCCGGAGTGGGACGAGCGTCACAATCGACGCGGCGATCAGGACGGCTGCCACGATCGCCACTGCCGTGCCGTGGCCGGGCAGCTTGATCGCGAGGCCACTTGCGACCAGTAGCGCGGCGAGACCGACGGGTCCCGAGAGCCAGGTCAATTCGCGGCGCCCGCAGAGCCAGAGGGTGGCCTGGCCCACCACCAGCGAGCCCGCGCATACGAGCGCGACGGATGCGTAGGCGCCGAACAAGGGCCGCGATCGTAGAGGGAGGGGATGGCGAGACGCGGCTCTTCTGCGCCCAGATGCCGCTCGTCACGCCTGTTACCGTGGTGGGTATTAGGGTGCCCTAAGTCGTGTGCTAGGGTCCGGCTCCGGTGAGCGATCCCTCTCCTACCCGGCAGAGGTCAGCCGCAACCGCGGTAAAGCCGGCGCGATCGCGGAGCTTCATGGTCTGGGTGCTCGTCGTGCTGGCCGTCGCCGTGATGGCGGTGATCCTCGGCTGGCGAGCGGAGGGCGGCCCGCCGGATCCGACCGCGCCGGGGGTCCGGATGAGCGCGACCAGCGCGGTGATCGACAGCGCCGTGCTCGTCTTCCGGGAGGGACTGGAGACGATCCTCGTCCTCGCGGCGATCACCGCCGGCCTCCTCGGCGGCAACCGGGCCTACCGCCGGCCGGTCGCCGTGGGCGGAATCCTCGCCGCGCTTGCGACCGTCGCCACCTGGTTCGGCGCCGTCTGGCTGATCGGAATGTTCGGGGACCCCGGCCTGGACGCGCAGGCCGCGACCGGCATCCCGGCGATCCTCGTGCTTCTCCTGGTGATGAACTGGTTCTTCCACCGCGTCTACTGGACCGGCTGGATCGCGCACCACAACCGGCGCAAGAAGCGGGCGGTGGAGGCCGGCTCCGGCGAGGTCATGGTTCGAAGCACCCTCATCGGGATCGGGCTCCTGGGCTTCACGTCCGTCTATCGCGAAGGCTTTGAGATCGTGCTCTTCCTCCAGGGCCTGCGCGTCTCCTACGGGTCGGACGTCGTGCTCGAGGGGGCGACGCTCGGCCTCCTGTTCACCGCGGCGGTCGGGGTGATCACCTTCGTGCTACACGAGCGCCTCCCGTACAAACGGCTTCTGATCATCACGGGCGTCCTGCTCGCGATGGTCCTATTCGTGATGGTCGGCGAGGAGGTCAACGAGATGCAGCTCGCCGGCTGGATCTCGACGACCCAGACTCCGGCCCTGAGCTTCCCCGGTTGGGCCGGGACGTGGTTCGCCCTCTACCCGACAGTGGAGACGCTCGTGGCGCAGTTCGGGGCGATGCTGCTCGTCCTCGGCTCGTATGTTGCCGCACAGTGGCTGCGCGTCTGGCGGCCGCGCCGTCGCGGACAGGCGCCGGCCCGCCTCCGAACGGCCGCCCGCCGCCGCACCTGCGCCCGTGGGCCAGCCGCAGACCGAAGCGGCTTAGCCGGCGGCCACCGCCGCGCTCTCCGGCACGCGCACCAGTCCGCGCTCGTGTAGCAGTTCCGCGATCTGGATGGCGTTCGTTGCCGCGCCCTTGCGCAGGTTGTCTCCCACGATCCACATGTTCAGGCAGCGCTCATGAGAGGGATCGCGGCGGATGCGGCCAACCAGCACCTCGTCGCGGCCGGCGGCCTCGGTGGCCAAGGGATAGACGCCGTCCCCGGGCGAGTCCACCACGACCACCCCCGGCGCCGAGGCGAGCAGGCGACGGCAGTCCTCCGGCGACAGGGGCTCGCGCGTCTGCACGTTCACCGATTCCGACTCGCCCGACAGCACCGGCACCCGGACGCACGTCGCCGAGACCAGGAGCTCGTCCTCGCTCGCGCCGAGGATCTTGCGGGTCTCGGCCATCATCTTGCGCTCCTCGGTCGTGTAGTCGTCGCCGGCCTTGAATGTCTCCACCTGCGGCATGACGTTGAAGGCGATGCGATGCGGGTACACCTCGGGCGCCGGAGGCTCGGATTCGTGGAGCAGAGCGTGGGTCTGGGCCTTGAGCTCCTCGATCGCCCGGCGGCCGGTGCCCGACACCGGCTGATAGGTGGAGACGACGATCCGCTCCATCCCGACCGCGCGGTGAACCGGAGCTAGCGCCACCAGCATCTGCATCGTCGAGCAGTTGGGGTTGGCGACGATCCCGCGGTGAGCGCCCAGCGCGTCGGGGTTCACCTCGGCGATCACCAGCGGAACGTCGTCGTGCATCCGCCAGAAGCTGGTGTTGTCCACGACCACGGCTCCGGCCTCGACGAGCCGCGGCGCCCACTCCGAGCTCACCTTCCCGCCCGCGGAGGAGAGGACGAGGTCGAGGCCGCTGATCCTCTCCTCTGAGAGTGATCTCGTCTCGAGCTCCTGCGGGCCATAGCTCACCCTCGTGCCAGCGGAGCGTTCGGAGCTGAAGGGAATGACCTCCGCGACCGGGAACCCACGCGCCGCGAGCAGCTCGAGGATCGTGGCACCGACCGCGCCGGTCGCGCCCACGACGCCCACCCTGTAGCCGTCGTCCGCCATGACTATGGGGCCACGCGCGGCCGGTGCTCGGCCCCGGTTGGCTCCTCCTCGCGCACGGCGTCCGTCCCGAGCTCGAAAGCCTCATGAAGCGCCGCTACCGCCCCCGGAATCTCCGCCGCGTCGATCACGCACGAGATCTTGATCGGAGAGGTGGCGATCATCTCGATGTTGATCCCGTTGTCGCCGAGGGTCCGGAAGACCTTGGCGGCGACGCCGGGATGGCTGCGCATCCCGGCGCCGACCACCGAGACCTTGCCCACGCGCGGATGGGTCTCTAAGTTCTGCGCGATGTCGAGGCCGTCGAGTGCAGTCGACGCCGTTTCGAGGTCGCCGGGGTCGACCGTGAACGAGAGGTCAGCCCCGTCGTCGGGCGAGACCGGCTCGTTCTGGATGATCATGTCGACGTTCACGTTGGCGTCGGCAAGCGCCCCGAAGACCCGCCCGGCGACGCCGGGCTCGTCGCGCAGGCCAGTCAGCGTCACCCGGGCCTCCTCGGCATGCGTCACGGCTGTCACTGAGGGTCGTTCCATCGTGTCCTGCTCCGAGAGCACGAGAGTACCCCGGCCTGCCTCGAAGGAGCTTCGACATTCCATGCGGACGCCGTGGTTGCGGGCGTACTCGACCGAGCGCAGCTGCAGCACGCGCGCGCCGGACGCCGCCATCTCGAGCATCTCCTCGAACGAGACGAACGGCAGCAGGCGCGCGTTCGGAACCAGCCGCGGATCGGCGCTGTAGACGCCGCGGACGTCCGTGTAGATCTGGCACACCTCCGCCCCGAGCGCCGCGGCGATCGCGACGGCGGTGGTATCCGACCCTCCGCGGCCGAGCGTGGTCACGTCGCGGCTGTCGCCGGAGACGCCCTGAAAGCCGGCGACGAGCACGATGCGATCCTCGTCCAACGCGCTGCGAATGCGGTCCGCTCGCACGTCGAGGATCCGGGCCTTCGTGTGTGACGAGTCCGTAACGATGCCGGCCTGCGAGCCGGTGAGCGAGATCGCGTTGTAGCCCAGGTCGTGGATCGCCATCGCGCAAAGCGCGCACGAGATCCGCTCGCCGGTAGAGAGCAGCATGTCCATCTCGCGCACCGCCGGCCGGTCGGAGACCTCATACGCCATGTCGACGAGCCCGTCGGTGGTCTTTCCGCGGGCCGAGAGGACCGCAACCACGCGCTTGCCCTCCTCGCGGGCGGCCACGATCCGCCGGGCCGCCCGGCGGATGTCGTCGGGCTCGGCCACGGACGTGCCGCCGAACTTCATCACGACGATCTCGCCGGTTGCCGTTGCCATGGCTGGCTGAGGATAAGCGCATAGGGCAAGGGCGGCGAGGGGAGGTCTGCGCGCCGGGTCGGTGCAATCGGCATCCACCTGTCGGATGCAGATTGCATTGACGCGGCAGCCACGCCGCCACGCGGCCGTCCTTCACCCCCGAGTGCCGTCCTTTCCGATGCTTGTGTGACCCCCTGCACACACACCGTGCTCGCAGTCCGATATATCTGTGCGATATATGGAGCTCTCGCCCACCGCCTACGTGATCCTGGGGATGCTGTCCTGGCGCCCGATGAGCGGCTACGAGATCAAGGCGCTCGTCGACAAGTCGACCCGGTTCTTCTGGGCGGCGAGCTACGGGCAGATCTACCCGGAGCTGCGCAGTCTGGCCGCGGCGGGCCTGATCGAGGGCAAGTCGAACCCGCAGGGGGGACGCCGGCGCAACACCTACCGCCTGACGGCGGCAGGACGCCGGGAGCTTCGGGCGTGGCTGACTGTCGATGCCGAGTCGTTCGAGACGCGGGACGAGGGGCTTTTGAAGCTGTTCTTCTCGGACGCGGTTGGTCCCGAGGCCGCGATCCGGGCGCTCGACGCCAAGCGCCGCCAGCACGAGGGCGTGCTCGCGCGGCTGGAGGAGATCGAGGCAACGGGCAAGCCGATCGGCCTCGCTCACCACGTGCTGCGGTACGGCATCCAGTGCAACCGCTGGCAGACGGAGTGGTGCGAGCGCACGATGCGTGAACTGGAGGACCAAGTCTCGAAGGAGAGGAGGAGCGCGTGATGCTCGACGGGCTGGCTCGTTTCATCTACCGGCACCAGCGCTCAGTGGCGATCGGCGCCGTCCTGTTCTTCGTCGTCGCCGTCGGGATCGGAGGCTCGGTCGCAAGCCATCTCGATCCCTACGGCGCGGACGATCCCGCGACCGAGAGCGTCAAGGCCGACAACCTGCTCGAGGCACACGGCTACCGGTCGACGTCGCTCATCGTCCTCCTGCAGAACGCGCCGGTCGCAGAACCGGCGACGAAGCAACGTGTCGAGGCGATCGAGCGTGAGCTCCGCCGGCGCCACACCGTGGCCAGCGCAACGAGCTACTACGACACGGGCTCGCGCGACTTCGTCTCGCACGACGGCGACGCCACGTACATCGCCGCCGCCCTGCGCCCGACCGCCGACAAGGCCCAGCAGGACGCCGCGTCCAACATCGCGGACGAGCTGAACGGGAAGCCGGGGGTCAAGGTGGGTGGCATCGCGCTCGCCCAGGAGCAGGTCAACAAGCAGACGGAATCCGATCTTCGCCGCGCCGAGCTGCTCGCGTTCCCGCTCCTCTTCCTGCTATCGCTGCTCTTCTTCCGCAGCCTCGTCGCCTCGCTCCTGCCGCTGCTCGTGGGCGGCCTGGCGATCGTCGGGACCTTCCTCATCCTGCGGATCGCGAGCGAGATCGGATCGATCTCCATCTTCGCCCTGAACCTGACCACGGGGCTTGGCCTCGGCTTGGCCATCGACTACAGCCTGTTCATCGTCTCGCGATATCGGGAGGAGCTCGCGCGGCGAGGCGTCGATTCGCCGTCGGCGGGCGCACGAACGCGGCGCTGGGAGGCGCTGCGGGCCACGATGCGCACCGCCGGTCGCACCGTGCTGTTCTCCTCGTTGACGGTGGCGGCGGCGCTGGCCTCGCTGATCGTGTTCCCCCAGCGCTTCCTCTACTCGATGGGGATCGGCGGGTCGCTCGTCGCGCTGTTCGCTGCCGGCGTGGCGCTCGTGATCCTGCCGGCCGTACTAAGCATCCTGGGCCCGCGGGTGAACTCGCTGGCGCCCCGCTTCCTGCAGCGGCGCGCGGAGGGCGACGCGACGCCGATGCAGCGGGGGTTCTGGTACCGGCTTTCGCGCTTCGTGATGCGCCGACCGATCCCGGTCGCGACGCTGAGCACGGCCGCCCTGATCGCGCTGGGCATCCCGTTCCTGTCGATCAAGTTCACCTCGGTCGACGCCCAGGTGCTGCCGGAGAGCGCCAGCGCACGTCAGGTCGACGACGTGATGCGTTCGCAGTTCCCGCCCTTCCGCGACAGCCCGATCCAGATCGCGATCGAAGGGGGCGGCCCAAAGGTCGTTCAGCAGTTCACGTCCGAAGTCAAGCGTGACCCCGGCGTTGCCGCCGTCGAGCCGCCGCGGCGGATTCAGGGGGGCGTGACGGAGGTGGATGCGATCTCGAAGACGTCGTCGACCTCCGATGCAAGTCGATCGACAGTCAGCCGGATTCGCGATCTGCCGGCCCCACCAGGCGCCTCGGTCCTGGTCACGGGCAACACCGCGCACTTCGTCGACTTCCAGTCGAGCCTCGAGCACTACGGGCCGATCGCGTTGGCGATCGTCGTCGTCACGACGCTGATCATCCTGTTCCTCATGACCGGGTCGGTGATCCTGCCGATCAAGTCGCTCGTCATGAACGTGCTGAACCTGAGCGCCGTGTTCGGGATCCTCGTCCTGATCTTCCAGGACGGGAACCTCGAGGGGCTCCTCGACTACACCAGCCAGGGTGCGCTCGAACAGACGATGCCGATCCTGATGTTCGCGGTGGCGTTCGGGCTCTCGACCGACTACGCGGTCTTCCTCCTCTCGCGCATCAAGGAGGCTCGCGACCGCGGTGCCTCCGACTCCGAGTCCGTCGCGCTGGGCCTCGAGCGAACCGGCCGCATCGTCACGGCCGCAGCGGTCCTGTTCTCCGTCGCGATCGGGGCCTTCGCCACCTCTCAGATCATCTTCCTCAAGGAGAACGGGATCGGCACGGCGCTCGCGGTCCTGATCGACGCGAGCATCATCCGGGCGCTCCTCGTCCCGTCGCTGATGGAGCTTCTAGGCAAATGGAACTGGTGGGCGCCGCGCCCCCTGCGGCGCCTTCACGACCGCATCGGCCTGAGTGAATCGGAGGCTCCCGGTCCACAGCTCGCATCCGGCGCTCGCTAGCCCAACCCGCTCAGGCGTGAGCGGTGACCGCGGCGCGCCACCGCCGCCGGACCCGAACGCACCAACACATCGCTACTACGAGTAGGGCGCTGAGTGCGGCTCAGCGGTCGAGCGCCAGGCGGCCCGCGAAGGCGCGCCCCAGTGTGACCTCGTCTGCGTGCTCCAGATCGGCGCCCACCGGGAGGCCGCTCGCAAGGCGGGTGATCACCACCCGTCCGCGGAGCAGGTCGGCGATGTGGTGCGCGGTCGCCTCGCCCGTGGTCGTGGGGTTGGTGGCGATGACGATCTCCTCCACCCCGCCGGCGTCGACGCGCCGCAACAGCTCGGCGATCTTGAGGTCCTCGGGATCGATCCCGTCGATCGGCGACAGCGCCCCGCCCAGCACGTGGTAGAGCCCGCGGTACTCGCCCGTCCGCTCGACAGGGATCACGTCCGAGGACTCCTCGACGACGCAGATCAGCGACCGGTTGCGGCTTTCGTCCTCGCAGATCCGGCACCGCTCGCCCTCGGCCAGGTTGAAGCAGACCTCGCACAGTCCCACCTTCTCCTTCACCTCTCGGATCGCATCGGCGAGGCCGAGCGCCTCGGAGTCGTCCGCGCGCAGGATGTGGAACGCGAGCCGCTGAGCCGTCCGCTGCCCGATCCCGGGGAGGCGGGAAAGCTCCGTGATGAGTCGCTGGATCGGCCCCGGATGCATTTCCTTGAAGTTAGTGCGGCCGGCGGCGCCCGCCGGCGACCATCACATAATCACCTGCGGCGGCTGCGCCACCTGACCTGCATCTGCCGCGACAAAGTCGTGGCCTTACATCCCCGGCAGCCCCAGTCCGCCCAGCCCGCCCGCGCCGGCGATTCCGCCGAGCTTCGACGTCGCGAGCTCCTGGGCGGAGCGGATCGCCTCGTTCACGGCCGCGAGCACCATGTCCTGGAGCAGCTCTACCTCGTCCGGATCGACGGCCTCGGCGTCGATCGAGATCTCCAGCAGCCGCAGGTCGCCGCTCATCTTGACCTTCACCATCCCGCCGCCGGAGCTCGCCTCGACGACCTCGTCCTTGAGCTTCTCCTGCGCCTCCATCATCTGGGACTGCATCTGCTGGACCTGCTTCATCATCGCGTTCAGGTCCATCCCTCCCGGCCCGGGTCGTCTGGTCATCTGGCTGCCTCCTCCTCCGCATCGCGATCCTCGGCTTCGTCGAACTCCTCGGCGTCGAACTCCGTCTTCAGCCTCGCGATCAACTCCTCCTCGCTGAGCTGGGCATCCCCGCCGGCATCGGCCTCATCGGTGTCGAGCAGCACGTAGACCGGTCGCAGCGGCTCGCCGACGATCGTCCGCACCGCCTCGGCCAGGGCCTCTCGCGCCTCCTGGCTCTCGGCCTTGCGCTTGTTGAACGCGGCGCTCGGCGGAAAGCCGATCCGCAGCGTGCGCGCGCGACCGTCTGTGTCGATCGCCACCGGCCGGGCGGCGGCGAAGAAGGTCGACTGAAGCTCCGACCCAGCCTCCCGAACCCGATCTACGATCGCCGGCCAGAGCTCGGTGACCCGCTCGAGATCAACCGGCTGCTCCACCACCACCACGGACGCCGCTTGAGCTGGCCCCGCTTCGGCCGTAGCGACGGGAGCCTCGTCGGGATCAGCAGACGAGGCGGCCTCGCGCGGCGACGGAGAGGGACGTTGGGGCTCGCCCCGACCCCCAACGTCCCTGGGCTCGTCCTGGGTCGACCCCGCGGCGCTCGCACCCAATGCGCCCTCCAATCGCTCCACTCGTTGGAGGAGGGCTTGTTTCGTCGGGTCGAGCTGCGGGCGCGCCGCGCGAAGCAGGGCCAGCTCGAGCGTCATCCGCGGCTCATCGCCTTCCTTGATCGCGGCGAGAGCCGCGGCGATGACGTCGATCGCCCGCATGAGCCCGAGATCCGAGAGCTCGCCTGCCTGCGCTCGCAGGCGCTCGGGATCGGCGGCAGTGATGCTGAAGGCCTCGGGCACCTCGTCGGTGGTGCGGATGACGAGAAGCTGGCGAAGGTGGGCGAGCACGTCGCGTCCGAACTGCGTGATGTCGCGGCCGGAGCGTGCAAGCCGCTCGCTCACCTCGAGCGCCGCCCGCCCGTCCTGGGCGGCAATCGCATCGGCCGTCGCAAGAATGAGCTCCGCCTCGGCGACGCCCAGGACGGCGAGGACGTCGTCGGTCGCGATCCGCTTGCCGCTGAAGGCGACGAGCTGATCGAGCGTCCCCAGCGCGTCGCGGAAGCTGCCGCGCGCCGCTCGGGCGATTGCCGCCACCGCGCCGTCGTCGATCTCGATCGACTCGGCGGCGGCGACCCGTCGCACGACGTCTGCGATCTGCTCCGGAGTGGGCCGCTGGAAGTCGAAGCGCTGGCAGCGGTCGACGATCGTGGGCATGACCTTGTGCGGTTCGGTCGTGCAGAGCACGAAGACGGTGTTGAGGGGTGGTTCCTCGAGCGTCTTCAGGAAGGCGTTCCAGGCCTCGCGCGTGAGCATGTGGGCCTCGTCGAGGATGTAGGCCTTCCAGCGCCCGGCCGCGGGCGCGTAGCCGACACGCTCGCGCAGGTCGCGGATGTCGTCGACCGAGCGGTTGGACGCGGCGTCCATCTCGATCACGTCCAGCGACGTGCCCGCTGCGATCGACCGGCACGACTCGCACTTCCCGCACGGCGTGACGGTGGGGCCGTTTACGCAGTTCAGCGAGCGGGCGAGGATCTTCGCCAGCGACGTCTTGCCCGTCCCACGTGAGCCAACGAAGAGGTAAGCATGGTGGACGCGATCGTTCTCGACGGCATTTCGCAGGGTGCGAACGACGTGCTCCTGACCCACCACCTCGTCGAAGCTCTGTGGGCGGTGGCGGCGGTAAAGGGAGGTCTCGGTCACCGGGTGAGCCAGTCTAGCTGCGGCCTCGGCCTGCGCCGGACTCCGATGCCGCTGGCTGCGGGAAGCGACGTCAGGCGCGGATCGCGACGACCTCGACGTACTCGGCGGGCGCGACGAGGGCGGCGTCGTCGGCCCGGTTTGCGTCGCGCATCACCTGGAGCAGGTCGTTCTCGAGCGCGGGGGCGCCCTTCTCACCCACCCTCTCGAATGCGGTGAGGATAGGACCGAAGTACTGCTTGAAGACCTGCAGCCAGTGCTCGGGGGACAGGTAGCGCCAGGTCCACTGGCGCGGGGTCACCGTGAGCTCCGAAATCCCGTCGCCGAACAGCTCGCGAAGGCGCTCCTCTGTCCCCCACAGCACCGGCGCCTTTACGCCGGGCGGCGGTGGTGCGTGCTCAGCGGCGACTTTGAACATCCCGCCGCCCACTATGCCGCGCGGCGGCCAATTGGCCATGCCGATCTTTCCACCGGAGCGGCATACCCGCAGGAGCTCGGAGGCCGTCTTCTCCTGATCGGGAGCGAACATCGCGCCGAAGGTCGAGATCACATAGTCGAACGAACCGTCCTCGAATGGAAGCGCTTGCGCGTCGCCCTCGATGAAGTCGATTTGAAAATCCTCCGCAGCCGCCCGCTCGCGAGCCCGCTCTAACAGGGCGGGGACGTAGTCGAGCCCCACGGCGGCAACGTTGCGGCTGCACGCGGCGATGGCGCCGTTGCCGGCGCCGCAGGCGACGTCGAGCAAGCGGCGGCCCGGGATGACGTCCACGGCCTCGCAGAGCTCCTCGGCCACGATCTGGGCAGGGATCCCGATCTTCGCGAAGTCGCCCCGCGACCAGATCTGTTGCTGAACCTGGGTGACCGCCTCGAGGTCGGAAGGGGCGTCTGCCACGTTGGTTGCACTATTTCAGGATTCCCGAGCGCTCTCGATTCAATGTCCCGAATGGCAGGTTGGAGGGAGGGAATCCGGGCGCGCCGCACCCTGCCGCTGCTCGCGGTGATCTCGGGCGCAGTCGCGCTCGTCGCTCCCCCGGCGGCCGCCATGCGCGCCAACAAGATCGCCCGGCACCTGTGCAAGACCGTGGGTGGTGGGCGGTTCGTACCGATCCCGGGCTTCCCGGGCGAGAAGATCGACCGCCGGCTCCTGGCCGACATCCGGTGGATGAAGCGCCGGTTCGACATCTCCATCACCGACGGCTACTCGACCGACCCGGTCCACGCGGCGGACGGCGAGCACCCGATCGGCCTAGCGACGGACATCGTTCCGAATCTCGCCGAGGGCCGCAGCTGGAACGAGATCGGCGAGCTGGCCCACCTCGCCGAGCCCAGACAGGATCAGCCGATCATGCCGTGGCGGTGGGTCGGATGGAATGGCGATCCCGGCCATGGGCGGGGCAGTCACCTGCACCTGTCGTGGTCGCACTCCGAGACCGAGCCGGGGCATCCCGCCCGCGTGGTCTACACCCGTCGCTGTCCCGGCTCCGGTAAGCGCAAGCGCTCGGACGGCGGCGGCCACCATCACCAGCACCGTGGCTCGACCGGGGGCACGGGAGCCGGGGCCTTCGGGAGCGGGGATGGCTCGAGCGGGGGCACCAGCGCCGGTGGCCTCTCGCCGAGGATCGGGAAGCTCGCTCCGGTCGTCGCCGAGGACGCCTGACTCGGCAGGTCCCTCCGCCGAAACCGCAGCCGCCACCCATCGAGAGGTGCGTTTCCCGCGGATAGCGCGGATTTTGCACCGCTCGATGTCTAGGTAGGACCGTGCGGCCCGCCCTCGAGAGCGGTCCCCGGGCGCTTTCGCCGCCGTTGGCTCGGGCCAGGCTGGTCCGCGGCACATGCCCGCTACCGCTTAAGGCTGCTTCCTTCCGGACCTGACCTGGTTCACGGGCGCGCATTGCGCGGGACCTGGCCGTCAGCGCCGCCCGCGACGTACTGACCCCGAAGGCCGCGACCCTCGGACGGGCATTCAGCCCCGCTAGAGCGGATTGCGGGTGACAGGGCACCGCTACCTCCCCGCCTAGCACGGTCCAGCGGAGATCCTAGCGGTGCCCGCTTGGCAATGGTCCCAGCGGGTATCGACGCGAACGTGACCGCAGTGAAGACGGTGGCGGTCCTCGGGACCGGGATCATGGGCAGCGCGATGGCGCGGAATATTGCCGCCGCCGGCCTCGGTGTGCGCGCCTGGAACCGGACGCGAGAGAAGGCGGAGCCGATCTCGCGCGACGGGGTGGAGGTTGCGGACTCGCCGGTTGCGGCCGCGAGGGGCACGGACGCCGTGATCACCATGCTCGCGTCCGGAGAGGCGGTACGCCAGGTGATGGCCGGCGAGGTCGGTGCCCTCGACGGCATGGAGAACGGCTCGATCTGGCTTCAGATGAGCACGATCGGGCTTGGCGAGACCGAGGAGATGGCACGCCGAGCGCGTGATGCCGGCGTCACCTTCGTCGACGCACCGGTGCTGGGTACGAAGCAGCCGGGCCGAGCAGGGGAAGCTCGTGGTGCTGGCGGCGGGCTCAGCGGAGGCGCTCGAGCGTTGCGCGCCGATCTTCGACGCGGTGGGCACGAAGACGATCACGTTCGACGAGCCGGGGCAGGCGAGCAGGCTCAAGCTCGTCCTCAACAACTGGATGCTGGCGGTGACGGTGGGAACCGCCGAGACGATCGCTCTCGCCGAGCGGCTGGGCGTCGATCCCCGGATGTTCCTCGAGGCGACCGAGGGCGGGAACCTGGAGTCCGCATACGCCCAGATGAAGGGCATGATGATGATCGAGCGCTCGTTCGATCGGTCCTTCCCGCTGGCGCTCGCGGCGAAGGACGCCAAACTCGTGCTGGAGGCTGCGAGCGGTGACGGTGAGCAACCGGCCCTACCGGCGGCGATCGAGCAACGCCTCTCGCAGGCGGCCGAACTCGGCCACGGCGACGAGGACATGGCCGCCGTCTACTGGGCGGCTGGCGGCGAGCCGACCGGCGACCGCTGACGCGCTGCCCGCGGACTCAGATCCACGACGGGCGCGAAGAGCGTCGACGCTGAGTCACGCTCGCGGGCGGGTCGAGAAGGCGAGCCGCCAGTCGTCGTTCGTCTCGCCGTCGATCTCGAGCCGCCATTCGTACCGACCGCCGGGCGGGAGGGCGAGCGGCCCGATGTTGAGTGCGAGGGGCACGTCGATGGGCGTCCCTGGCCGCACTCCAACCGGGCGCCCGACCTCGAATGCGCCCTCGATCGTCACGGGCTGGGTCTCCCCGTCCGGCCCCTCGAGCGCGACTGGATTGCCATCGGCGTCGATCAACTCGAACCGGAACTCGTGCTTCACGTTGGTCCGGTCCCATGGCACCTGGATGTAGGCCGCGATCGCCGACGGCGTGGGATCCGGGCCGGTGATCGACCAGCCGCCACCCAGGATGTAGAGCTTGCCCTCCACCGCCTGGGCCGCGTCGGCGAGCATCATCGTGACCTTCACGCCGCCAATCCTCGCACGGCGGCCTCCGGGTCCACGCGCCACATATCATCTGGCGCTGGGGCGCGTAGCTCAGTGGGAGAGCGCCGTCTTCACACGGCGGAGGTCGCTGGTTCGAAACCAGCCGCGCCCATGGGTCCGGCATGGGAGGCGTCGCCCGTACTCGCTCCAGCGCAGTGGGCCCGGGTTGCGATCAGCGCGGCGGTGCTGTGCGCCGGGCTGCTGTTCGGAGGATGCGGAGGCGACGGTGCCAAGGAGAGCGAGCTGTCGCTTGAATCGCCCGCGCCGCAGGTGGCGTCGACGGCGGAGACGGAGCCTGTCCCACCGGGCGGCGATGCGGACGATCCGGCGATCTGGCTGGATCGCGATGACCCGGCCGAAAGCACCATCATCGGCACGGACAAGCTGGGCGGCCTCGCTGTCTATGACCTCCAGGGAAACCAGGTCCAGTACTTCGCGGACGGTGACCTCAACAACGTCGATCTTCGCGGTGGTTTTTCGCTCGGCGGCCAGTCCGTGACGCTGGTGACGGCCGCGGACAGCGCAACCAACAGGCTCGGCATCTACCGGGTCGACCCTTCGAGCCGAAAGCTGGTCGACGTCGCCGCCCGCGACATCGAGGTGGGGCTTGCCGCGTACGGGTCTTGCATGTATCGAAGCAGGGCGACGGGGAAGTTCTACGTCTTCGTGAACAGCGAAAAGGAGGGCGAAGATCCGGGGGGACAGGTCGAGCAGTGGGAGCTCTTCGAGACTCCCGGCGAGAAGGTGGACGCGCGACAGGTGAGGAGCTTCGCGGTGGGCTCGCAGACCGAGGGGTGCGTCGCCGACGACGAGCTGGGTGACCTCTACATCGGAGAGGAGGCCCGGGGAGTCTGGAAGTACGGCGCGGAGCCGGACGCTTCGACACGTCGCGAGCTCGTCGACTCCACAGCCCCCGGCGGCCACCTCGAGCCGGACATCGAGGGGCTGGCACTCGCCTTCGCCCCGAATCGCTCCGGCTGGCTCATCGCCTCGAGCCAAGGAGACAGTTCATTCGCCGTCTACCGTCGCAGCGGAGGCAACCGGTACGTGGGGGGCTTCACGATCGAGGGGGAGGACGGCATCGATCCAGTCGAGGAGACGGACGGAGTCGAGGTCAACACCGCCAATCTGGGAGAAGCGTTTCCGAACGGCCTGCTCGTGGTCCAGGACGGCAGCGACGACAGCGGGCGGACGAACTTCAAGCTCGTCCGGCTCTCCCCCTAGACGATCCTGATTGTGCGTTTCGAGGGTTGTTTCGCTCGAATCCGTGAGGAGTGGGTCGCAGCGTGGTAGCACGGAGGCCGCAATGTCACTGCTGGAGCCAAGTTGAAACAATCGCGTCCATCGTTTGCTCTACGCGGTTCGACTCGAGCGTGGCGGACCATGGGACTGGTCGCGTGATCTTCGTGAGCAGGACGGTTGGGACGAACACGCGCGGTTCATGGACTCGCTGGTCGACGATGGCTTCATCCTGCTCGGCGGTCCATTAGAGGGTGGCCGCCACGTGCTCCACATTGTCGACGCCCCGTCCAAGGAGGTCGTTTATGAGCGGTTCGGCGACGACAACTGGCACCGGAACGGCATGCTGCGGATCAAGAGCATCGAGGCATGGACGGTCCTCCTCGACGCGCTGCAGCAGTAGCTCCAGCACCCTGGGCGGGCGCCTTCGCCCGCATCCGCCCATTCCCTTATCGCCGCCGTGGGTGTAGCCTCGACCTTTACCACGAGCGGAGGTGCGATATGGACCTGAAGGCCGGAGATCGGGTGGTTGCCGAGGCCGAGTCCACGGAACGGCCACCTCGCTACGGAGAGATCGCCGAGGTGCTCGGACCCTCGCGGTATCGGATCCGCTGGGACGACGGGCACGAGACCATCTATACACCTGCGGCGGGTGCCCTTCAGCGCGCCCGCGGCGAGCCGGGCGTCCGCTCCCGCGGCTAACGCGGGCGCCCCGCTGCGGCCCCACGAGTCCCAGGCACCGGCGAGTCGCCGCCCGAACGGAGGATTCGCCGGAAATGTTCCGGCCAATCGTCCGCTCGATGCGCGAGCGCTACCTCTTCACGCGGAAGCTGCCGCGCATGAACGGGTGCACGCGGCAGAAGTAGGTGTAGGTGCCCGGCTTAAGCCCCGTCGGCGTCTGCCAGGTGATCGAGCCGCTCGCCGGCGCGCCGAAGGGCGCGTTGGTTCCCAGCTGCCCGGAATCGAAGGTCTTCGCGCCGTTCGCGATCGGGTAGGCGACCCCGGTGTCGCGATCACACGGCGCCTTGCAGCTCGTGATCGTGTGCCATGTGTTGCTCTGTGCGTCGTCCAGGTTCCTGAAGGTGATCGACTGGCCGGCCCGGATCGTCGGCGGCCTTCCCGCGGGGCCGGTGCGGGAGGCCAGGTCGCCCTGCGAGTAGAAGTAGCCCCGGATATCGACCGGCTTCGTAGCGAACGGCCCGTCGGGGAGCTCGAGCGGGTCTCGGTAGGCGCCCGTTGGGTCGCCGCCGTGGTGGCGGTTCTCGGCGAGATGGCCATGCGTCAGCACATTGTTCTTCGGGATCTTCCTGCTGAAGGCATCGACGCCGCCCACGTCGTCTCCGTCGTACACCATCACCGGCATGATCCCCATGACCTCATACCAGTCGGCGCGCGACGTGTCATAGGTGGCATGAACGCTCAGGTCGTCGCCGGGCCGGAGCTTGACCCGCCAATCGCGCGGCGTGGCCCCCATCGCCACGTCCCACGAGACGGCGCCCGCCGGCTCGTAGTAGTGGGCCCGCGAGGTGAAGAGGGTGTTCGTGCGGTCGCCTCGCCGAACCCTGAGCCTCGTGTTGAGGCCGCCGGGATGGAGATGACCGGCGGTCCCGAGCAGCGTCACCGGATGGTCCGGCGTCCACGTCTGGTTCGGCCCGATCAGTTCCCGCTGGGCGCCCTTGGCGTCGTCCGGGAACGTGTACTTGCCGTCCGTGCCGTATCGCCGCAGCGCGTTGAAGACGGGATAGAGCGGCTGCGAGATCCCGACGGGAGGGGTCGGCCCCGAGACATCCATCCACCTCGTCCTGACGGTGCGTATGTGCGCCGCGGCGGGAGCGGTGTCCGGCACGAAGTCGATCCGCCAGACGATGTAGACGTGCGCCTCCCGCCCGACGAGGTCGTGAAGCATGTCGTTGAGGAACCATCGGTCCGTCGGCTCCGTTCGCCAGCCGAACCCTCTGGGCGCCTGCGCGATCGTCTTCTCCTCGCCGACCGCGAACTGCGGATTGCCGTTCACAACCCACACGGCGTGGTGGAGATGGAGCACGTCCACCCGCGGAACCGTTCCGTCCGTATAAACCAGCTCGGGGTCAAAGCGAGTGATGTAACCGGGCCTCTGGGGGAGTAGGTCGTTCGACCGCAGCCGGATGATGTTCTGCCCGGGATGGACCGTCACCGGCCCCTCGCAGTAGGTGATGTGCCTGACGCCGTCGTAGTCGACGTGCGGGATCGCGCCGGGCTTGTTCTTGATCGGCGGGCAATCCGAGCCCGTTCCCGCGCGAGCGTTCGCGGTGAACCACAACATCGCTGGGAGCGCTACGAGCAGCGCAATGACGAGCCGACTGGCGACGAGAGCCTCCCCCCATCCACGCTCCCCTGCACCCACGATCATTGGCAGCAAACGTAACAGGTGCGTCGTCGGGCTTACCTGACACCAAACCGGGTACTGCATCCGTATGTCGACCGCGCTCATCATCGTGATCGTCGTGGTCGCGGTGATCGTCGTCGTCCTCATCGCCATCGCCCTGCGCCGGCGCGCTGCAGAGCGACAGCAGGAGCGGGATCGTCTGGCGAGGGAGGCGGCCGGCCACCGGCAGGAGGCGGACGCGCACGCGGCCAAGGCGCGGGAACTCGGACGCGAGGCCGAGCATCATCAGCATGCGGCTCGCGAGCACGAGGAGGCCGCGCGCGAACATGCTGAGCATGCCGAGCGACACGCGGCTGAGGCCAGTGAGAAGTCCGAGCGTGTCTCGCGCGAGGGTCGGGCGGCGGCCCGGCATGACGAGGAGGCAGCCGAGCGAGAGGAGCGGCTCCGCTAGTCAGCCGCGCGGCGCCAGCGAGGGAGCGGAGAGATCAATTGACAGTCATCGTGATCGTCGCCATCTGCGTCATTCTCCTGGTGCTCGCGTTCCTCTTCCCGAAGCTGTCGCGTCACCCCCAGCGCGGCGTCGACAAGACGTTTGGAACGGGTCAGCGCGCCGCCTCGAAGGCCCCGTCAAAGCTCGGCGAGTGGCTGCCGAAGCCCTTCCGCGCTTCGCAGAAGGCCGCCGACAAGAGCGCGGGGACGGGGCGGCGCGGGCGCAGCAAGCTGCCGCTCTAGACGCCCTGCCGCTGTAGACGCCTCGACGCGAGGCCTTGGAAGATCGTCATCAGCCCGTCGTCTCGTCCTGCGCCCGGCGCCGGGCGCAGCAAGCTGCCGCTCTAGGCCCTGCCGCCCTAGACGCTCGAGGGGAACCGAAAGATCCTCGTCAGCTGGTCGTCTCGTCCTGGGCCCGTCGGACGTCGCGGATCGTGATCCGTCCCTCAGGGCCGCTTCCTTCCACCAGGTCGAGGTCGACCTCCAACTCTTCGGCGGTGCGAATCGCTGCTTCCGTCGCGTTCAGCTCCTCCGCCTTGCGCTGCTTGCGGCGCTCGCCCACCTCCTTGGCCTTGCGGGTCGCGGCGAGGCCGAGTTCTCTGGCCTCCTCCTTGGCCGCGGAGGTCAGCTCCTTCGCGACGAGCTTTGCGGCCAGCTTCGCGATCTCGGCGCGACCGGCTTGCATCCCTTCGCCGCCGCCGTTGCCGCCACCGCCGACGAGGCCGGCGGCGGCCTGCTCCAGCTGGCCGGCGGCGCCGCCGACGCCTTGAGCGATCCCACCGACGGCCTCGCCGGCACCTTGACCGACCTCTCCGACCGCTCGCTCGGCTCCATGCACGCCTTCGCCGACCCCTTCAGCCGCCTCGCCGACGGCCTCACCCGTCTGGCCGACCGTCCGACCGACGCCCTGTACCGTCTGATCGAGGTTGCCCACAGCTTCCCCGGCGCCCTCGCCAACGTCTCCGACGGCCTCGCCGGCCCCCTCGCCGATGTCGCCGACGGCCTCGCCGGCGCCCTCGCCGACATCACCAACGGCCTCGCCGGCGCCCTCGCCGACATCACCAACGGCCTGGCCGGCGCCCTTGCCGACGCCGCTCACGGCCCTGCCGGCGCCTTGGCCGATCTCGCCGACGCCCTCTCCAGCCCCCTTACCGATGTGCTCGAGGGCCTGCTCGGCGCCCTCACCGGCGTCCTCGACGGCCTCCCCGGCCTCGCCGAGCATGTCGCCGCCGCCGGCGCCGATGTCCTCGACCGCGGCACCGAGGCTCTCGAGGAGCTCAGGATTCCGGTCAAGCGTGGTCATGACGCGATCGACGATGGCCGCGACGTGGTCGAGACGGACCTTCACGAGCGCCTGCGCCTCGACCCCGCGAATGTCAAGACGGACGCGTCCGAGGTGGACGTCGACGCCGACCTTGAGCTTGACGAGGTCGAGCACGTATGCGTTCAGGGCGAGGTGCGCGTCGAGGTTGTCGAGCTCGAAGTGGAGGGAGTCGAGCTTGACGACGGGGACGTCCAGCAGAACGTCGGGAAGCTCGTCGTCGAGCTCCCACGGATCGATCTCGGCGTAGTGTTGGTACTCGCGCTCGGCGGCGGTACCCAGTCCCTCGACATTCTTCGCGAAGCGGTACTTCTCGGTCTTCTCCGAGGCCGGACGGGGGTCGTGGTCGCGACCCTGCGGGCTCGATCCGTTCGTGCGCTTGGACTGCGAGCGCGCGCTACCGGCTCGCTGCGGGCGGGTCATGGTTTGACGCTTGCGCTTGGAGCCGTCCATGCGGGAGTCCGCGTTCGAGGCGTTGCCGGTGCTACGACGCTTTTTCGTTCGCTGGCTGGCCATCAACTCCCACCTTTCTGCTTTCCGGCGCGCCCCTGCCCGGGCTGTCCGCCCTGAGCGAGATTGCCCGTCAGCTGCTTGGCACCCTGACCGACGCCCTCAACGCCACGGCCGGTGCCGCGCCCAACGCCGGCGACTCCGCGCTTGGCGCCCTTTCCGGCGCCGGCGACTCCGCGCTTGGCGCCCTTTCCGACGCCGGCAACCCCGCGTTCCGCACCCTCGCCGATCTCGCCAACGCCCTCGCCGGCGCCCTTGCCTACCTCGCTAACCGCTTGGCCCGCGCCCTCGCCGATCGGTTCGAGCGCCTCTTTGGCCCCCTCGCCCACGTTCTCGACCGCGTCGCCGGACTCATCGAGCAAGTCGCCGGCGCCGGCGCCAACCTCCTCGACCGCCCTGCCGACGCTTTGCAGCAGGGCGGGGTTCCGGTCGAGGCTCAACAGGACCCGTTCGAGGATCGCCGTGACGTTGTCGAGCTTGGCTTTCAGGAGCGCCTGGGCCTCGACGCCCTCGATCTTCAGCTCGACCTTGTCGAGCTGCGCCTCGGCGCCGACCCCGATCTTCACGAGCTTGCGTACCTCGGCAAGCACAGCGACCTGCGCGTGCAGGTCGTCGACCTCGACGTCGACTTCGTCCACCTTCACGACCGGAACGTCGATCAGCACGTCCGGCCCGCCGGGAATGTCCTTTGGATCGGCGACCGAGTAGTCCTTGAACTCGTGACGCTTGCGGACTCGCTGGGAGGAGTCGCGGCCATCTCGGCCAGGCGTTACCGACCGGGTCTGCGAAGGCCGCACCCGGGCGTGGCCCTCGTCGCCGACGTGTCCCGCCGCTTCCTGCGAGGGATTCTGAAGGGCCTGCGGCTTGGAACCACTCGTCGACGACTTCGACTTCGCCGACTTACGACTCTTCGAGCCGCCCTTCGATCCACCGCTCTTCGACCGCGAGCTCGACTTCTTGTTGGTGGCCATCCGCTTCCCTTCCGATTGATTACTTGGCGCTCGCCTGCTCGCGCACCCGCCGCACCTCCGCCGTCAACTCGCCGACGCGATAACCGGCCTTGCCGACCTCGACGGCAGTGTTGCCCAGGGCCTTGGCCGTCGTGCCGAGGGCCTTAGCCGCGCTGTCGCCTTTGCCGAGCTTCGGCATGGACATCTTCGGCAGCGAGACGTTCGGCATGGTCCGCTTGCGCTTGGCGCCGATCTTGGGCATCGACAGAGCCTTCTTCGAGCTGTTGCGAGAGAGCGCGACGCCACCGACGAGGCCGGCGGCCGCAGCGCCGCCCGCGATCAGGGGGGTCTTCGCCTTCGAGACGATGTCCCCGAAGCTCGTTCCCTGCCTCGTTTCGACCGTTTGTGATCTCGCGGCGGCATCCCTGGCCTGCTTCGTTGGTGTCCGCTTGGCCGCTCGAGTTCCGGTGCGACTGGCGGACGCCGTGGTGCTCCGTGAGCCGTTCGACCTCTGGGTTCTCGAGGCGGTTCGCGATCCGTTCGGGCGGCGGGCAGTACCCGATGAACGGGTGTTTCCGCCGCTTTTCGTCCTTGTCTGGGCCATCCGGGTTCCTCTCCTCCGTGGATCTGTTGTGGGACGCGTACCCAGCCGGCGAAGGGCCTAAACCAGTCCGGGACGCACGTTGCTCGGACAACATCGCGGTCCTTGCGGCGCGCGTATGCGCCGGATGCAGTTCAATCGCCGAGCCGCTGCTCCACCGCGTCGGCGACCCGCTCGAGGTCGAACTTTTGCCGCGCCCTCGAGTAAGCCGCGCGAGCGGTCACCGCCAGGGCCGCGCCAACTGCGAGGGCGCCGACCGATCCCAGGCCTCCGCTGCTCCCGTTGGACTCGCGGTGGTTTCGGCTCGCCGCAGCACTCTCCGCCCGGGCGTCGGGCGCCATGAACGCCGTCATCGCGGTCCCGACGATCTGATTGACGTCCAGCTTCGTCTTCTTCTTTTTTCCGAACATTGCTCGCGCCTCCTACTGTCGCAGCACGCGGTAGGTGACGACCGCGGCCGCGGCTCCTACTGCGATCGCTGCACCCAGCGCGCGGGGAGCGCCGGGGCGCTCCCCGCTGATCCGATCGGCCGCGATTCGCTTGACGAAATCGCTCATCTCCGGCCCTCGTCAGCTCACGACCGCGATGATGCGCGGCTGCCGCCCGACCTCGACCGCGAACCCGAGCGCCCGCTCGACGAGCGACTGCTACTCGACCGTCGCTGGCCACCGGAGGAGCGCCGCCCGTTCGACGACGACCGGCCGCGGGCACTGGTCGACGAGCGGCTTCGCGACCCGGACGACGAGCGGCTGCGGCTGGACTGGCCGGAGCGGCTTCGCGAGCCGGACGATGAGCGGCTGCGGCTGGACTGGCCGGAGCGGCTCCGACCGCCCGACGACGAGCGGCGGCTGGACCGGCCGGAGCGGCTTTGCCCGCCGGAGGACGAACGGCTGCGAGTGCGGCTCGTGCGGCCCGAGTCCTCATCGCTCGAGCTGGGCGGAGTATGCGAGTGCTCCGTGTCGTAGATGTCGTCGAACTCGGCGTACTCACGCCCCTTGTCGTAGCCCGGATCGTGCTCCTCGACGAGCTCGCCGTCGTGGATGACACCACGCCACGCGCCCGTCTCGACCTCCTGCATCTCAATGAAGGCCTTGAAGCGAGCAAGGTCGGCCCGCACGGCCCTCTTGACGTGACGCATGCCCCGTGCCGCCTTCTCAAGCAGAGAGCCCGGCTCGACGTCCAGCGAAACCTGGACGCGCGTGAGGCGATCCGCGAGCTCGTGGAACGTGACGACGCCCGTATGGGTGACGCCCTGGTTCACGGTCCACATGATCCGCTCGTCAGGACGCTGCTCGACGATCTGGGCCTCGAACTCCTTCGACATGCCCCAGATCTTGGTCTTGAAGGAGACGTTGCAGTCGTCCTCCTGCGTCGCCTGGTCCAGGCGATGCATGAACTGCGGCCACTCCTCGAACTGGGTCCACTGGTTGTACGCAGTCGACAGCGGCACGCCGATGTCCACCGCCTGCTGCACGGGCATCCGGCGACCCTTGCCGACGCCGGGCGTGCCCTTCTTGCCCTTGCCGCCGCCTCCGCCGCCCGGGAGGATTCCCTTTCCGGCCTCCTTCGCGACGCCGGAGGCACCCCCGGCCTCATCGATCTTCTTGCCGACGGTGTCCTTGACGCCCTTGCCGACGGTGTCCTTGACCCCTCCGGTCAGCTTGTCCTTCACGCTGTCGCCGCTGCCGGACTTGTCTCCCGACGGCGTGAGCCGCTTCGTCACAGCCCCCTTCACGACCTTGCCCGCGCCCCTTGCGATGAGCGGGGTCGCGGCCGCCAGCGCTGCGCCCGCCGCCACTCCGCGCGCACCGGAGAGCGCTCCATCCCCCTTTCGCAACTGTGGCCCGTGCCCGTTGCTCGAGACGCTCTTGACCGCCTCTCGCGCCACATTGCCGAGGGCGTCCCCGATCGTCTCGCCGAGGTCTTTGAAATCCGTGGCCATTGTCTCACTCCTTGATGACGTATCCGTAGCTGTCCGTCTGCTCGCTTACCCGTTCCCGCCAAGGTCTAAGCGTTGTGGGGCGGCGCTTGCACGACTGGACTGCATCCGGCGCCGGTTAGGCCGTGGCAGTCGCCGGGTAGTGAACTCCCAGTAGGGCGTGGATGGCGCGCCCGCGGTCTCGCCCGCGACTTCGTGGGCTGAGGGGAGTCGAGATGAGGAGCAAGACGCGCGACAAGAGCGGCGGAACGCTGGACAAGCTCCGCGGTCGGATGAAGGAAGCGGGCGGAGCGCTATCCGGACGGGAGCGGACGAAGACGAAGGGGCAGGCTCGTCAGACGAAGGGCTCTCTCCGAAAGAAGCGCGGCCACGTCCGTGACGCGCTGCGAAAGTAGCCATGGCCGACCGCGACATCAACAAGCCGGACGTGGAGATCGGCGCCGCCGCCCGCGCCAAGGAGCTGCGGTTCAAGCGGCGCCCGAGGACCAACGTCGAGGTGTACGGCGAGTCCCACATGGACGAGCGTCTCGCGGACGCGATCGAGCGAGCCGAGATCGACACCGCTTCAGGAAGCGAGCGCCACAACCTCCCGGACGAGGTCGAGCCAGGCGTGACGTACCGTGACGTCCGCGTCCGCTGGCGGGCAGCCGCGAAGATCAAGTCTGGCGAGGGCAAGCGCCGCAAAGGCTGATTCGCCGCTCGCCGGTTAGGGCTCAGGGGATGGTCGCGAAGCGCTCCGCCGCTTTGGCGCGCGCCTTCGCCGCCTCGACCTCGCGGTCCTTGGGTGGTGCCGAGGTTACGAGCCGGTCGAGCAGCTGCCGTGAGGCGCGCTCCACCTCGTCCACCGCGTCCTCGAACGCGGCGGCGTTCGCCCGCGACGGCTTGTTGAACCCGCTGATCTTGCGGACGTACTGCAGCGCCGCGGCGCGCATCTCCTCGTCGGTTGCCGGCGGGTCGTAGTTGTAGAGGGTTCGGATGTTGCGGCACATGTGCTGCTCCTATCGCTCGTCTTCGTCGATGCGGTCCGGGAGGCCGAACGCGCGGAAGGCGGTCTCGAGCCTCTCCGGGTCGGTCGGCTGCTCCGGCATCCGCGCGATCACGTCGCGCTCCGGCGACTCCGGGTTGCGGATGATGAAGGCGGTGACGTCGCTGATCCTGCTGTCCCTGAGCGTCAGGACGTTCAGGGCGAACGGCATGTAGGCGCCCTCGTCAGGGTCCCAGCTGTAGAACGCGAGCGCCGGCTGGCCGTTCGCGCGCACATACACCGGCCGCCAGCGCCACTGCCCGGAGAGCGGCCATCCGGCGAGGAACGTGGCGATCCCGTCGCGCCCGCTGAACCAGGTGCGAAGCGGAGGCATCGAGAACGTCGCGTCCTCGGTCAGCATCCCGACGACCGCCTCGACGTCGCCCCGCTGCCAGGCGTCGACGTATCTATCCACGACGTCCCGGAGTCCGTCGTCACAGAGCGCGCGCGCCGTCTCCTGCTGGCTCCGTTCGGGGAGGCGCTGCTCGACCCCAGCGCGGGCGCGCTGAAGCGCGCTGTTCACTGACGCCGTCGTGGTGTCGAGCGTCTCGGCGGCCTCCTTGGCCGAGAACCCCAGGACCTCGCGGAGGATGAGGACGGCTCGCTGGTTTGCGGGGAGGTTCTGAAGCGCGGCGACGAAGGCGAGCTCGACGCTCTCTCGCTGCTCGTAGCGCGCCTCCGGGCCCGCGAGTCCGTCCTCCAGACCGAAGCGGTCGTCCGCGTACGGCTCGACCCAAACCGACTCCATCAACGGCTCGCCCGGCCCCGCGTGCGGATCGGCGGCGGGGCCGTAGTCGATCGGCAGAACGCGCTTGGGACGCTTGTCAACCATCGTGAGCGACACGTTGGTGGCGATCCGGTAGAGCCAGGAACGAAGCGAGCTCCGCCCCTCGAAGCCCCGCAGGCCGCGCCATGCGCGGAGCATCGCCTCCTGCAGCGCGTCCTCGGCGTCGTGAACGGACCCGAGCATGCGGTAGCAGTGGGCGTGGAGCTCCCCGCGGTACGGAGCGACGAGCCGCTCGAACGCGCCCTCGTCGCCGTCGCGCGCCGCCTCGAGGAGCCCCCGCTCACGCGTGGGCGAGCCTGTTCCCTCCGGCGTCATTGCCTCAGCAGACTAGACCGGGGACCCGGACGAGGCTCATCGGCCAGCGATTAGTTCGCGCCGCGGTCGCGGTCATAAGCGCAGGGCATGGCAAGGGAACCGGCGAATCGCGTCGTCCACCTGGAGCTCCACACGGGGGATCTGGCGGCCGCCTGCGAGTTCTACGAGCGCGTCTGCGGGTGGCGGGCCGAGCGCGTTCGTGCGGCGGGGCGCACGTATCTCGCGCTCGAGATGGGCAACGGCCTCGGCGGCGGCGTAGTGGAATGCAACACGCCTCGCGGGGTCTGGCTTCCATACGTAGAGGTCCCGGAAGTCGGCGGCGCCACCGAGCGGGCGCGTGACCTCGGCGCCCGCGTCCTGCTGGAGCCCCGCGAGGGACCGGCTGGATGGCGAAGCGTCGTCGCCGCCCCGGCCGGCGGCGAGATAGCGTTCTGGCAGCCGAAGTGCTACAAAAAGTAAAGTAGCTATATCTCCGAAAGGGCGATGAGCTCACGGCGCTCCGCCGGTCTGAAGATCGGTTTGACCACGACCAAGGAGGAAATCGGGATGGACCAAGCGGCGACCTGGGGCCGGTCGACTTCGACCTCCCCAGCGAGCGACCGCCGGCGCTGGATGGCGCTCTATGTGCTGTGCGTCGGCATGCTCATGATCGTCCTCGACGTCACGGTGGTGAACGTCGCGCTGCCTTCGATCCAGAGCGACCTCGGCTTCTCGCAGTCCAGCCTCGCGTGGGTCGTCAACGCCTACCTCATCGCCTTCGGCGGGCTGCTGCTGCTCGCCGGCCGCTTCGGAGACATCCTCGGCAGGAAGAACGTCTTCATGGCCGGGATCACGCTGTTCACGCTCGCGTCCTTCGCCTGCGGCGCCTCGCAGACGCAGGAGATGCTGGTCATCGCGCGCTTCGTCCAGGGCATCGGCGGCGCGATGACGTCGGCGGTCATCCTCGGGATGATCGTGGTCATGTTCCCCGAGCCGCGGGCGCAGGCGAAGGCGATCGGGGTCTACGGGTTCGTGGCCTCGGCCGGCGGATCGGTCGGCCTGCTGGCGGGAGGCGTCCTGACGCAGGCGATCAACTGGCACTGGATCTTCTTCATCAACATCCCGATCGCCATCCTCACCGCCTTCGGCGCCTTGCGGCTGGTCGAGCGCGACAAGGGGATCGGCTTTGGCGACGGCACCGACGCGCCGGGTGCGGTGCTCATCACGAGCTCCCTGATGCTGGGGGTGTACACGATCGTCAAGCCCGCGGCCGAGCAGGGATGGGGAGCGACCGAGACGCTCGTGCTGGGCGCGGGGTCGCTCGCGCTCCTCGCCGCCTTCATCGCCTGGGAGGCGACCACCCGCAACCCACTGATCCCGCTGCGGATCTTTCGCTCGCGCAACGTCTCGGGCGCAAACGTCATCCAGGCGCTGACGGTTGCCGGCATGTTCGGCTTGTTCTTCCTCGGGTCCCTCTACCTGGAGCGCGTGCTGGGCTACGACCCGCTTGAGATCGGATTGGCATTCCTGCCCGCGACGCTGATCATGGGCGTCCTGTCGTTCCGCTATACCGAGCCGCTGATCAACCGGTTCGGCGCGCGGCGGGCGCTGCTCACGGGGCTCGTGCTCGTCGCGGCGGGACTGGCTTTGTTCACACAGGCTCCCGTTGATGGCAGCTACGTCGTCAACGTGCTGCCGGTGATGATCGTGCTCGGGTTCGGCATCGGCGTCGCGTTCCCGTCGCTGATGTCGCTCGCGATGTCCGGAGCCACCCGCGAGGACGCCGGGCTTGCGTCCGGGCTCGTCAACACGACGGCCCAGGTCGGCGGCGCACTGGGCCTTGCGGTACTTGCGACGCTGTCGACGTCTCGCACCGGCGACGCTATCGCCGAGGGCTCCTCAACGGCCGCGGCGCTGGTGAGCGGCTACCACCTGGCCTTCCTGATCGGCGCCGCACTGATCGGCGCCGGGCTGGTGGTCGGACTCACGGTGCTCCAGGGCGACGGCAGACCGCAGGAGGCGGCGATCGAAGAGGAGGCGGAGCCGGCGTACTCCGAAGCCTGCTAGGCGGGACCGCTCTCGGTCCGGGCC
>JBKPHA010000087.1:0-8711 GCA_046729615.1 Actinomycetota bacterium
GTCGCGCACGTGTTCCTGACCGTTGGGCTGTCCGTCGCCGACACCGAGGACGGGCTCGTTCTTGAGCTCCTCGGTCAACCGGTTCCACACCTGCCAGTTCTGGCGATCGAGGCCCTTGTCGACCATGAGCGCGCGCATCGCTCTGACCACCTTCACGGTCTCCGTCCGATGCCGGTAGAAATCGCCCGTGAAGAGGGTGTTGGGACAACGCAGCTCGCAGGCGCCACATTGCGTGCAGTGCACGTAGTCATCGGCGACGTCCTCGACCGAGACCTGGCCCTGCTCCATCGCCACGATGTTCGTGTGGAAGGCCGTCGGTGAGTGGTTCTCGTTGCGCGTGACCTGCATGACCGGGCAGACCTCGCGGCAGAACTTGTGCCCCGACGAAAAGCAGCCATAGGCGTTGTCCCGCCACTTCTCAACGAACTCCTCTTGGAGCTGGCCGTCGGCGCCCGGGTCGTACCTCGTATCCGACTTCGGCTTCGTTGCCACCGCCTCTCCTCTCCTCGCTCCGTCTAGGCGACGCGCGCCGTTCGTAGCATACGCTTGAGCGGCCCGCAACCGTCGGGTCCCCGAACCCCACCCGCGGCCTTGGGAAATTCACGATGCTCAGGCTCTCATCCTGTACCTCGAGCACGACGACCCGCCCGAGGATCTGCTCGATACCCGGTCGAAGGTCGTCGCGAAGTACGGGCTGGACGAAGTACGCGCTGGATCTGGTCGGGAGCTCGTGTAGCGAGAAGCGAGGTCCGCCGGTTCCGTGAGCGGTTTTGACAGACGGGCCACTCCCCGGCTCCTCTGGTGGGATCTCGATTCGCGCGCCCAAGACTGGCCACTTCTGCGCATCCTCGTCGCTACATAACAGCCTGGAGGCCAGCTCCTCTTGTGCGAGGAGGTCGCCGAGAGGGAGCGCAGTGGCAGTCGTGATGGCGTCCGTCGCAGCTTCGAGCGGCATCTGGGCGGCGCTGGCGCGCCGTCAGGTGCAGAGGCAGCATCTCGGATCGGGTTTCAACCACGAACGGCGGTGGCCGACTTCGATGAGCGTTCGGCGAGCCCGTCGAGCCCTCGCCGAATCGCTTCGGCAATCATCGACAGGTGCTCGTGTCGCACAGTCAGAGGCGGTGAGACCGCAACGCAGGTGCCGAGGGGGCGGACAAGCACGCCGGCTCGGCGGGCACCAATGGCGACATCCACCGGGGCGTCGCTTTGCCGGCCACAGAGTTCCGGGTCCAGCTCCACCGCCGCCATCAGACCAGTGCCTCCTCTGACTTCGGCAACGAGCGGGTGATCAGCGAGGGGACTGAGCGTTTCGAGGAGATCCGCCTCGAGCTCGCCGCCCCGTGCGAGGAGACCGTCCGCATCCAGGATCTCGATGTTCGCGAGGGCGGCGGCGCAGCACGTGGCGTGGGCGGCATAGGTCACGCCGTGGCGAAAGGCGGGGGCATCGGCATTCCAGAACGGATCCGCGACCCGATCGTCCACCACGACCCCGCCAAGCGGCAGATATCCGCTCGTGACGCCTTTGGCGAACACGATCATGTCGGGCTCGATGCCCCAACGCTCCACCCCGAACCAGGTCCCGAGCCGGCCGAAGGCGCAGATCACGGCATCCGCAATGAACAGGATGCCCCGTTCGCGGCACAGGGCGCTCGCCCGCTCGAGGTATCCACCGAGCGGCGGATACACACCGCCGGCGCCGATCACGGGCTCCGCGAAGAAAGCCGCAACGCGTTCGCTTCCGATCCGATCGATCTCCGCCTCCAGGTCCCCAATCGAGTCGTGTTGGACAATCGAGGTGGCGCGGGATCGGGAGCCCTCCCCGATGCGGTTGGCCTCGATTCCGGCGAGACTGGTGCCATGCCCGTGCGTCCCGTGGTAGCCGCCCGAACGGGCGATCAGGTGGTCCCGCTCGGGTTGGCCGGTCAACTCGAAGAACCGGCGCGCCAGCTTGGCCGCCGCCTCGATTCCATCGCCTCCGCCGCTGCCGAAGAACACGCGCGCTCCCCCCATCGGGGCGAGCTCGGCCAAGCGGTCCGCGAGGTCAAGCGCCGGAGCGTTGGCGAAGTCGCCGAAGGCCGAGTAGGCCTCAAGCTCGCGGAGCTGACGCAGGACCGCCTCGGCGATCTCGCTACGGCCGTGCCCCACGTTCGCATACCAGAGGCTGGCGGTGCCGTCGAGGTACCGGTTGCCTGCCTCGTCGTAGACCCAGACGTCCCGACCACGTGAGACGACGAACTCGTGTCCGGGTACCGATCCCATCTCCGCGAACGGATGCCACAGCCGCGTCTCGAACTTCGTGGTGGACACGCCGACGCTCAGCGTACAGCGGAGTCGGCCTAGGGGCCACCGTAAGAACTTCAAAAGCCGGCTCCGGGCTTTGAGTTCCCACGGTCCGGGCCAGGGTCCGCGCAAAGTTGCCCCCAAAGCGGGCGGCGACCAGCGCCGATACGCCCGTCCGCGTCGCCCACGCTCTCCCGCGCAAGGGGGCGCTGTCACGACGCGAGCCTCCTCACGATCATCCGCCCCCTACCAGGCGACGCAGCCGGCGCCGGTACATCCCTTCGATTGCGACGCCGGCGGTGACGCGAGGGGTCCCCGGGACCGGTCTCCCACGCGACATGGTTTGGTACATTCGCACCCCGTCGACGGAGAGGAGAGGGGTGACGTTGGCCGAGTCCGGCAAGGAAGCGATCGAAGAGGTGCGCGCGCAATTTCCTGTTCTCTTCAACGACGGCAAGTTCGACGAACTCGGGCGCTGGTTCTACGCCGAGAACGCGATCGCGCTGCCGTATGGCCGGGATCCCATCGAGGGCCGCGTCGCGATCTGTAACTACTTTGATGAGCTGTGGAAGAACGCCGGGCTGCGGTTCGATCTAGGTGTGATCCAGACCGTGGCAGGCGATGACATGGGATACCTCATTGGCACATACGTCGCGCATATGCGGGACGACAGCGTGCCGGGCGTCACGCACGAGGCATATCGGCGCCAGCCGGACGGGACGTGGAAGTGCACCGTCGATATGTGGCACAACTCGGTGGAGTAGAGCACTAGTCATCTAGCTGCCCGTCGTCGACGCCCGCTAGCGAGTTCAGTTGGCCGAGCTGATCGACACGCCCCGCGGTAGCTTTCTTCAAGAGCTGCACGGCCCGCCGGACGCGAGCCCTGTCGTCCTCGTCGCCGGACTGGGCGACGATCACAGCTCGTGGGCAGGGCCGGTAGCGCTATTAGCTCGCTCTCACCGCGTAGTCACGTTCGACAATCGCGGAATCGGAGACAGTCCGGTAACGCCCGGCCCGTACTCCACCAAGCAAATGGCTGAGGATACCCACGAGCTGGTCGCAGCGCTGGGACTTGGTCGCGTCACCGCGGTCGGGTCGTCGATGGGCGGTGCGATATGCCAGGAATGGACATTGGCTTATCCCGATGATGTCAAGCGCCTCATCCTGAGCAACAGCTGGGGCGAGCGCGACCGGTGGTTCAGCGGGCTTCTCGACTACTGGATTGAACTCGCCGGTCGCGGCTCGGGACGGGACCTGCTGTACCAGCTGGGGTTGTTCTGCTTCTCCCCCGATTACCTGGAAGAGCACCCGGATACGATCGGGCAGTTCCTGGAAGCTCCCGTGCCACACCTTGACGGCTTCCGGGCTGCCGCCCGGGCGTGTCAGGGGCACCACGCGCTTGATCGGCTCACCGGGATCACGGTTCCCACGTGCGTTATCGGTGGCGAGCACGACATCCTCACCCGGCCGGCACTGTCGCGACGGCTGGCGGCTGTCATCCCGTCGGCGGAACTGCGCTGGCTGCCCGCCGGCCACATGACGTTCTGGGAGCAGCCGGACGCCTGGACCACCGCGGTGCACGAGTTCATCGAACGCTCAACCTGAACGAGTAGAGGCCGGGGCACCCCTGATAACACTCGCCCGCGGCCAGCCCTGCGCTCGCCCTGGCTCCGCACCTCCTCGGCTCGCCCTAAGTACGTTGCCGGCATCGTGCACCCGCCGATGTACGCGCACGGCGCCGCCCGCATGCCCCTCGAGTCGAGGTCCGTATCCGGGAGGTACCTTGTCACTGAAGGGCGACTCCTACGGCTTCGCGACAAGGACCTCGGCTCGCCGCCACCCCGCGAGTGATCGCCGGCGCCCGCTGCGCTTCGCCCTATCAGTCTTCGGCCTTTCCCTGAGCGCTCAATATCTCGGCAAGCCGGTCCTTCTCCTCGCCAGTCAACTTCCGCGAAGCCGAGCGTCTCGGATCCCAGAGAACCAAGGTCGCCGTCGCGCGCGCGACCTCGGTGCCATCGCGGGTTGAAAGCCGTTCGTCGGTGATCAGTCGCTTTTCGCCGGTAGCCAGCAGTCGCGTGCTCCCGAGCAGCTCCTCGTCTTGCAGGTTCACGGGCCGCAGATAATCGATCTCGATTCGAGCAACGACAATCTCCTCACGACGAACCATGCGATTCAACGCCCGGAGGAGCCAGGCCTCCCGAGCCTCCTCGAAATAGGTGGCGAATACCGCGGAATTCACATGGCCCAAGGCGTCGAGGTCTCGCCAGCGGATAACGATCGTGACGGGCTCTCCAAGGACGCGGTTGGACACTCGGTCGCCTCCTCTCCCCTGACGCGACCTTCATGGGATTGTTTTGGACCAGGCGTGCTCCCAACTTGACGCGAAGTCGGGCTCAACTGGCACTCCCCGAGACTAGTCGTTTGTCCGGCGCACTCTCCCGCTCTGCGCATTGACACCGCGAGCGAACTGCTATACGGTGGACACCTAACGGTCGTTAGCCCCTTGGAGGAGAGGTGCAGCTCGCGCAGAGCCAACTCAGGTGGCGGCGGGGTCATGCTAGGCCGTGGGCAGCGCCTCGATGAATATCAGGATCGGAAACCCGCCGGGCGCCCGAATGCAGGCAGGGGGAATTCCTGTCCGGCCGTCGGATCTCCTGCACCACGGCCCCGGCCATGCCCGAGGCGCTGCTCCGACCTGGATATGCAGTCGCTGCAGGATTTCCCCCCTCGTCCGCATCATCCTGAATAGCGTCTAGAGGACTGTGCCAGGCCTCGAAAGGGAGAGAGCCAAGAGTGGAACGAATTCGGGCCGTGATCTACGGGGTGGGCACCATGGGCTCCGTCGCAACCCGTTTCATGCTCGAGAAGGGAGTTGACATCGTCGGCGCGCTGGCCCGGAGCCCTGAGAAGGTCGGCAAGGATCTAGGCGACGTGGCAGGGTTGGGCTTCTCGACCAACGTCACGGTCGAGAACGATCCCGAGCGAGTCCTATCCGAGCGATCGCCTGACATCGCCGTCGTCTGTGTCGCCAGCTACATGGGCGATATGTACGAACACCTCCGGCGGTGCGCAGCGAATGGCGTGAACGCGATCACCATCTCCGAGGAGTCCCTCTACCCGTGGAATACGTCGCCGGTCCAGACAGCCGAGTTAGACGGCCTCGCAAGGGCCAACGGTGTCACGATCACGGGTTCGGGCCATCAGGATGTGTATTGGGTCAACCTCGTGAGCCTGGTGATGGGCACGGCGCACACGATCGACCTGGTTCGCGGGCGAGCGAGCTGGAACGTGGATGACTACGGGCCCGAGGTCGCGAAGGATCAGCACGTTGGGGACACTACCGATGAGTTTGAGGAATTCCTGCGGACGGCCGACCGGCCACCGACGTTCGGCCGAAACACTCTCGGGGCGTTGATCGCCGACGTCGGGCTGACCCCCAGGTCGTACCGGACGACGAGCCGACCGGAGATCGCCGATCAGGAGATGCGCTCACAAAGCCTCGGCGAGACCATTCCCGCTGGACACGTGATTGGATTCACCGACATCGACACCGTGGACACCGTCGAGGGGTCACGGTTCGAGTTCGAGATGATCGGCCGGCTGTACAAGGAGGGCGAGGCCGACATAAACGAATGGTCAATCGAGGGGGAGCCTGAGCTGAATCTATCGAATCCGCGTGTCCCGACCGGCGTGACCACGTGCACGCAGCTGGTCAACCGGATCCCCGACGTCATCAACGCCCCTCCGGGGTTCGTAACGATCGAAAAGCTGCCCAAGCTTCGCTACCGGAGCTTTCCGCTGCATCAGTACGTACACAGATATCCAGAGTGAGGCAACCGTAGATACGGGTAAGTCATGACCCACGGGAAGGAGAGGCCCGTATGTTAATCGCCCAAGCGCAGTTCCCGAAGCAGGAAACCATCGTCCAGTTCGGGTTGGACATCATGTACCTCCTTGCGGCAGTTGCCGTAGTGATCGCCGTTGTGGGGCTGATAATGGTGGATACCGGACTCGTTCGGCGGCAGAATATCCTCGACAACGTTGTTCAAAAGATCCTCGGATTTCTCATCGCGACGGGCGCGTACGCGATTGTGGGGTTCGGCGTCTGGGAATGGCAGTTCTATAAGGCATTCGACCTCGGCTCATACGGCCAGGCGATCAGTGACTGGTGGCTAGCTGGGAGCTTCATGACCGAGTTTTCCGGCAATATCGATCCAGCCGTGGCGCCGGGCGCGGATGTCTCGCAGATATTCTTCGTCTTCTTGGCGGTATACGCCGGGTTCGTCGTGGTGCTCTGTCACCTAGGCGGGCTGGAGCGGATCAAGCCAAGCGCCTTCTACATCATCTCCGCTGGGATCGGGGGAGTGTTCTACCCGCTGTTGCTGTGGCTCACGTGGGGTTCGACGAGTCCGCTCACCAATGCCGGAGTGCACGACATGCTCGGCGGATTCGTCGGCTACATCTTTGCCGGGACCTTCGCCCTAATGTTGGCTCGCCGGCTGGGCCCGCGCGCCGGTGCGTTCCGTCCCGATCCACAGGGACGGATGCCGGCGCCGTACAACCTGGGCTTGGCGGGCACCGGTGTGGCGCTTCTGCTGTTCGCGATCCCTTTCGTCGTCGTCGGGTGTCTGTATTTCTTCCCGGGCGATGGATGGTTCGGGATTGCGATGTCGACCAGCGGGATCGGCATCGTGCTCACGAACGTCTTCATGGCCTTTGTTGGCGGCGGGCTCATGGGGGCGATCCTCGCCTACCGTGAGTCGAACGTGCTGTTCGCGTTGCTTGGACCACTTGCTGGATCCGTTGCTGGCGCAACCGGATTCGATGTGGTCGATCCGTGGGTGATGTTGCTGATCGGGTTCGGAGCTCCGATTCCCGTGATGCTGGTCTGGAAGCTGCTGCAGCGGATCGAGATAGACGAACCGAAGATCGTGCCCCTCGGGCTGGGCGCCGGGATCTACGGGGCGCTGATGACCGGAGCGGTGGCGTGGGGCACCCCTACCGGTGGTTTTCTGGGAATCAACTCAGGGACCTACGCCTTTCAGAACGCGGAGATCAATCTGGGATGGCAGGTCATCGGCGTCGCGACGGCGGTCGGGATGGGGTTAGTCGCCGGGTTGGTATTGGTCGAAGGCCTCGATCGTGTGATCGGACTGAGGGTCTCGGATGAGGAAGAGCTCGAGGGTTCCGATCAGGCGCATTGGCACATGTTGCCTGTGGGCGCGGAACTCGCCCCCTTGGCGGAGAGATTCCCGACCCCGGCGACCAGTAATCCAACCTCCCAGCAACAGCCCACACGCGGAACGCCGTAGGTGAGGACATGGACGTTTCTCCCAAGGCCCGCGCTCCTGGCCGGAGCGCGGGCCGAATCCGTCTCCGGCCCTTGAATGAGCGTTGCCATCTAGTGGAGAAGCTACGGGTCAGCTCACGCGGGCTGAGGCCATCCGCGATGCGGCGCTGACGGTGTTCGCAGAGCGAGGATTCAGAGCGACGACGATGAAGGACATCGCCCGGGGCGTTGGGGTGCGGGCGCCGAGCCTGTATAGCCACGTCAGGTCGAAGGATGCGCTGCTCACCGAGATCATGGTGACGACGATGGATGACCTGATAAAGGGATTCCATGTGGCCATCGCAACGACATGTGACCCTGTGGAGCAGCTGAGGCGCGCGACGGAGGCGCACGTCCGATATCACACCCGGCACCGACGTGAGGCGTTTGTCGGCAACCGCGAGATTCCGAGCCTGAAGCCTGACGCGCGACGGATCATCCTGGACAAGCGCAGGGAATACTCGATGCTGTTCCGAGATCTGATCGATCGGGGGTCTAAGGAGGGCGTCTTCCTCCGCGGCTCGCCCCGGCTCGTCGCATACGCGATTCTCGACATGGGAATCGGTCTCGCTGCGTGGTTCCGACCGGATGGCCCCTGCACCGAAGAAGAACTCGTGCAGTCGTATGGGGAATTTGCGTTGCGCCTTGCAAGCCGCGGGTTGTCAAGCCGTATGCGCGGCCGTCAGCTGCCATGACGCACCGTCCTCGCAATCCATGCCGCGGAGTCTTCTCGGTCGAGCACCCGACCGCGCCGCTCGGCGCGAGGGGTGCCCCTACCCGATGTTGATCATCACGTGCTTGATGTTCGTGTAGTCCTCCAGCGAGTACATCGACAGGTCCTTGCCGTAGCCCGACTGCTTGTAGCCGCCATGGGGCATCTCGGCCGCGAGCGCGATGTGGTCGTTGACCCACACGCAGCCGAAGCGCAGGGCGTTGGCGACGCGGTGGGCGCGGCCGATGTCGCGGGTCCACACGGACGAGGCCAGCCCATACTTCGTGCCGTTGCCCCAGGCGATCGCCTTCTCCTCGTCCGTGAACGGCTGGACGGTGATGACCGGGCCGAAGATCTCCCTCTGGATCATCTCGTCATCCTGCTCGAGGT
>JBKPHA010000088.1:0-20654 GCA_046729615.1 Actinomycetota bacterium
TGTCACGCGCACCATCGAGGCCGTCTGGCGGATCGAGTCCGCGCGGCTGATCGCCGGCATTGCCCACCTGGTCCGCGACGTCGCGCTCGCCGAGGACCTTGCCCAGGAGGCACTCGTCGCCGCCCTCGAGCAGTGGCCCGAGTCCGGCGTCCCGGACAACCCGGGCGCCTGGCTCATGGCCACCGCCAAGCATCGCGGCATCGACCGGCTGCGGCGCGCGGAGGTCCACCAGCGCAAGACCGAGGAGCTCGGCCGCGACGTGGAACTCCGCTCGCCGGTGGACGACGACCTTGCGGCCGCGGCCGACGACCCGTTCGACGACGACCTGCTGCGGCTCATCTTCAGCGCCTGCCATCCGGTGCTCTCGACCGACGCGCGAGTGGCGCTCACCCTGCGGCTCCTCTGCGGGCTGACGACGAGGGAGATCGCTCGGGCGTACCTGACCTCCGAGTCGGCCGTGGCGCAGCGCATCGTGCGGGCGAAGCGCACGCTGTCGGCGGCGCGCGTGCCGATCGAGGTGCCGGCGCAGGGCGAGCTCCGCGAGCGGCTGGCCTCGGTGCTCGAGGTGGTCTACCTGATCTTCAACGAGGGCTACTCCCCCACCGCCGGCGACCGGCTGATCCGGACCGAGCTGATGGAGGAGGCGCTGCGGCTCGGGCGCATCCTGGCGGAGCTGCTCCCGCGCGAGGCGGAGGTCCACGGGCTCGTCGCGCTGATGGAGCTGCAGGCATCGCGGACGCGGGCGCGGATCTCGCCTTCGGGCGACCAGGTGCTGCTCCTCGACCAGGACCGCTCGCGCTGGGACTGGCTCCTCGCGGGCCGGGGGCTGGCGGCGCTCGAGCGCGCGTACGCCACCGGCGGCCCAATCGGGCCGTACACGCTGCAGGCCGGCATCGCCGCCTGCCACGCACGCGCCCGCGCGGCCGAGGACACCGACTGGGAGCGGATCGTGGCCCTCTACGACGGGCTGGCCCAGCTGACGCCCTCGCCCGTAGTCGAACTCAACCGCGCCGTGGCCGTCGGGATGGCGTTCGGCCCGCAGGCGGCGCTCGAGATCCTGGACCGCCTTCGGGAGGAGCCGGCCCTAGACAGCTACCACCTGCTGCCCACCGTGCGCGGCGACCTGCTCGCGAAACGGGGACGCCTCGATGCGGCCCGGGCGGAGTTCGAGCGGGCCGCCCTGCTCACCGCGAACTCGCGGCAGCGGGCCGCGCTGCTCGAGCGGGCGGCCGCCTGTGCTTCCCAGCGCTGACGCTGCACACGAACTATTCCTCGATCGCGATCATCACGTCGGAGGCCTTGACCACCGCCACCACGTCGCTGCCCTCGGAGATCCCCAGGTCGTCGACGGCCTCGACGGTGATCGAGGAGACGATGCGCTGCCCAGCGGCGTCCAGCTCCACATTTGCGATCGCCTCACCCTTGGTGATCGCGACCACCTTCGCTGGCAATCGGTTGCGCGCGCTCAGTTTCATCTGCTTCGCTCCCTTCGGTTGGGGCAACGGACCCTATTCAGACGGTGCGCCCTGGCACGAGCGAACGCGGGGAGACGGAGCGGCCTTGTTCCCGGCGGCCAGCGCCACTACCTAGTCGCCGCAGCCTGGCGCGGCTCGTCGGCGGCCGCGTCGTGGATGCGGCCCTTGACCTCGACCAAGCGCCCACCCTCGCGCCCGTAGCGGACGGCGGTCACCTCGGCCATGATCGAGATCGCAGTCTCCTCCGCGGTGAGGGCGCCGATGTCGAGCCCGATCGGCGCCGAGAGGCGCGCGAGCTCCTCATCGGTCAACCCCGCGGCCAGCAGGCGCTCGCGGCGCTTCTCCTGCGCGCGCCTGCTCCCCATCGCGCCGACGTAAGGAGCATCGGAGCGCAGCGCGATCTCGAGCACGGCGTCGTCGAGCTTGGGATCGTGGGTGAGCACGGCGATTGAGGTCGCCCGATCGATGCCCCCGAGCTGCTCGAAGGCCTTGTCCGGCCATTCGGCGATCACCCGCTCGGCATCGGGAAAGCGGGCCACCGTCGCGAAGCGCTTCCGCGGATCGACCACATAGGGGCGCCAGCCGGCGAGCTTCGCGACGGCGGCAAGCTGGGCCGCGAAGTCCACCGCCCCGAAGATAATCAGGCGTGGGGGCGGCGCCACCACGTCGACGAAGAGCGTGGTGCCGTCGTGCTCGTGGAGCTCGCCGCGCTCGGACCACATCGCCTCCGTGGCAAGCGCCAGGGCGACGTCGTCCAGGTCGCTCCCGCCTAGCGAGCCCCTCGGCTCCTGATCCTCGGCGGCCAACAGCTTCGCGCCCGCCCCCGCCGGTCCCTCCAGTACCGTGGCGAGGGCCGCGCGACCGCCCCTTCGCGCGATCGCGGCAAAGTCTGCCCCCAGGCCGGGATCCTCGTAGCGCTCCACCCAGATCGAGATCTCCCCGCCGCATGGCAGCCCGACGTCCCAGGCGTCCTCGTCGGCGATCCCGTAACTGACGAGCCGGGGCTCGTCGCCCCTCAGGATCCCCTCGGCGACCTGGACAACGGCTCCCTCCACGCACCCGCCCGAGACCGCCCCGACCAGCTCGCCGACATCGTTGACCGCCATCTTCGTGCCGACCGGCTGCGGCGCGGACTTCTTGGTGTCCACGACCGTAGCCAGCGCCACGCTCTTGGCGTTCTTCACCCAGCGATCGACTGTCGCGAGCACATCGATCATTTCGCCCTCATGCCTGGGACCCCACCAGCCAATCGAGGCCCCGTTCCGTGACCTGCTCCTGATCGTCGCGGTACTTCAGGACCGAGCCCAGGGTCCGCTCCGCCGCCGCTCGATCGAGACGATCGACCCCGAGCAGCTCAAGCGCCGCCACCCAGTCGATGGTCTCGGCGATCCCGGGGGGCTTCTGGACGTCGCCCTCACGAAGCCGCCGAACGGCTTCGGCGGCATCGGCCGCCAGCGGCCGGGCCGAGCCCGGCACGCGGCGGCGGACGATCTCCACCTCACGCTCTGGGCTCGGGTAGTCGATCCAGTGGTAGAGGCAGCGGCGCTTCAGCGCGTCGTGGAGGTCCCGGGTTCGGTTCGAGGTCAGGATCACCGCCGGCGGATGCGCGGCCCGGATCGTGCCGATCTCGGGGATGGTCACGCTCGATTCGCCCAGCATCTCGAACAGGAATGCCTCGAAGTCGTCGTCGGCCCGATCGAGCTCGTCGACCAGGAGCACCGCGGGCATCGGCCCGGGGTGCTGTATCGCCTGCAGCAGGGGGCGCGGCGACAGGAACTCCTCGCCGAACAACTCGTCCTCGCTCAGCTGGCCGCCGGTCGCCTCCCTCGATCGGATCCGGAGCAGTTGGCGGGGGTAGTTCCATTCGTAGAGCGCCTCTGCGAGGTCGATGCCCTCGTAGCACTGCAGCCGAATCAGCCTGGTGTCGAGCGCCGCCGCCAGGGCCTTGGCGGCCTCCGTCTTGCCGACGCCCGCTTCGCCCTCGAGCAGCAGCGGCTGCGGCAGGCGAAGCGAAAGGAAGAGCGCTGTGGCAAGGCCGTGGTCGGCGAGGTAGTCGACCTCGTCGAGGCGTCGCTGGAGCGACTCGATGTCCGGGACCGCCTCGCTGACCGGCGCCTCGGCGCCTCGATGCGTCGTGCTCGTCACGACGAGGCTCCCGCCGCGGCCAGGATCGCCTCGTAGTCCGCGCGCGTGTCGATGTCGGGCGGGATCGGGCCCGGGACACGCACCTCGACCACATCCTCGGCATGGCAATCGAGCAGCTTCCAGACCGCCTTGTCGCCATGCAGCGTGCGCAGCTCGCCGAATAGGGCGCGGCTGAAGGCGAGCGGGTGTCCGCGACCATCGTCGTAGCGGCAGACCGCGAGCCTCGTGCCCTCGCCGCGTCCGTCGATCAGCACCCGGATCGTCGCGGCCGTCACGCCCGGCTGGTCGCCCAGCATCAGCACCAGCACCTCGGCGCGCGCGTCCACGGCGTTCAAGCCCGCGGCGATCGACGAGGAGCAACCCTCGCCGTAGTCGGGGTTTTCGACCACCTCCGTCCCCGACAGGTCCACCCGGCGACGCACCTCCTCCGAGCCTCCGCCGAGGGCGACGATCAGCTGGTCGAAACCAGCCGCGCGGGCCGTCCCCAGCGTGTTGTCGAGCAAGGTGCCGGAGCGGTAGGGGAGCAGCTGCTTCGGCTCCCCCAGCCGGCGCGAACCGCCGGCCACAAGCACCAGCCCCGCGACGAAGCCCTCAGCCGACACGGGCATCGGCGGCGGCGAAGCTTTCGCGGCACCCCTCGCTGCAGAAGTAGTAGCGCTCGCCGTCACGCTCTACCTGGATGCTGGCCTCGGTGACCGCGACCTCCATGCCGCAGACCGGGTCGACGGCGACCTCGACCGTGGCCGCGATCGTGTCTGCGGTGGGGATGGCCGTCTCGCTTGGCCGGCGCTCCTCCCCTCGCCCGGCCTCGTGGGGGGCAAGCGGCGCGCCTTGGGCGCCGTCCTCGCGAGAGCGGCGAAGGCTGACGATCTCCGCGAGGATGGCAAGGGCAATCTCCGCGGGCGAGTGGGCTCCGATCGCCAATCCCGCCGGAGTATGGAGCCTTGCCCGCAGCTCGGGGGGAAGCTCGAGCGACTCCTTGACCGCATCGCCCCGGACCTGGCTGGCGACCAGCCCGACGTACGGCACACCCCCGCTCAGGGCGGAGGTGAGGATGCGCCCCTCCTCGTGTCCGTGCGAGGCGACCACGACCACCGCGTCGTCGGCGCGCGGCTCGCAGTCCGCGGGCCGATCCAGCTCGACGGCGAAGTCGAGCCGCCGCCCGAGGTCCGCGAGCGCGAGCGCGATCGGGCTCTCGCCGGCGATCCGGAGCGTCGCCGCCGGCAATCGCGGCGCCAGGAAGATCTCCAGCGCCCCTCCGCTGAGGCAGGGGTTCTTGACCGTGACCGCTCCCTCGTCGGCGCCCGGCTCCGTCTCGGCCTCGCCCGGCAGGATGCGCAGCAAAACCGGGTCGCCCTGGCTCAGCGCCCGCAGGGCGTACAGGCGGACGGATGCCTCGGCGCAGGTGCCGCCTACGAACCCCTCGATCGTGCCATCCGGGTGCACGATCGCAGCATCTCCCGCCCTGACGCTCGTGGGGCTCTGCGCGCGCACCACCGTCGCCTCGACGAAGGGGATCCCCCTGGCGATCAACTCCCCCTCGGCGAGCTCAGCGAGCTCACCCCTGATCATCGGCCGTCCCCCATCCCGTTGCTGAGGTGGCAGGCCACGTTCCAAATGGTAGTCCGGCGGGGGCGGCGTCAGCCGGCGGGTCTCGCCGCCTCGACCCTGTACGTCGTCTGCGCGTCGAGTGAGCCCTCGACTCCCTCCGGAAGCGAGTCACCGGCGAATGCCCTCGCCGCGACCGCCTGAATCCTGACCACGCGCTCCGGGTCCGTGCCAACGAACCAGCGTCCGTTCTCCCATCGAAGCGACTCCGGTGAGCTATCGAGCATCCAACCCGCGATCACCCGCGCCTTGTCGCGGAGCTTTCGAGCCGTGATCGCCACGTTGTCGGCGACCTCCGTGCTCGGGCTGCTGTTGAAGCTGTGGCCCTCCCCGAACCGATCCGCGTCCTCGTGCACGACCTTGATGTCCTCGGGCGGGATGCCCAGCTCCTCGGCGGCGACCTCAGCGAGCCTCGCCTCATCCCCCTGCGACGCCTCGGAGAGGCTGAGCACGGCCTTGCCGGTCGGATGCATGCGCAGGAAGACGGCTCGGTAGGGGCCGCCGTCCGCCATCAGGCGACCCCCGCCACGGAGCGACCGGGCTTCCGGGGCATCGATCCGGCCTCCTCGGGCCGGCCTTCACGGGGTGGTCCGGCCACGCTTGGGACCATACCCACTGGGCATCGGAACGGGCTTCTGCGCCTCGGTCGGGTCGGCGCTCGGCCACGACGGCTCGTCGCCCGCGGCGGCCGCTGACTTCCCGCGAGCTTCCGGCAAGGAGACGTCGCCTACCGCCATCGCCCGGGCGACCTCCTCGAGGGCCTCGAGGCTGTGCCCGCTCACCAGGGCGTCGCAGTAGGGCAGGGCCGCGGCCAGGCCGCCGGCCCGCGGCGAGAACCCTGGGGCGCCAGCGCGCGGGTTGACCCAGACGATCCGGTACGCCAGCCGCGCCAGGCGCTCCATCTCGCGGCCGAGGAGCGCGGGGTCCGCGCGCTCCCAGCCGTCGGAGAGGATCACGACGACGGCGCCCCGAGCCATCCCCCGGCGCCCGTGCCGGTCGTTGAAGGTCTTCAGCGCCTGGCCGATCCTGGTCCCGCTCGACCAGTCGGGTGCCGCCGCGGCGGCGCGCTGAATGGCGGCCTCGGGGTTGCGGCCCCCGAGCGCCCGGGTAAGGCGCGTCAGCCGGGTGGCGAAGACGAACGCCTCAGCCGGCGTCCCGCTGGCGACGGCGGAGGAGAGAAGCTGCAGGTAAGCGCGCGCGTAGGGCTCCATCGAGCCCGAGATGTCGCAGAGCAGCACGAGCCTCCGGGGCCGGGTGCGTCGCCGGCGGCGTGCGAGGAGGATCGGGTCGCCGCCGGTGCGCAGGCTTGCGCGGAGGGTGCGGCGCAGGTCGAGGCGCTCGCCGTGCGGCGCCCGGCGGGCTCGGCGCGAGCGGCGCCGCGGAGTGGCGAGCTCCAAGCGCGCCATCAGGCGGCGAAGCTGCGCCAGTTCGTGGGGCTCGAGCGCCGCGAAGCTCTTCTCCCTCAGGCGCTCTTCGTCGCTGGCGATTGCCAGCGGCACCTCGAGCTCTCGCGCGTCGTCGCCGGACACCGAGGATGCCGCCCTGATGGCGCCAGGATCCGCCGAGCCCGGCCGACGCGGTACGGAGCGCCCGCCGCTCGGTGGCTCGCTCGCCTTCGAGGCCGCGAGCGGCGAGGAATACGGATCGCCGCGGTCCTCTTCGGGCTCGAGGCGAGAGTCGAACACCGCCGCGAAGACGCGGTCGAAGGTGGCGAGGTCGGCCTGGGAGCCGACGAAGACGGCCCGCGCCGTCCAGTACAGCCGTTGGCGCGTGACCGGCGGGACCAGGGTCAGGGCCCGGGCGAAGCGCGCCGATCGCTCCGGCGTGACGGGCACCCCGGCGCCCCGGAGCCGCTGGCCGAGCGCGGTCGCCATGGCGGGGAGGTCGAGCGCCTCGGGCACGCCGTCCTCCACTGCACCCGCCTCGGCTCAGCCGCGGGACGCGGTCATTGCGGCGGCTCGGGCCTGCCCTGCATCGCCGCCCATACCCGCGCGGGGTTCAGCGGCATGTCGATGTGCTTGACGCCGTACGACTGGTGAAGCGCGTCGCAGACGGCGTTGACGATCGCCGGGGGCGAACCGTTGGTGGCCGACTCGCCGACCCCTTTCGCGCCGATCGGGTGGTGCGGGCAGGGCGTGACCGTCGCGCCGAGCTCCCAGTCCGGGCACTCGAGCGCCGTCGGGATCAGATAGTCCATCAGTGACCCGTTCAGGCAGTTGCCCTGCTCGTCGAAGCTGATCAACTCCATCAGCGCAATGCCGACGCCCTCCGCCAGTCCTCCCATGACCTGGCCCTCGACCACCATCGGATTGATGCGCACCCCGCAGTCGTCGACGGCGATGAACCGCCGCAACTTCATCTCCGCGGTCCCGGGATCGACGTCGACGACGCAGATGTAGGCCCCGCACGGGTACGTCAGGTTCGGCGGGTCGTAGACCGCCTGCCCGTCGAGCCCGCCCTCTAGCCCCTCCGGCAGCGGCGCCTCGCCGTACGCCGCCTCCGCGATCTCTCCGATCGTCGCGGCCTTCTCGGGGTCACCCCTGACGTACCAGCGGCCCTTCTCCCACACCAGGTCCTCAGGCGAGGTCTCAAGCATTCCGGCGGCGATCAACCTCGCCTTGTCGCGCACCCTGCGAGCGGCGACCGCCGCGGAGGCGCCCGACACCGGCGTCGAGCGGCTGCCGTAGGTACCGAGGCCGAACGGCGTGCGATCCGTGTCGCCATGGCGTACCTGGATGTCCTCTGGGGAGATGCCGAGCTCCTCCCCGACGATCTGCGCGAAGGTGGTCTCGTGGCCTTGACCCTGGGTCTGGGCGCTGATGCTGAGCACCGCCTTGCCCGAGGCGTGCACGCGAAGGTCGGCGCCGTCGGCCATGCCGAGGCCGAGGATGTCCATGTGCCTTCTCGGTCCCGCGCCGACGACCTCGGTGAAGAAGGAGACGCCGATGCCCATCAACTCGCCTCGTGCCCGCTTCTCGGCCTGCTCGCGGCGGAGCTCGTCGTAGCCGGCGATCCTCATCGCCTCCCGCATCGTCTTCTCGTAATCGCCGGAGTCGTAGGTCCAGCCCGTCTTGTTCTCGTAGGGGAACTGCTCCGGGCGGATGAAGCTGTTCATTCGCAGCTCGACCGGATCGACGTTCATCTCCAGCGCCAGCTCCCCGAACAGGCGCTCGACAAGGTAGATGGCCTCGGTCACGCGGAACGAGCAGCGGTACGCCACCCCGCCAGGGGCCTTGTTGGTGTAGACGGCCTTGACGCTGCAGTGCGCCGCGTCGAGGTCGTAGGACCCGGCGAAGATGTGGAAGAAGCCGGCGGGAAACTTGGTGGGCTGCGCGGTGCTGTTGAACGCACCGTGGTCGGCGATCGCGTCGACGCGCACTCCCGTGATCCTGCCGTCCTTGGCGCAGATCTCGCCGTGCATGACGTAGTCGCGGGCGAAGCTGGTGGACATCAGGTTCTCCGAGCGGTCCTCGACCCACTTGACCGGTCGACCGGTCACGATCGAGCCGACGATCGCGCACACATAGCCGGGATAGACGGGCACCTTGTTGCCGAACCCGCCGCCGATGTCGTTGGTCATGATCCTGATCATGTGCTCGGGCAGCCCGGCCACCTGCGCATATACCGTGCGGTGCGCGTTCGGGGCCTGGTTGCCGTTGTAGATGTCGAGCTGACCGGTCTCCGGGTCGAGGTCCGCGATGATGCCGCAGGTCTCGAGTGGCGCCGGGTGACAGCGGGGATAGATCATGTCCTGGGTGAGGACGACGTCGGCCTCGGCGAACACCCGGTCGGTCTCGGCCCGATCGCCGGCTTCCCAGGTGGGACTGGCGAGGTTGTCGGTCTGATCCGGCTTGTCGTCGCGAATCAGGGGCGCGTCGGGATCGAGCGCCTTGCGGGCGTTGACGACGGCCGGAAGCGGCTCGTACTCGACGTCGATCAGCGGCAGCGCGTCCCGGGCCGCGTAGCGGTCCTCGGCGACGACGAAGGCGACCTCCTGGCCCTGGAACCTGACCTTGTCGCCCGCGAGCACGGCCTGGGAGACATACGAGATCGTCGGCATCCAGGCGAGGCCCAGGGTCTCCAGGTCCTTGGCCGTGATCACCCGGTGCACCTTCGGGTGGGCCAGGGCGGCCGAGGTGTCGATCGAGACGAGGCGCGCGTGCGCGTAGGGGCTGCGCAGGATCGCGCCGTGCAGCATCCCGGGCAGGACGATGTCGTCGAGGTACTTGCCCTGGCCCCGAATGAAGCGCGCGTCCTCCTTGCGCTTCATTCTGCCGTGGCCGATCGGGGTCTCAGTCGCGGACGTGGTCATGCTCACTCCTCTGCGGCTGGGCGCCCTCGTGCTCGGCCGCCCAGCGGATTGCCCTGATTATGTTCGAGTAACCGGTGCAGCGGCAGATCGAGCCGGAGATCGCCTCCCGGATCTCGGCCTCGGTGGGATCGGGGTTCGCGTCCAAAAGGGCCCGGGCGGTCATGATCATCGCGGGCGTGCAGAAGCCGCACTGGAGGCCGTGCTCCTGGTGGAACCCCTGCTGGACCGGATCGAGTACCCCATTGACCTCCAGCGACTCGATCGTGCGGATCTCATGGCCCTCACACATGGCGGCGAGGACCGTGCACGACTTGACCGGGCGCGCGTCCATGTGCACCACGCAGGCGCCGCAGTTGGAGGTGTCACAGCCCCAGTGCGTGCCGGTGAGGCCGAGCGTGTCGCGCAGGAAGTGGACGAGCAGGAGAGCGGGCTCGATCTCACGCACGACCTCCTCGCCGTTGACCTTCACCGTGACCTCCATCTTCAGGCCGCCCTCCTCTGCGCGCGGTCGGCGGCGCGCCGCAGGGCGCGAGCGGTCAGCTCGCCGGCGAGATGGCGCTTGTAGTCGACCGGCCCCCGCCCGTCGGCGCTCGGGGAGCAATCCTCGGCCGCGATCGCCCCGGCCTCGCGGAAGACATCCTCCGAGGGGACGGTGCCGCGCAGCGCCTCCTCGGCGCGGGAGGCGTGGACGGTGGTCGGCCCGACGGCGCACAGGGCCACGCCGGAGTCGGCGATCGCGCCGCCCTCGACCCATAGCGCCGCCGACACCGCGGCGATCGCCCAGTCGCCCGCGCGGCGCTCTACCTTCTCGTGCGCGCTTCCGCAGCCGGGGCGCAGCGGCAGGCGGACCTCGACCAGGACCTGGGCGTCCTGGATCGCCGTCTGGTAGGGCCCTACGTGGAAATCCTCCATCGAGACGGTCCGCTCGCCGCCCGAGCCGGCAATCACCACCTGCGCCTTGAGCGCCGAGCACACGGCCGAGAGATCCTCGGCCGCATCGGCCTGGGCGAGGGAGCCGCCGATCGTGCCGCGATTTCGCACTACGGGATCGGCGATCACCCGCTCGGCGTCGCCGAAAATCGGAAAGTGACGGGCCAGGAGCCCGGATTCGAGCAGCTCGTAGTGGCGGGTCAGCGCTCCGATCCGGATCTCTCCTGCCTCCTCCCGGATGTATGAGAGCTGGTCGAGGGCGTTGATGTCGATCAGGCGCTCGGGGCTCGCCAGCCGCAGCTTCATCATCGGCAGCAGGCTGTGCCCGCCGGCGATCACCCGGGTCTCGGGCCCGTGCTTCTCGAGCAGCGCGATCGCGTTCTCGACGCTCGTGGCGCGCTCATAGTCAAATGGTGCCGGGGTCTGCACCTGACTCCCTCATCCGCCGGAGGGCCTGCGAAGCCCGTCCGCCTGTTCATTGAGTCGGGCCGGTTCGCTCGGAGCGCCGTCCTCGTCGCGCTGGGGGTAGGCCGACGGGGCGTCCATGCCGATGGTCGGCGACCTCGTCGTGGCGCTCGGAGTGCCGGCGTCGGGCCTGGAGTAGAGGGAACGGGCCGCGGAGCTCGAGGAAGTCGCGTCCCTGAGCGCCTTCCCGGACAGGGCGCCGGAGCCGAGCGGGCTCTCCCGCCCGAGGCGCGCGAGCTGGACGGCTCCCCTCGTGTAGACGACGTCGATGTTCTTTACCTCGCCTCGCCGGCCCTGGCGCTCGAGCATCGCGACGCCGCCCCCGGGAAACACGGACTCGATCAGTCCCGGCCCGTCGTCGGGGCCGGCCTTCTTCTCGAGCAGGCCCTCGAGGAGCTCGGTGCCCGCCGAGAGATCCTTGTTCACGGCCTCGACGATGCCGTTGACGGGCTCGCTCTTGTCGACGATCTGCCCGACGGCGCGGCTCACGACGTCGAGCCCGGCGGTGATCTTCCTCAGCTCCAGGATCACGCCTACCAGATAGACGACAAGGGCCAACATGATCAGGACGACGGCGAGAATCGTGACCGCGGCAGCTGGTTCCATGGCTTTCGATCAGGCGTCGTCGAGGATCTCGTCAAGCGATCCACCGTAGTCGGCGACCACGGCGACCGTCTGGCTCACGTGGTTCTGGGTCGTGCGCAGGAGCTCGACGTCGTCGAGGTCCCTGGACGCCGCCTCCGCCGCCGGGACGAGGGCCTCGACGGCGCTCGCGACGCGCTTGGCGGCGTTGAGGACGCGTCCGAGCAGGATCACAACGACGGGAAGGATCACGAGCAACAGCACGGCGTTTCCGATCCACCAGAGGATCATCGTTTCCTCGTATGGGCGGCGACGATCGCGGCCTTCCGGGCCACCCGCGGCATCAGGCCGACGATCCCCGAGAACTGGTCATTGATCGCCCGAACGGCGGGGCCCAGCGGGCGCAGATGCTGGGACTCGACCGTCGTGAGCGCGGAGCCGAGCGTCCCCAGCTTCTCGGCGATATCGCTGAGCCGACCACGGATCTCGATCAGGGCGAGCGCCAGCACGATCACCAGGAGGGCGGCCTCGGCGACGCTCAGCGCGATCAGGAGCGGGGTGCTCACCTCGCCTCCTCGCCGTAGCCCTGCGTGAGCGCGTTCATGTAGGCGTCCTGGACGGCGCCCTCCGCCGCGATCTGCTCCAGTACCGGCGCAGTGGCCTCGAGCGGCGGGATGTTCGCCGTGTTCTCGGCGACCTTTCCCGCCGACCCCAGCAGCCCGCCGACGCTTTCCTGGATCCTCCTGAGAAGGCCAAGGAGCATCAGCAGCATGGCGGCCACGACGAGGGCCACGACAAGGCCCAGGGCCAAAGAGACGTACCAGAGGGTGCGCTCCGCGTCGGCCAGCGCGAGTAGCACCGCCATCAGTGCCCGACCGCCGCCTTTCGCAGGGCCCTGGCGGACTGAAGGATCCGCACCCCGGAATCATTGATCTTGGCGACGCCGTCGAGCCCATCAGTCTGGGTTCTGACCCTCTCGACCGCCTCGCTCGCGGCCGCCGCCTGCCGCGCGATGCGAGCCGCCAGAACCAGGATCGTGACCACGATGACCGCGGCCACGACCACCACGATGACCCCGACGGACAAGCCGATGTACCAAGAGGTTGTGTCCGAGGCGGTCAGCATGCCCCGCGGCTTCGATTCTGCTCCAACCCAGCGCCTTCGACTTCCCGGTCGATTGCGTTGTCGCGAGCATATAGAAGCCGTCGCGCCGGGTCCACGAGGCGGCGCTGGCTCGGCCCATCAGCCGAGCCTCATAGCCGAGCGAGGTTCTCCGCGAACTCCCCGATCATCCCCTCGGTCACCCCGACGATCACGCCCTCGCCCATCTGCGCGGCCTTGCCGACGACATTGACCTCAGAGTGGATCGAGACCTCCGTCCCGTCGCCGGCCTCCGCGAGCTGGATCTCGACCCTCGAGTCGGCATTGCCCTGCCCACCCGTCTCCCTGGCCCTGCCATTGAGGACCGCCCGGTGGGCCGCATCGTCCTGTTCGACGATCTCGGCGGGGCCAACGTAGTTCATCGACATCGACCCGAGCCTGATCTTGACCTCGGCCTTGACTCCCCGATCGCCGGTCTTCTCGATGACCCTGGCGCCGGGGACGCACGGCACGACCCGCTCGAGGTCGAGCATCGTGTCCCACACCTGATCGATGGGCTTTTCGACCGAGAATGCATGGTTGAACTCCATCTGCCGCTCCTCCTCGCGTTTGGCTAGGTCGCATTTTCGCCGCTGTTAGCATCACCGCGCTTCGACCACCGTCACCGTCAGTAGGCGATCGTCCACCTCGTGTCCATCCCGCCAGGCACCCATAGGTTCGGACCGGACAACGCCACGCTTCGAGTGAAGACGAGCCGGCGCGGCGCGGCCGCCACGGCGGGCCACGACCTCGTCATCGACGTCACCTCCTGGCACGCGACGCTCGCCATCGGGGAGGACCCGGAGCAGGGCCGGCTGGAGCTCGACGCCGACGGGGGCTCGCTCCGGGTCCTCGAGGGCACCGGCGGGCTCCAGCCGCTGAAGGACGAGGACAAAAACGAGATCCGCCGGACCATCGACGACCAAGTCCTCAAGCGACAGCCGGTCGAGTTCCGCTCCACGCACATCGAGACCTCGGATGGCGGCCGGCGGCTGCGCGTCAGCGGCGATCTCGAGATGGCCGGGCAAACGCATCCGGTCGACTTCGGACTAACTGTGTGCTCGGAGGGCCGGATCACGGGCGGCGCCTCCCTCAAGCAGACGGACTGGAGGATCGAGCCGTACTCGGGGCTGTTCGGCGCCCTCAAGGTCGCCGACGAGGTCGAGGTCGTCGTCGAGGCCAGTGCGCACTCGAGCTGATCGAACTCGAGCTGATCGAGGGAGAGACACGCGCGATGCCCGCCGTGGAACGAGAGGCACGAGTTGCGTCCCTTCCGAGTCAGACCGCTAGCTCCGAATGGACGTGACCGAACGCTGAGCAGGCCGGTATAGGGATCGAAGCCTCGGGCCCGCAGGACGGTAGCGGAGCACTGCGCGCTCTGCGGCTTGACTATGCGGCTCCCCCGCCCCCGCGGGCTCCGGCGGGCAGTAAGCCGCTCGGTGGGTGGCCGAGGTGGTGGATCGGGCCGGGCCGCCCGCCTCGGGCCGGACCCCAGGGTCCGTTCAATCCTCGCGGCGCTCGCGGCCCGGCTTCGATTGGGCGTGCGGCTAGTAAGCGCCACCGCCACCGCCGCCACCGGAGGCGACGAGGGCGATTACGGCGATCACCGCAACGATCGCGAGAACTCCGATCGCGACCCAGACGTTTCGGCTGAGCGTCATTGCTTGCTCCTTTCGTTGGATGTGCGACGGGGGGCTTTCCCCTCCTGGTCCTGACCGTGTGGTCGGTCGTGGATGAAGACGCCGCGGACTCCTAATTTCTTCCCGCGGCCTCGCTTGCCCGGGTAACCGCGGCGAACGCGCGGTCCGACGTTGCGCCGGCGCGGGTCCGGCCCTCACCAGCGAATGCACAGCGTGGTGCGCCTACGCAACCCAGCGCGGGGCGGGATTTGAACCCGCGACCTCCGGGTTATGAGATCGCCGTAGGTCGTTCCGTCCGGTGTCATGTGGCTCTATCACGTGGCTCTATCAAGCGGTCTCGGGTGCTCTGAGGTCTGCTGAGCTTCGCTCAGTTGGTACTAACGGCTGGTACCACTAGTGCGAACGTTTCGCGTTGATGTCGCAACCGAGCCTCCGTCGATGCGGGCCGTCTAGGTACATCTCGCGCAAATGCACCTGCCGCCGCCATAACCGCTCGCACCCAGAGTTCCTGACGAGGTGAAAGTGCCCTCCGGGCTGCAAATCGGGGCCGAGGGCGCCCGATCTCTTCTGCTGCGCTGCTTAAGTGGTCCTAATACGCCTCCTCGATCAACGCGCGCCGGGTTTCGTCCAACAACTCGATCGCCTCTCTGTGCGAGGTGGGATCAAAGATGTAGTGGGTGGTGGCCGGGCCCCCGGGATTTCTTGCGCGGACGATCACTCCAGCCACCAGGAGCTCAGCATCCTCTCGGTACTGGCGCTCGAGCTTTGTGGTGATCTTGTCCACCAGCGGGGCGATTCGGTTTGCGAGCGACACGGCGCCTCCCTTTCGCTTTGCGACGGGACCGTAGCGGGTCAAGCGGGTAGCGGCGTAGCGCGATGCTGAAGCGACTCGCGCAGATCGCTCTCGTGAAGCGGGTCTGGGACTGGTTGCGAGTCGGCCGCGCCCGGGGAACGCCCTGGGTGGCGAACCGCAGCGAGTGCGCTCGGGTCTAAGAGCGCCGCACCCGACCCAGGCGCGGTCGCCGCCCCGCCGACACCGCCACTTCGATGCGCTCGATCGAATCGCCCATGAGCCAGAACATGGGAGGCCATAGGCCTACGAACAGCGCCCGGCGCTCCGCGTTACCGCGTTCGTCCTGATCGACGGTCTTCGCACGGATCCACAGGGCGATGCAGAGCCCGATCGATCCGATCGAGAGCGAGTGCAGGTGCCACCCCCGTAGCCCGATCCCGTGAAGCGCATTCGTCAGCACACTGCACCGTTGCCCGCTTCCTCGCCTGCTCATGCGTGACCCGGTAGATGCCGCGTCTCATGGGTACCGGGTCGTCGTGGCGCGTCGCATTCCGCTGAACCGCAGGCTCGGGACCGCCGCCCGGTGGCCTGTGGGCGTCGCCTTGACGTCCTGGCGGTACATGTGGCGCACGACCCCCATGCACCGCGACGAGGTAGAGGGCTCGTCCGCCGCCGACGCGCCCCCGGCGCTTCCCGCCGCCGTTGATCGCTCCGAGATCCAGCTGCCCGAGGACGGAGCCGGACCCCTGTTTCGCCGTCGCTACCGGACCAGGATCCGGGAGGGAGGCCTCACGCCCGCCGAGCTGATCCGCGAGGTCAGCGCCGATCCCGACGTGGTGGCCCCTTCCGAGTTCGCGTCGTTCCAGAAGGTGCGCGGCGAGCGGGGCGGGATGGCAGTCGGTGACGAATACGTCGTTCGCATGCCCGGCCCGTGGGACGGCCCGGTGCGAGTGGTCGCGTGCACCTCGGTCTCGTTTCGGCTCGCGACGCTGGAGGGCCACCTCGAGGCGGGGCAGATCGAATTCCGGGCGAAGACGGCGGGCGGGAACGTCGTGTTCGAGATCGAGAGCTGGGCACGGAGCGGCGATCGTCTTTCGGACCTCCTCTACGACCGGCTGCGGATGAGCAAGGAGATCCAGCTGCACATGTGGACGTCGACCCTGGAGCGGATCGTGAGGCTGGCGGGCGGACGGATGACCGGCGGCATCGATATCCACACGCGAAAGATCCCTGTGCCGGACGCTCGATGAGCGGCAACCCGGCCAGGCCGCGGATACGCCGGGAACTGGCCTCGCTGCCCCACCGCGAGGTCAATTTCGATCCCGACAGGCTTGCGGAGCTCTCGCGCCGCGACCCGTGGCACGTGGATGATTACTGCACGGAGCTGCTCTCCGAGCAGGACGGACCGCCGATCAAAGGCGGTGCCTTCGAGACCGCGCGGCGACTGATGCGCGATTACGAGTTCGCGAACCCGCGCGTGGTCCGCGCCTTCTACGAGGCCGAGGCTCCGCTCGAGCACCGCAACATGCTGCTCGAGATCCGCTACGTGGGGATGCGGTTTCTGGTCGGAGTGCGCATCGAGCTCGTATTCGACGAGACGCGGGAGATCGACCGCCGTCCGGTCAGGGTCTGGGGATGGGCGTATCGGACCCTCGAGGGTCATCTGGAGCGGGGTCAGATGGACTACCAGGTGTGGAAGTGGCTCGACACGGGCGGCGTCGAGTTCCGCATCCACGCCGTCTCCGAGATCGCCGAGATCGCGAACCCGTTCGTCAGCATCGGGTTTCGCCTGCTAGGGCGCCGCGAGCAGGTGAAGTTCGCCCGTGAGTGCGGCGCGCGGATGGTCCGGCTGACGCAGGCGAGCGTTGCCTCAGCCGGCGACGTCGAGCCGCGGCCCCGGGTGGTCGACGGCCTGGTCGTCTCGCCGGCCGCCCGCTGATGTAGGAGCGGTGACAGCTCGTTGGTGGATAGACCCGAGGCTGTCGAGCGCTAGCAGTTTTGCGCCGCTGACGCCAGCACCGCCTCCGCGGCCTCGAGGCGGCGCTCCTCGACCTCAGCTGCCTGACTTTCGGCCCGGCGCCGAAGCTCTCCGAAATCCAATCCCGCCCGATCGTTGGCCAGCGCCCGTTCCAGCGCGATCCACATCTCCCGCTTTCCCGTGATCCCGAGGTACAGCCCCTCCAGCTCGACCAGCCGGCTCAGCGGCGAGTAGCCGGTGATCTGACCGTTCAGCTTCAGGCGCCCGAGCTTTTCGGCAGTCCAGGCCCCGCCCGCCTTGACCCGATCGAATCGAACGCCCAGTCCCCGCATGAGCATCTCCAGCGCCTCCCGGTCCATCTCGATCTCGCGCACAAGACGATCGAGGAAGTCCCCCAGGGGAGTTCCCTGGTTGCTGGCGCGGCTCCGTTTGGCTAACTCGAGTCCGAGCGTCGCGCCCGCCAGATGATCATTGAGATAGATCGACAGCAGCTTGTCCTTGTTCACGGCGATCCGTCCCTGGTCGTCAGCCCGGACGTTCAGCTGGGCGGGGGAGCGCCCGTCATGCGAAGCCATTCGGAACGCAGGCGGTCCACTTCTCCGCCCTCACGGCCGAGCCATTCCGAACGGAGGCGGTCGACTTCCGCGCCCTCCCGCAGATCGAGGTAGTCGATCCCGCGCGCCGCCAGCCAGGTGTCGAAGCTCCGCGCCAGTTCGAAGGAAGCCCACTCGCCAACGTCGGGCGGGGCGGGGATTCGGGCAGCTCGCTCCTCCACTCGTCGCTTCTTCCCCGAATCCCGGTCTTGTAACGCGCAAGTCGCGAACGGCCGCGCGAGGCATCACCGCTTGGAGAGTCGGCCAGGCGGCGTGGCTCGGGTGCCGCGGCACCGCCGCGGCACCCGATGCGTCCACCCACGTGGTCACCATTGGGGACCGCCTCCGCCGAGTGGCGGATATGTGCACCGCCCGCTCAGGGCGAGGCCGGCGCCGCGCCGGCGGATGGCGATAGATCGACGGCGAGCGAGCAACGCTAGGACGTTGGGAGTCGAGATGCGGTGTAATCGTCCCGTGAGCCGGACCGGTGTCGCCATGACGGCCGCGCTTTTGGAGGAGCTGTTCGACCGCGCTCCAGTTGGGGTGGCCGTGCTGGATCGGGAGCTTCGCTACCTCTACGTGAACGAGGCGCTAGCGAAGCTCAACGGCGTTCCCGTTGAGGAGCATCTCGGGCACGCAATAGAGGATGTACTCCCGGACTTGTCCGAGCAGGCGTGCGACGCCTTTAATGCGGTGCTGAGAAGCGAGCAGCCGCTTCGCGACTGGGAGCTCACGGGAGAGACGGCGGCCTCCCGCGGCGAGGAGCGCCACTGGCTCGAGAACGTCTATCCGTTGCGGACGCCGGGCGAGGTCGTGGGATTGGGCGCGGTCGTGATCGACATCACGGATCGCCGCCGCGCGGAGGACGGCCGGCGAGCGAGTGAGGAGCGGTTTCAGGCGCTTGTCGATGGCATGGATGACATCGTCTTCAGCCTCGACCGCTATCAACGCTATACCGGGGCATGGGGCCGCTGGCTTGAGCGCGATGGCCTCCGCCAGGAGGACTTCCTGGGCAAGAACGCGGCGGACGTCGTCGGAGCAGAACTTGTGGCCCCCGATCGACACCATTCCGAGCGGGCACTGAAGGGCGAACAGGTCGTCTATGAACGCGAGGCGGCGGATGGTCGCCTCTTCCAGACGTCGCTCTCGCCGCTCGAGCGCAGCGGTCGCGTCGAGGGGCTCGTCGGAGTCGGCCGCGACATCAGCGCCCTGCGCGACGCGCATCGGAAGCTGGAACGCCAGCACGAGCGCGGCCAGCGCCTGCTTGCCCAACTGGAGCGCGGCTTGACGCCACGGGCGCAGCGGCCACGCCGCTGGCGCTGCGCATGGCGCTATTTCGCGGCCTCCGAGGAGATGCTGCTGGGCGGCGACTTCCTGGGCTTCATCGAGCGGCCGGACGGCTCGTTGACCTTCGTCATCGGTGACGTCGCAGGTCGCGGCCCAGCCGCCGCCGGCGTGGGGGCGGCCCTGCGGGCCGGATGGCGGACGCTGGTGGAAGCCGGAGTCCTGCTGGGGGACCTGCTTCCGACACTCGGGCGCTTGTTGGCAGCCTACGGCGAGGGCACGTCGATGTTCGCCACCCTGTGCTGTGGTCGGCTCTCGGGCAGCCCGCCGCGCCTTGAGATCGCGTCTGCCGGCCATCATCCGCCCTTGCTCGTCTCGGCCTCTGGCACTTCTGCTTTGGAGCATCAGATCGGGCCGGCACTCGGCATCTCTGGCGTAGTGCCCCGCTGGGAGGTGACGAGAATCGACATTGAGCCCGATGCGGCGTTGGTCTTGTTCACGGATGGCGCCTTCGAAGGCCGCACCCGATCGGGCCGACGGCTCGGTTACGAGGGTCTCGCGGAGCTAATGCCACGCGAGCTGGCCACGGGAGACGCCGAGAAGCGGCTCGATCAACTCCTGAACCGGCTCATGAGCGCCAATCGCGGCCCGCTCCAGGATGACGTCGCGCTCATGTTGCTGAGCGCACCACTGCATCCCACAACTGCCACGCCCTAAACACCTCCTTTATTCCCCCGCGTTTGCGCGGGCTTACTCGAGTAGCGGGGGGCCGATATGTCTCTCACTACGACGCACGGATTGTCGAGCGGTGCGGCTCGCCGCGTAGCACCTTCCCTCTCGCGCGGAGCCGGGACGCGACAGATCGCGCAGAATCCGTAGGCGTGGCGGCCTTCGCAGGATCAACGCGCCGATCGACTCCTCGGGGACAGGTCGCGGCGAGGAACGCGGCCCCGCTGCGCTTCGCGCCCCCGGACTGCTCGAGCGCCTGGGCGCGCGCGATGCAGGTGAGGCCGCCGCGCGCATCCGCGACCGCCGGCGCGAGCCCACCACAGGCGTGGTCGGAGCGAGCGAGGTGCGCCGCGCCTCGGCGGCGATCGCCTCTAGTGTGCGCGAGGTTTGGATGGCGGCGAGCGGCCGCTCGTCCTCGGCGGCGATTGCACGCTCCTGCTCGGCGTCTTCTCGGCGATGCCCGATCGCAGCGGCCTTTGGTTCATCGACGGGCATGCGGACTTCTTCGACGGGCGGAGCTCACCGACCGGCGAGGCGGCCGGTATGGACCTCGCGGTCCTCACTGGTCACGGGCCGCCCGGACTGCTCGCGGGAAACGAACCGGTGATAGCCACCGCCGTTGTTCTGCTCGGACATCGCCCCGCCAAACTTCACCCCGACGTCGCTCGCGAGAACGCCCGCCTCGACCCTGCGATCTATGCCCTCACTGCTCCTGACGTACGCGAGGGCGGTCCCGATCGGGTCGGCAACAACGCCGCCCGGGCGGCTCGCGCGGCGTCCGGCCTGGCTGCACCTCGACCTCGACGTCCTCGACGAAAGCGTCCTGCCCGCCGTCAGCTATCCGCAGCCCCTTGGGCTTGACTGGGACGAGCTCCTCGCGCTCGGTCGACCGCTGGTTGCTGCGCCCAACCTCCTCGGGGTTTCCGTCGCTGATTTCAACCTGGACCGCGACGCCGAGAACACCCACGTCGCTCGCACCG
>JBKPHA010000089.1:0-7090 GCA_046729615.1 Actinomycetota bacterium
AGCTGCCAGCGGGCGATCACTCCCCACTTGCCCCTCAGCGAGCCGGAGACGCAGGTCAGCGCAATCTGCATCCGAGGGGTGGATGCGGATTGCAGTGACCCGGCCATGTCGCCAATGGTGGCCTGCCCTGGGTGCCCTATCTACACCGGTTCGTGCCAAAGGAGCGCCGGGAGGGCGACGAAAGCGTCACCAGCGGCCGCGGCGCTGGGGAGGGAGCAGTGGAGACGCCAGGAGGCCAACGAAAGCGCCGCGGGCGGACGGGACGCCGGTGGGGAAGGGTTGGTGCGCCAGGCGCTGACGGGAGCGGCCGCGCCGACGGTCCGGGGGGCGCCGTCAGTCCGCCAAGCTCGCCGCTAGCTCCTCCGGATCGGTCACTGGGCGTTGGCAGGTGAAGTTCTCGCAGACGTAGGCGGCGGGGTGGCCGTTCACGGTGCCGCGGCCCCTGAGGAGCTCGGGGCGCTGGGCGCCCTCGGGCCCGCCAGCCAGCACTACGTGGGGCCGGAACTCCGAGCGGACCACCGTGGCGAGGTCGCCTAGGCCGTCGCCGGCTGCAGGCGCGACCAGTGCGATCTCCTTCACCGATGCGAAGTAGAAGTCCATCGCGCACAGCAGATGGGCAAGCGCCTGCGGGTGCCGGACGGCGGCTCGCTGGAGGAGGCGGAACACGCCGACCGCCCGACGTTCGTATTCGGGCTCGCCGGTGAGCGCCGCCAACCGCAGCAGGCCGTAGGCGGCGGCGGAGTTGCCGGACGGGATCGGGTGGTCGTCGAGGTCCTTGCGCCGCACCACCAGCTCCTCGTGGTCGTGGGCGGTGGTGAAGAAGCCGCCCCGGTTGTCGTCGGCGAAGAGCTCGATCATGAGATCCGCGGTCTCGCGCGCTGCGTCGAACCACCTGACGTCGAACGTCGACTCATACAGCGTCACCAGAGCCTCGACGAGATACGCGTAGTCCTCGAGGTACGCGGCGAGGTGCGCGCGGCCGTCCTTGTAGGTGCGAAGCAGCCGCCCGCGCTCGTCGCGAAGGTCGCGCCACACGAACTCCGCGCAAGCAACCGCGGCGTCGACGTAGTCCCGGCACGGGAGCGCGGCGCCCGCCTCGGCGAGGGCGCCGACCATCAGCGCGTTCCAGGAGCACAGGCGCTTGTCGTCCTTGCCTGGCCAAACTCGCCGCGACCGGTAGGTGTACATCGCCCGTCGCGCCTCCTCGAGCTCGGCCGGCGGCTCAGCGCCGGGACCGCCCGGCACGTGGAGGATGTTTCGGCCCTCGAAGTTCCCCGCGTTGGTTACACCGAAGTAGGAGATGACCGCGTCCGCCAGCTCCGGCGATCCCACGCCGTCCACCGCCTCACTGATCTGATCGGGCGACCACAGGTAGAACCGCCCCTCCTCCCCCTCCGAGTCGGCGTCCAGCGCCGAGTGGAAACTCCCCTCGGGCCCGCGCATCTCGCGAATGGCCCAGACCACCGTCTCCTCGCAGACGCGCCGATAGCGGTCGTGCCCGAGCGCCTGCCAGGCGTGCAGGTACGTCCGCGCGAGCAGGGCGTTGTCGTAGAGCATCTTCTCGAAGTGCGGGACGAGCCAGACATCGTCGACCGAGTAGCGGGCGAACCCACCGCCGACCTGGTCATAGATGCCGCCGTGGGCCATCGCGTCGAGCGTGACCTCGACCACGTCGGTCACTCCGCGCCGGAGCAGCAGCTCAAGCGATGAGGCCGGGGGGAACTTCGGCGCCGAGCCGAAGCCCCCATGCTGCATGTCGGCGCTGGAACGGAGCCCGTGGCTCGCCTCGTCTACCAGCTCGGGCGCGAGCTCGTCGTCGACCGGCTCGATCCGGCCGATCGCGCCGAGCTGCTGGCGGATCCGGTCGGCCGACGCCCGGATCTGATCGCGCTTGGTGCTCCAGGACTCGACGAGCGCCTCCATCACCATCCGGAAGCTGGGCATCCCGTGACGCGGCTCGGGCGGGAAGTAGGTGCCGCCGTAGAACGGGACGCCCTCGGGATCGAGAAAGGCGGTGAGCGGCCAGCCGCCGTGCCCAGTCATCCCCTGGACCGCCTCCATGTAGATGGAATCGACGTCCGGACGCTCCTCGCGGTCGACCTTGATCGGCACGAAGTGCTCGTTCATGTAGGCCGCCGTCTCCGGATCCTCGAATGACTCCCGCTCCATCACGTGGCACCAATGGCAGGCGGAGTAGCCGACCGAGAGCAGGATCGGCCGGTCCGTCTCCCGCGCCCGCGCGAGCGCGTCCGATCCCCATGGGTACCAGTCGACGGGGTTGTCCTTGTGCTGCAGGAGGTACGGGCTGGTCTCGCTGGCGAGGCGGTTCGCCATATGTTGAGGCTACCCGGCGCGCGAAGGCCGACTCGGCGGCGTGATCATCCGAGCGCGCCCAGCATCGTGACCTGGCCGCCGCCGCGGCGCTGGCCGCGCTCCACAGCGCGCGACTCAGGATCGCGGCGGCGTCCGGCGTGTCCAGCGGCGTCACGCCCACACAGAGCGTCCCGCCGCTCCAGCGGTGGTCGCGTGCGGCCAGGTCCGCCACGCTGTGAACGAGGGCGCTCGAGGCCCACCACGACGTCATCCTGGCTCGGGGTGTCGAGGATGACCCCGTACTCGGCCCTGTCGACGGGCGAGACCTTGTCCGACTCGCGCAGTGAGGCGCGCGGGGCGCTCGCGACCGAGCGGACAAACCCCTGAGCGGCCGAATCTCCCCATTGCTCGCGCGTGTCATCGACGCCGTCGACGCGCGCCACCGCGACCCAGGGCCGCTCGCCCCCTCGCCGCCTGCGCGCGGCTCCCCCCAGGTGGCGGGCGAACCGGGGCGGAACCGTGGGATCGTCGTCGCGCGGCTTCGGCGCCGATACCCCGACGATCCTGGCGATGTTCCCGCCGGTCGGGCGGGGCCGCTTCCGTGCAGTCACGCGTTCATTATCCGCCACCGCACTCGGGACGGTGAGTTTCGACGTGGCGGCGCGGCGTGCCCACTGATATACCCCCGCCCGGAGGCCGAGGATGCCGAAGGACTTCACCGTCGTACTTCAGGATCGGCCCGGGGAGCTAGCCCGGCTCGGAGAAGCGACCGGACGCGCCGGGATCGCCATCCAGGGGATGTGCGCGCTGACCGGGGAAGGGCGCGGCGTGATCCATCTGCTCTTCGACGACGAGGTCGCCCCAGCGGCGCGGCGTGCCCTGGAGGAAGCCGGCATGGGGGTGGCCGACGAGCGTGAGGTGCTCGTGATCGACGTGGCTCAGCGTCCCGGCACCCTCGGCGGGCTCGCTCGGGCGCTGGGTGAGGCGAACGTGAACATCGAGCTCGCCTACACCACGTTCGGCGGAATCAAGCTCGTGATCGCCACCGACGACATGGAGAGCGCGCGGGCGGCTCTGGACGGCGCCTAACGCGACGTAACGTCCCCCGCGAACGTCTCGAACGCCGCCACGTAGCGGTCCATGTCCGCGTCGGAGTGGGCGATCGAGAGAGTCCACTCCTCCTCGACTCCCGGTGTCATGAAGATGCCGTGGTTCATGTGATAGAGCCACGCGAGCGTCGAGAGCTCCGCGTCGACCTTGGTCAGGTAGTCGCGGTACTCACGCAGAGGCTCGGGCGCGAAGATCACGCACCCCTTGGCGCCAATCCCCTCCGTGTAGGCAGGAAGACCGTGGCGGTCGATGACGTCCTGGCACGCGGCCTTGAGCCGCTCGTTGGTTTCCTCGAGCTTGGGATAGACGTCATGGGTGAGCACCTCGGTCAGCGTGGCCTCGGCGGCGGCCATCACAAGCGGGTTCCCGTTGAACGTCCCGTACTGGTGCACCTTGCCGCTCGCGACGAGCTCGCCCATCTCGTCCGTCATCCCGATCGCGCCGCCCGGGTAGCCGCCGCAGATCGCCTTCGCCAGGGTGATGAGGTCGGGGGTGACGCCGAAGCGGTTGGTCGCGCCGCCGTAGGAGATGGTCGCGCCGGTCTTCACCTCGTCGAAGATCAGCTTGACGCCGTGCTCTGCGGTGAGCTCGCGCACCCGCTCGAGGTAGCCGGAGATGGGCGGAATGACGTTGATGTTCATCATGGCGGGCTCCATGATCAGCCCCGCGACCTGGCCCTCGAGCTTGCGCAGCACCGCCTCCAGGGCCCCGGCGTCGTTGAAAGGCACCGCGCGCGTCAGCTCAGTCAGGGCCCGGGGATAGCCGGCGCCGTAGGGGACGGATCGCGGGTCGTCGCGCTCACCCAACTCGGCGAGCTCCGGGTATACCGACACCATCACGGCGTCGTGGTGGCCGTGGTAGGAGCCCTCGATCTTCAGGATGACGTCGCGCCCCGTGGCGCCCCGCGCCAGGTGCACGGCGTCCATCGTCGACTCGGTGCCGGAGTTCGTGAAGCGCCACTGCGGCAGGCCGAAGCGGCGCTCGAGCTCCTCGGCGACGACGATCGACCCGTCGGTTGGAGCGGCGAAGTGGGTGCCGAGATCCACCCGCGCCTTCACGGCCGCGCCCACCTTCGGGTTCGCGTGGCCGATGCACATCACGCCGAAGCCGTTGTGGAAGTCCACGTACTCGTTGCCGTCGACGTCCCACACGCGGGCGCCGTCGCCGCGCTCGATGTACGTGGGCCAGGGGTCGTTCTGCTGGAACGAGGAGGGAACCCCGCCGGGCATCACCTTTGCCGCTCGCATGAAGCGCTCCTTGGACGCTGCGGTGCGATCGGCGAACGTCGCCTTCTGAGCCTCAGTCAGCTCAGCGATCCTTGCCCGGTCGATCGTCTTCGCTGCGCCCGTCGTGGTCGTCTCGACGCTCACGACGACCAGCCTAGCCGCAGCGTCCTCGGTAAGGTGGACAAAGATGCGGCTCGAGGGGATCCACCATGTCACCGCGATCACCGGCGAGGCGCAGCCGAACGTCGATTTCTACGCCGGCGTGTTGGGGCTGCGGATGGTGAAGAAGACGGTCAACCAGGACAACCCAAGCGTCTACCACCTCTTCTACGCGGACGAGAAGGGCGACGCCGGGTCGGACATCACGTTCTTCGAGTATCCAGGCATCGGCCCCGGCCGCGCCGGGGACGGGATGATCCACCGCATCGTGTGGCGGGTGGGGTCGACCGATGCGCTGGAATTCTGGTCAAGCAGGCTCGTCGGCCACGACGTCAAGACCGAGGAGATAGAAGGCGATCGGCTGCGATTCTGGGATCCTGAGGGGCTCGAGCACGAGCTCGTCCTTGCGGACGTCTCGGACGAGCCGCTGACGGCCGAGCATTCGGAGATTCCGGCGGAACATGCGCTTCAGGGCTTCGACGGCGTTTGCGCCTTTGCGTCCGATCCCGAGGCAAGCCGCTCCCTGCTCGAGGACACGATGGGCTTCGAACGCCGCGACGACCGGCTTTGGGAGCGTCGTGGCGAGGAGCGGGGCTCGATGTACGCCTATCACGAGCCGCCCGGAGCGGCCGGGATCCAGGGCGCCGGGACGGTGCACCACGTGGCGTGGGCCTCGCGGCCGGAGGAGCACGAGCCTTGGCGGGATCGCGTCGTGGCCGCCGGGATGCATGCGACCCCGGTCATCGATCGCTTCTATTTCCGGTCGGTGTACTTTCGCGAGCCGAGCGGCGTCCTGTTCGAGCTGGCCACGCTTGGCGGGCCCGGGTTCGCCATGGACGAGCCCATCGAGCACCTCGGCGAGAAGCTCTCGCTGCCGCCCTTCCTCGAGCACCTGCGCCCGCAGATCGAGGCGACCGTCCGCCCGATCACGAATCCGCGCCAGGTCGCGGCGTAGCCCGCGGTCGGGACGTAGTCCGGCTCAGCCCTCCACCCCGGCCAGCTTTCGCAGCAGCCGCCGAAGCTCCTTCACCTCGCCGGGATCGAGCGGGGCCAGGACCTCCTTGGTCATCTTCGTCGCCACCGCCTGCGCGCGCTCGAGCATCCGCTCGCCCTCAGACGTCAGATGGATGGCGTGCTTGCGGCGATCGGCGTGCGGTCGGCGCTCCGCGTAGCCGAGCTCCTCGAGCTCGTCGAGTACCGCGACCATCGAGCTGGGGTCGATGAGCGTGCGCTGTGCGAGCTCCTGCTGCGTGAGGCCCGGGTCGGCGCCGATCAGCCGCAGGACCCCGAAGTGGGCCGGACGCAGCCCGAGCGGCTCGAGCGCTTCGGCGAACATCGTCGCGGTGCGCCGCCCGTTCCACGAAAGGAGGAATCCTGGTGCGCTCGCGAGCGGCTCCGGCGGGGGACGGTCGATTCGCATGGAGGGCGGGGTGCCGCGATTAGTTTCGGGCCGCTGCCGGGTCAAAGGGGCTGTAGGCGGTTGCCGTGTGAACCTCGTCACGCATGGGCCGAGCATCCTACGCGCCATCGATCATTTGTGATACATAAAGTCCAAGCATTCAACGAGCTGCACGGAGGTTGCCGGGTTGTCCGCTATCACCCGCTGGGTTCTGGCACATAAGCGAATCGTCGTTCTGTTCTGGGTCGTGCTCACCGTGGTGGGCATCGCGACCGTCAACAAGGCGACCCAGGCGATGGACCAGAAGTTCTCGGTCCCCGGCAAGGAGGGCTGGGAGACCAACGTCGCGATCACGGAGCACTTCCACGGTACCGGCGGTGACACCGCCCCGATCGTGCCCGTCGTCACGCTTCCGCAGGGGAAGACGGTGGATTCCCCCGGCGTCGACGCGCAGCTCACGAAGGTCGACAGGGAGCTGGAGCAGGCGCTTCCGGGCTCCAGGATCGCCTCCTACGCGTCGACCGGCAACCGCGCGTTCGTCTCGCCGGATGGCCGAACGACTTTCGCGATCGTCTATCCACAGCCGGATCCGGACGCCAACTTCGGCGAGAACCTGGATGCCGCGAAGGACGCGCGGGCCGCGATGAATGGCGTCACTGTGTCGGGCGCACCGGTGCATGTGAGCGGCTACGACGCCCTCTACAACGATTCGGGCGGCGACAGCGGCACCGGGGTGCTCCTGGAGTCCGTGCTCGGCGGTGCCGGAGCCCTGATCGTCCTCGCCTTCGTGTTCGCGTCGTTCCTCGCGCTGCTGCCCATGGCGATGGCGATCGTCTCGATCATGACGACGTTCCTGCTGGTCTGGGGCCTGACGGCGTTCACC
>JBKPHA010000090.1:0-8739 GCA_046729615.1 Actinomycetota bacterium
CCCGCTTCGGTCCTGCGATCGATCGCGACGCTAGCTGCGCGGCTTGAGCTGGCCGCGGATCGCGCCGAACTGGTTGTACTTGGCCGTCTTAATGGTGAGGTTGTGCTGGCGCGGATGCTTCTTGATCTGCTTCAGCGTGGACTCCGACTGGCCCTTCACGCAGTCCTTCACCGGGCTCGGCTGCTTGCCCGCGAACAGCAGGACTTCGCGGTCGCCGTTCACGCCCTTCTTGCCCTGGTAAATGGCGGCATTCAGCCCGTTCGTCGTGCCGATCTTCTTGTACGTGACCCTGAAGCAGACCGTCCGCTTGCTCGGGCGCACCGTCAGCTTGGCGAAGCCCTCGCCCTTCGGGGCTCCCTGTCCGGCGGGCACGACCTGCTCCCCCGTCAGGTCCGCCTTGAGCCGCGGGCTCGTATTGGCGCCCAGGACTAGCGTTGGGACCAACAGGGCCGCAACCAACGCAGCGCCACCGACGAGCGTCAGCGCTTTGGTTCGCATGAGGAATCCCTCCTTCGATGTTTGCTGTTTCTGTCCCGCATGAGTCCCCTGCACCGGGACGGGAGAGCGCGCACCGTAGCAACTCACTTGAGGAGCCTGGACAGACGCCGGTCCTTCAGCACCCGGCCGCCCGTCTGCTCGTCGGGGCAGTAGGTCGTGAGGTGCTCGGCGAAGTGGACGGCCGCCAGCGTGGCGCCGCACCGCGGGCACGGCTCGCCCTGTCGGCGGTGGACCTGCAGCGGCATCGGGAGCTTGTCGGGGACGACGTCCCCGATCTCTTCCTCGTAGTGCTCGATCGCGTCGCCGAGGAGGTGCAGGGCATCGTGCAGCCGCTCGACCTCGTCGGAGTCCAGCTCCGAACCCTGCCGGAACGGCGAAACCGCCGCCTCCCACAGGATCTCGTCCACCCACGAGCGCCCGATGCCGGCGACCACCCGCTGGTCGCGCAGCATCGGGTGGAGGTGGCGGGGCTGGTCGATCCGGCGCGCGAGCTCCTCGACCGGCGGCGCCGGCCACGCCTCGGGGCCGAGCGTCGCGACCATCTCGTCGGCGTCCACCTCTCCCGCAGCCATCAGCTTCGCCCAGGCCCGCTGCTTGGTCCCGAACTCGCGCAGTCGAACCTCGCGCCCGTCGGCGAGCCGCACCAGGATGCGCGCGGTTCGATCGCGCAGCGACGCCCGCCCCTCGAAGACCTGGAGCCGCCCCGCCGACATCAGATGGACGAGCATCGCGATCGGCGACCCGTTGCCATCGGCCGCGAACTCAACCACCGGCATCTTGCCGATGCGCCTGACACCTGCGAGCCGCCGCCCGGTGAGCGCCGACAGCGGCGGATCGATCGACTTCAGCGCCACCATTCCCGGCGCCAGCGCGGACTCCACCTCGGCGCCGCGCAATGCGGCGTCCAGGCGGCGGGCCGTAATCTCGACCTCGGGCAGCTCGGGCATGCTTCAAGCGTACGAGGCAATCGGTGGATGCCAGCGAGGCCCACTAGACTCTCCGTAGTTCATTCGCCCGCGTCCACGGACCGGGCGAATATCAGCCAACAGCTCCGGCCCGGCGGCCGCGGTTCGCATACTCGAATGCACGAGCTTCCCACACTTCAAGCACCGCCCCCGGGGGCGCTCAAGCCGTGGGACGTCGAGCGGTTGTCGGAGGAGGTCCGGGCCCTCGCGGCGGAGCGCAACGCGGTCATCCTGGCCCACAACTACCAGGTGCCGGAGATCCAGGACGTCGCCGACCTCACCGGCGACTCGCTTCAGCTCTCACGCGAGGCCGCGGCGACCGAGGCGGACGTGATCGCGTTCTGCGGCGTGCACTTCATGGCGGAGACGGCCTCGGTGCTCTCGCCTGACAAGACGGTCTTGATCCCGGATCCCGATGCCGGCTGCTCGCTGTCGGACTCGATCACCGCCGACCAGCTTCGTGCATGGAAGGCCGCGCATCCGGGCGCGCTCGTGGTCATGTACGTCAACACCTCGGCGGAGGTGAAGGCGGAGACCGACTACTGCTGCACCTCCTCCAACGCTGTCCAGGTCGTGGAGCACATCTGGCGCGAGCACGGCCCCGAGACTGAGATCCTCTTCGGCCCGGACATGTGGCTCGGCTCCTTTGTCGCTCGCGAGCTCGGCCTCACCGAGCATCCGGAGCGCTACGCGCGCTTCCACGTCTGGGACGGCGAGTGCCACGTCCACGCCGGAATCCGCCCGGACGACATCGCGGCGATGCGGGTTGAGCATCCCGACGCCGAGTTCCTGATCCATCCCGAGTGCGGCTGCTCGACCCAGGCGATGGAGTACGTCGCCGCGGGCGACCTCGATCCCGAGGGCGTCCAGATGCTCTCTACCTCCGGCATGCTCAGGCACGTCCGGGACAACCCCGACGGCGAGTTCATCGTCGCCACCGAGACCGGCATGCTCTACCCGCTGCACCAGGCGGCGCCGCACGCCCGCCTCATCGAGGCGAACAGGATGGCGTTCTGCAAGTACATGAAGATGATCACGCTGTCCAAGCTGCGCGACTCCCTTCGCGAGATGCGCCACGAGGTGAAGGTGCCGCGCCGCTTGGCGGAGCGTGCTCGAGTCCCGATCGAGCGCATGGTGAGCATCTCCTAATCCCGCTCGTTGCGCCTATAAGCGCGAACGATTCCGTCCATCGCTCGCCATAGGCTCGGGTCGCTCGTGTCGATGAACGCTAATCTCGCCGCCGTGAGGCACCTGACGCCGGTCCCGGACCCGAAGCCGCCGCCGAGGCTGGCGGATCGCGAGGAGGCGAAGCCCCGGATCAGCGAGCTCGAGCGCTGGGCGACGGTGCTGCGAATCGACTGCGTTCGGATGCTCGCCGTCGCCAAGTCGGGACACCTCGATTCCTCCCTGTCGGCCGCCGACATCGTCGCGGCGCTCTACTACCGCGTCCTCCGCCACGACCCGGAGAACCCCGACTGGCCGGCTCGCGATCGCTTCGTCCTCTGCAAGGGACACGCGGCGCCGATCCAGTACGCGGCGCTCGCCCAGCACGGGTACTTCCCGCTGGAGGACCTGATGGGCCTGCGACAGATCGGCGCGCATCTTCAGGGCCACCCGGACATGCGCCGAACCCCCGGCGTCGAGGTGTCCACCGGCTCCCTTGGCCAAGGGCTCTCGATGTGCGTCGGGATCGGGCTCGCGCTGCGACTGGACGGGCTCGAGGAGACCGCCCAAGTCTTCGGCCTGCTCTCCGACGGCGATTGCCAGGAGGGCCAGACCTGGGAGGCGGCCACTGCCGCCGTCCACTTCGGCATCCCCAACCTCACGGTGATCGTCGACTACAACCACCTGCAAACCGACGGGACGACCGAGGAGGTCATGGACGTCGGTGACGTTCGCGCGAAGTTCGAGGCCTTCGGCTGGGACGCGGTCGAGATCGACGGCCACGAGATGGAGCAGGTGCTTGAGGCGCTCGAGCGCAGCCGGACCGTGCGCAGGCCGGCGGCCATCGTCGCCCAGACGAAGAAAGGCAAGGGCGTCTCCTCGATGGAGGACCGCTTCGGCTTCCACGGCAAGCCGCCGACGCCCGAGGTCGCGGCCGAGGCGCTCGAGGAGCTGATGACGACGCTCGAGGAGCAGACGAAGGCGCTCCATGAAGCGCATGGAGGCGGGAGCGGGTAATGCCCGCGCGCGCCAAGGCCGAGCCCACGGCGACGCGATACGGGTACGGCGACGCGCTAGCGGACCTGGGCGAGCGCCACGAGGACGTGGTCGCGCTGGACGCGGACCTCGCCGTCTCGACCCAGGCGATGAAGTTCGGCAAGCGCTTTCCGGACCGGTTCTTCAACGTGGGTGCCGCGGAGGCCAACATGATGTCGATGGCGTGCGGCCTCGCGGCCACCGGGAAGGTGCCGTACTGCTCCACGTTCGCGGTCTTCGCCGCCGGCCGCGCCTATGACCAGGTGCGACTCGGCATCGCGCACAACGAGCTGAAGGTGCGGATCGGCGCGTCCCACGGTGGCGTCTCGCTCGGTGAGGACGGCGCTTCGCATCAGATGATCGAGGACATCGCGCTGATGCGGGCGATGCCCCGGATGACGGTCGTCGTGCCCGCCGACTACAACCAGGCGTACCGCGCGACGGCCGAGTCCTACGAGCGAGACGAGCCGATGTACATGCGGTTCGGCCGCCCCGCGACGCCGATCGTCTACGACGAGATTCCCGAGACCCTCGGCCACGGGGTCGACGTGCCCCGCGAGGGCAAGGACATCACCCTGATCGCCACCGGCCACATGGTCTGGCGGGCTCTGGAGGCGGCGGAGTCGCTCGAGACGGAGGACGGGGTCGAGGCCGAGGTCCTGAACGTATCCATCATCAAGCCGCTTCACTCCGAGACGATCCTGGAGTCGCTCAGCAAGACGGGAGTCGGCGTCACTGCCGAGGAACACCGAGTGGTCGGCGGGCTGGCCGACGCCGTCCGCCACGTGGCCGCCGAGCAGCATCCGGTTCCTATCTTCGCGGTCGGCTTGGGCGATGAGTTCGGGGTGTCGGGCACCGGCGAGGCCTGCATGGAGCACTTCGGCCTGACGGCGCGCGGCATCGCGGATCGGGCGCGCGAGGCGCTGGTCCTGAAGCCGATCGTCTCGCGCCCGCCGCTCTTCGGGCCCGAGTGGACCTGAGGGCTAGGTTGTAGGCCGGCGGCCGCAACCTCGCATGCAGATTGTGAAGCAGCGCTAACGCTCTTCGCTACTCTTCCGCGGCACGCTTCCCGGCAGCCCCGGCAGGCAGGGCACGGGCAAAGGATTGCGGGGGGCATCGCAGAACAACGCTTCGCATGGCGCTACTTCCGACACGTAGAGGGCGCAACCGCTCCCCCGAGGGGCGCGCGACACGCTCGCGTCGAGGCGACGAGGCCTCGACGCCGCCGCGCCGCCCGCCCATCGTCGAGCTCCGGGAGGCGACGGTGGTCTATCCCGGCGGCCATGTCGCCCTCGAGCGCGTCTCCTTCGCGATCGATCGCGGCGAGTTCGTGTTCGTGGTGGGGCCGACCGGCTGCGGTAAGTCGACGCTTATCAGGACCCTGATCAGCGAGGTGAAGCCCGCGAGCGGCCAGGTGCTGATCGCCGGCCACGACATCAACCGGCTCCGGAGGCGGCGCATTCCCCATCTGCGGCGCCGGATCGGCACCGTCTTCCAGGACTTCAAGCTGCTCCCGAACCGGACGGTCTACGACAACGTCGCCTACACGCTCAAGGTGACCGGCGAGCGCCGCAGCGAGATCCGCCGCAAGGTTCCCGAGATCCTGAGGCTCGTGGGCCTTCAGGGCAAGGTCCACAGCTATCCGGACCAGCTCTCAGGCGGCGAGCAGCAGCGCGTGTCGATCGCGCGCGCGTTCGTCAACCACCCCCCGCTCCTCCTCGCCGACGAGCCGACGGGGAACCTGGATCCGGAGACTTCGATCGGGATCATGCAGCTGCTCTACCGGATCAACCGCACCGGCACGACCGTCCTCGTGGCGAGCCACGATCGCGACATGGTCGACAAGATGCGCCGCCGCGTCATGGCCCTCGATGAGGGGCGCTTGGTCCGGGATCAGGCCACCGCCACCTATCACGAAGAGTCCACCAGCGAGTTCGGCGTTCGGATGCGGGCCGAGATGGGGGTGGGCGAGGGCCATACGAATGGTGAGCGAGCCCAGGATGGTGAGCGGGTGACGAACCTGCCCCGGCGCCCCCCGGGAGCAGGCGCGGCAGGTTCCGAACCCGCGGCGAGGCCGCCGGGCATCTGACGAATGGGCCGGATCTTCTTCTTCATCGCCGAAGCTCTGCGAGCGCTGCGACGCAGCGCCTCGCCTAGCCTCGCCGCGATCGTGACGGTGGTGATGACGACGCTCCTTCTGGGGGTCTTCATCCCGGTCATCAAGGCGAGCTCGACGACGACGGAGAATGTCCAGTCGCAGCTGGCGCTGTACGTCTACATGTACCCGGATACGACCGAGAAGCAGGCGAAGGCGGTGCAGCGGAGGATCGACAAGGTCCGCCACACAGAGAGGACGGAGTTCGTCTCCAAGAGCGAGGGGCTCCAGCGCCTGCGCACCAACATCGGGAAGAGCGAGATCGGCAAGGGGATCACGCAGCTCCAGGGGAAGAACCCGCTGCCCTACTCGGTCATCGTGCACCCCGACAACGCCAATAACCTGCCGGCGATCCAGCGCGCCATCACTCATGCGGGGCCGAACGGCAAGCCGAAGCCGATCAGCCCGCAGATCGATGAGGTCAACAGCGGCCAGAAGACCGCGCAGGCGATCCGCACCGTCACCAATGCCGTCAAGGTGATGCTCTCGGTGATCGCTGCGCTGCTTTTGATCGTCTCGCTACTGCTCATCGCGAACACGATCCGCCTGTCGATCTACGCCCGGCGGCGCGAGGTCGAGGTGATGAGGCTTGTGGGTGCCACGAACTGGTTCATCCGCTGGCCGTTCGTGATCGAGGGGCTCATCGTCGGGCTCACGGGAGCCGGGATCGCCATCGGGATGCTGTGGGTCGGGAAGATCACGATCATCGACCCGCTGGCCGAGAACTTCGCCCTCATCGACAACTTCTCTACCGTGGGGTTCGTGCCGCTGATCATCGTCCTGCTGGCCGCCTCGATCGTCGTCTCCGCAATCGGAAGCGGGATCACGCTGCGCCGGTTCCTTCGCGTTTGAGCCGCACGCACAGCGAGCGCTTCATCCAGGGCTTCGTCGCCGGCGCGATCGTGGCTGCCGTGATCGCCGTCGCGGTCGTCTGGCTGACCGGCGGATTCGAGTCAGACGAGAGCGTCGCAACCGAGGCCCAGAGCCTGATCGAGCAGAACTACTTCCACGCCGTCAAGCCACGGCTATTGGACAACGCCTCAATCGACGGGATGATCTCCGAGCTGCGCCACAGGTACGACGATCGGTTCTCCCACTACTTCGACCCGAACGAGTACCGGCAGTTTGCGATGGCGAACTCGGGCCGCTTCTCGGGCGTCGGGCTGACTGTCAACGGTGTGAAGGCCGGGCTGCGCGTGGCTAGCGTCATTCCCGACAGCCCCGCGAGGCGGGCGGGCATCAAGCCCGACGACGTGATCGTCGCTGTCAACGGGCGCTCGATCGCGGGGGTACCCGAGGACGTTGCGGCATCGCGGATCAAGGGGCCGCCGGGGACCTCCGTGACGCTGAGCATCCGGTCTGGCGGGAAGAGCCCACCCCACCGGGTGCATTTGAAGCGCGCGCGGGTGAAGCTGCCGGTGGCAACCGGGCACATCGCCCATGCTGGTCCCTTCAAGGTCGCCTATGTCCGCTTCGCAACGTTCAGCTCGGGCTCCCACGGCCAGCTCGCGACCGAGATCGAGCGCCTGTACTCGAATGGAGCGAAAGGCCTGGTGCTCGATCTCCGCGGGAACCCCGGCGGGCAGGTGAACGAGGCGGTGCTCGCCGCCAGCCTGTTTCTGAAGAAAGGTCAGCGAGTCCTCTCCACGCGGGGCCGAACGCAGGGTTCGAAGGCTTACGAGGCCGTCGGCGACCCACTGCCCTCTAAGCCCACGGTCGTCCTGATCGACCACAACACCGCGTCCGCGGCCGAGATTCTCGCGTCGGCGCTCGAGGAACATCACGTCGCGACAACCGTCGGGACACGCTCATTCGGAAAGGGCACGTTCCAGAAGGTGATCAACCTCCCTGATGGCGGCGCGCTCGATCTGACCGCGGGGCGCTACTTCACCGCCGACGGCACGTCGCTCCTCGGCAAGGGGATCAAGCCGGAGGTCCATACCCGTGCGGAGGAGGCGTTGAAGAAGGGCCTGTCCGTGCTGGCGGAGGACCTCGCGGTCCAGAACCGTTGAGCTAGTGGTACGTCTCACGACGCTGCACCCGAAACGGCGGCCGCAGATCGCCGCGTATGTCGATGAGGGGGCGTCAGCCCCCGAAACTGGCTGGTGGCGTTGCTGGTGTCTGCGTGATTGGGCTGGCCCTTGCCGCCAGCAAGGGCTGCGCCCTGCTTCCTTGCCTGACGGCGCCTGCGCCGCGCCGTTTCAGCCACAGCGTCATGAGACGCACCACTAGGCGCGGCGCAGGGCTGGGGCGCCGCGTGGCGAGCATCGAGCGCCGCGGGCGGTTCGCGGTGGCCGAGCCGCTGTTCGAGCGCGGCCCGCAGATGACGCTCGAGCGGGGGCGGGTGAAGCTGGGGTCGGGCGACATCGCCCTGGTGGATTTCGGCGATCGCGGCGCGCGGGTGCTGCGCGCGCTCGGCTACGCGGAGCGCCCGCGCGACGTGGTGGAGGCCCTGCTCTGGGATCGCGGCACACGCCGCGGCTTCCCGCCGGCGCTCGAGGACGAGGCTCGCGACGCCGTCGCCGCCGCCCGCGAGCTCGCGGCGGGTCGGCGGGACCTGACCGACCTGCCGACGTTCACCGTCGACCCGGCGACGGCGCGGGATTTCGATGACGCCGTCTCGGCGGCGGCCGAGAGCGACCGCATCCGGGTGTGGATCCACATCGCGGACGTGTCCGCTCACGTCCTCCCCGGAAGCCGGCTCGACTCGGAGGCGCTTCGGCGCGGCACGAGCACCTACGTGCCTGGTGCGGTGGAGGCGATGCTCCCCAGGGTGCTGAGCGACGACGCGTGCAGCCTCATCCCCGGGGTCGATCGGCTCGCGGTCACCGCCGAGATCCTCCTCACCGGGCGCGGCGAGCCGCGCTCCGCGAGCTTCTATCGCAGCCGGATTCGCTCGGACGCCCGACTCGACTACGACCA
>JBKPHA010000091.1:0-29455 GCA_046729615.1 Actinomycetota bacterium
GCGATGCGCGCGCTCATGGTCGACAAGGGCCTCGATCGCCAGAACTGGCAGGTGTGGAACCGGTTGACCGAGGAGCTCAAGAACGAGCCCGTCCTCGGTGTCGGCGACGGACAGCCCAACGGTCAGGAACACGTGCGCGACTGGGCGGATGGTCTCGATATCCCGATCGGCGGCGAGACGATCATGTTCGTCGACTGTGAGGCCGCCTTCTATCGGACATCGATTCCGCGCGCGACGGCGCAGATCCTCCAGAAGGCGGGCGTGCCATTCGGGCTCATGCGAGAGCAATGGTGCTGCGGTGGGCCGGCGGCGGAGATGGGCTACGTCGAGCAGTCACGGGCCTTCGCCGAACATAACGTGGCGGATTGGCGCGCGGTCGGCGCGAACCGGATCATCGCCATCGAGCCGCACGACTACATTCACTTCACCGAGGACTACCCGGCCTACTTCGGCGAGAGCTTCGACTTCGAGGTGCTACAGATTCTCGAGCTCGTGGCTGAGCTGATTCGCGACGGACGGCTGAAGCTCGAGCGGCCGATCGATCGAGTCGTCACTTACCACGACCCGTGCCGCTTGAACAAGCGCAAGGGCATCTATGACGCCCCGCGGGAGATCCTGCGCGCGATTCCGGGGCTCAGGTTCAAGGATGTCGACCACGTCACGCAGTGGTCCTACTGCTCGGGAGGCGGTGGGGGACTGCCAATCGAGAAGCCCGAAATCGCCGCCGAAATCAGCAGGCAGCGTTTGGGTCGGGCCGTGGAGCTCGAGGTCGACACGCTCGTCAGCGGGTGCGTATGGTCGGAGCGTCCGCTCGCGGCCGCGGGTAGCGAGGTGGGGATCGAGGTGCTCGACCTCATCGAGCTCGTGGCCGAATCCGCGGGAATCGAGGCCGGCGGCAGCGAGGAGGGGTGAGGATGGTCACGGCGCTCGAAGACTCGGTGGTCCAGGAGCTCCGGGCGATCCTGGGCGACGATGGTGGTGTGCTCACGAACGTCACGAGCCGCGCGATGCGCGCGCGGGTACCGGCACCCTTCCCGGTTCACCGCTGGTTTGAGTACATGCCTCAGGTCGTGGTCCTGCCCCGCACGGCGGAGCAGGTCTCCGAGATCGTGAAGTTCGCAAACCAGTACCGGATCCCGGTCGTGCCACGAGCGGGCGGGACCGGCCTCGCCGACGGTGCGGTCCCACTGCGCGGCGGGATCATGGTGGACATCAAGCGGATGAACGAGATCAAGGAAATCGACCTTGTGAACCGGACAGTCACGGTGGGACCCGGGATCAACATGCTCAAGCTCAACGAGCAGCTGAGAAAGCACGGCGTGATGTATCCCGACGATCCGGCGTCATACCCCTGCTCGCTTGTGGGCGGGCGGATCGGCACGGGCGGCTGGTCCCTCTTGGGCGCCCGCTACGGCCACACTCGGGACCTCGTGGTTTCGATGCAGGTCGTGCTGCCGACGGGCGAGATCGTCGAGATCGGCGACGGCGGAGGGCGCAAGCTGCGCAAGTCCTCGACCGGGCTCAATCTCAAGCAGCTCTTCACCGGCCACCAGGGAACGCTTGGGATCACGACTGAGGCAACCCTGGAGCTCGTTCCCCGCGCCGAGTGTGAGTTCGCGGCCTTCTTCGCCTTCGACGACTACATGAAGGCCCATCTCACGACGGGCACGCTCGCGCGCTCAGGGTTGGCGACGCTCGCAGGCGTCGTGCTCTTCGATGAGAGGAAGCTTGCCTACCTTCGCCGGGATGACGAGGCCTACATCCCGCAGCCAGATTGGGTCGTGTCCGCCGTGGCAGCGACTCTCTACGGGACGCGGGCCGAGGTGGAACCTGCATCCAAACGAGTGATGGCGCTCGGACGGAGCGCGGGCGGCAAGTACGTAGGCGACGAGATCTCGTGGGGCGATTGGGCATCGCGGCACGATCGCTACGCGACGCCGCTACACGGACGGCTGCCCAGCGGTGAGGTTGTGCCGATGTGCTGGCACTGCGAGGATGCGGCCCTTAGCTACAGCGAGCTACCCAAGGTGCGGGAAGAGTGGCATGCGATCGTCCAGCGCTACATCGACGAATACGGGATCTTCGACGACTGGGGGATGTTCGCATACACGAACGGCGCCTATAAGCCGTGGGGTGACTACCTCGTCGAGATCGACGTTGGCATCTGGGAGGAGAAGTTGAACGACGAGACTTGGGCCGGCTGGGTCAACCTCAAGCGGGAGATCGCGGAGGTCTCGTTGCGGCACGGAGGCTCGATCACGGCTTGTCATGGGGCCACGCGCGTGGGAGACGCCGAGCTGGTGCCGACCGAGATGGGGAGCGCCTGGGAGGTCGTGAAGAGGGTCAAGCGCGCGCTCGATCCGAACAACGTCATGAACCCGGGAAAGCAGATGCTCGACGAAGCCTACGTGTCCACTGACGGAGAGGGCTCGCCATGACGGACGACACGTACAGGCAGGGCACGTATAGGCGTAGCGAGCAGGAGCCTCCGGAGCCCAAGCCCATCGCCGACGGAGTCGTCTCGCGCTTCGAGCACGTGCTCGAGGTCGACCCGACGCTCATGCGACGCTTCGGGCAACAGAAACAGCCGGTTTGGGACACCAAACGGATCGTGGACAGTCGCTGGGAACACCTTCGCTGGATGCACGACCACTTCGCGGACGAGGTGTTGGTTGCTGGTGAGGAGTCCGAGACGGGCGCCGAGTGATCGCGCTTCCGGTCCGTAAGTTGGTGCCGCCATCGCTCGTTTGCCTGGGCCGTCAGGGGAACGGGATCGACGAGCAGGTGATTCGCGGCTCGGAGCGGAGCGATAGAAGCCTACGGCCGGCCGACCCGAGGTCCGCACTCGGAAGGAGCGGCGGAGCGGAAGGAGGAGAGCAATGAGCGACAACGGCAAGATGAAGTTCAGCTACGTGATGCTGCCCGATTACGGGCTGTCGGAGTCCCTGGAAATGATCAAGACAGCGGACGATCTCGGGTTCTACGCGTGCTACAGCGTCGATGAGACCTGGCACAAGGACCTGTGGCTTCTCTTTGCCGCCGCAGCCGACAAGACGAACAGGATCCGGTTCGGGCCAGATGTCACGCACGTCTTCCTGCGGGAGCCGACACTGATCTGTCAGCAGCTTGCGACTCTCGACGAGCTCTCGAACGGCCGTGCGGAGGCCGTGGTCTCCACCGGCAACTTCGTGATGATGCAGCAGTATCACATCGACTGGGCAGCCAAGAAGCCGCTGTCCCGACTCAGGGAAGCGATGCATGTCATGAGGACCTTCCTCGACGAGGGCAAGATCGACTTCCAGGGCGACTTCTTCCAGTACACCGGTCTGTTCACGGCGGCCCGGCCAGTGCAGGAGCACCTTCCGCTCAAGATGGGCGCGATGAAGGGCCCGCGATCGTTCGAAGCGGCCGGGGAGATCGCGGACGGAATGCACCACGCGCTCGGCTACTCCCGCGAGGCCTACGACTACGCGGTCGAGCACGTCCGGATCGGGGCAGACCGCGCTGGGCGTGATGTCGACGACCTCGACCTTGGTGCCTGGGTCGTGTTCGTGGTAAGTGAGGACTCGGCTGCCGCGAAGCGGGCCGCCCGCATCATCACCGCCTTTTATATCCCGTCGATGCCGCCGGAGCTGCTCGAGCGCCACGGTGTCGACCTCGAGGGAATCCAACCGATCAACGAGGCGTTCGCCGCGGGTGACGTGGCCAAGGCGGTCGAGCTCACGACCCCCGAGCTGGCGGAGAAGCTATCGCTGGCTGGGACCCCGGACGAGTGCGTCGAGCAGATCAAGACCAACATCCAGGCAGCCGGGATAAACCACATGATCCTCGCCGTCACGGATTCAGATCTCGTCGAGTTCTTCACCGAGCAGAAGGTCGAGAACGTTCCCGACGTTCGCGGACAACTAAGGCTCATCGCGGAGCAGATCATGCCCGCGTTCGCGTAGCTCCGGCGCGAGTGGCGTTGCTCCCATCGCCGGCGATGTGATGTCCTCGCGTTCCTCCTCGGAACCCAGCATGGGGGCGGCGGGCCCCCTCCCGACGTCGAACGCAAACGCAGACACGGAGTCGGCTGAGCTCGGCGCGTCGGTGTCGACCGCTTCCCTCACTCCTTTGCGCTTCTTGGCGCGAAGCGCGGAAGTCTGGGCTGACCGCCCGGCCGTTCGCGACGGACGACGTACGTGGACGTACGCAGCGCATTACGACCGCGTGCGCCGGGCGACTGGCGTCCTCGTCGGGGAGCTCGGGATCGAGGTGGGCGACCGCGTCGCGACACTGCTGCCGAACGTCGCCGCCATGCTGGAGTTGCATTATGCCGTCCCTGGAGCGGGCGGCGTGCTCGTGCCGCTCAACACCCGGCTCGCGCCACCTGAGTATGCATACATCCTCGCCCACTCCGGGGCGAAGGCCGTCGTCGCGTACGAGCCGGTGCGATCTCAACTCCTGGAGGCGATCGATTTGATGGAGGGGGAGCCTCCCCGGGTTGTGTGGGTCGAGGAAGGAGACGACGACGATTCGGTCTACGAGGCGCTCTTGGGCGATGCGGCCCGCGCTGACCTGCGCCTACCGGCCGACGAATTGGCGCTCCTGTCCATCAATTACACCTCGGGCACGACCGGCCAGCCGAAAGGCGTCATGACGACTCATCGCGGGGCATACCTCCACAGCCTGGGGGTCGTCGCCGAGGCCGGGCTGTCGCCACGAAGCGCCTACCTGTGGACGCTTCCGATGTTCCACTGCAATGGCTGGGCGTACACCTGGGCGGTCACGGCGATGGGCGCCAAGCACGTCTGCCTGCCACAGGTCGATCCACCGCGCGTCTGGGCGCTCCTCAACGAGGAGGGCGTGACCCACCTTTGCACTGCGCCGACCGTTCTGCTCATGCTGGTTGGGGCCGAGGAAGCGACCCCGTGCCGCGACCCGGTGCACGTCTTCGTCGGCGGTTCTCCGCCGGCCCCGGCGCTCCTTGCGCGCGCCGCTCAGCTCAACATGGCGGTGACGCATCTGTACGGCCTCACGGAAACCTACGGGCCGATCGCAGTCTGCGCGTGGAACCCCGACTGGGACAATCGGGCCCCCGCGGATAAGGAGCGGCTTCGCGCGCGCCAGGGCGTGGCTACGGTGGTGAGCGAGCGGTTGCGTGTGGTGAACGAGCACATGCGCGACGTGCCACGGGACGGCACCACCATGGGGGAGGTGGTTGTCCGCGGCAATAACGTCCTGCTCGGCTACTATCGCGATCCGGACGCGACCCGTCGGGCCTTCGCGGGCGGCTGGTTCCACACGGGCGATCTGGCCGTGATGCACCCGGACGGCTATGTGGAGCTGCGCGACCGCCTCAAGGACATCGTGATTTCAGGCGGTGAGAACGTCTCGACGATCGAGGTGGAGCAGGCGCTCACCGCGCATCCGGCCGTGGCGGAGGTCGCCGTCGTCGGCGCACCCGACGAGCGGTGGGGAGAGGTGCCCATGGCGTTCGTGGTCGCCCGCGATCAGGAGCGACTCGACCAGGACGAGCTGCGCGGCTTCGCCCGCAAGCGCCTCGCGCGGTTCAAGGTTCCGAAGCGGATCGAGGTGGTGGAGGAGCTGCCGAAAACGGCCACCGGAAAGATCCAGAAGTTCCTGCTGCGCGAGCGAGTCGGATAGCGACGGCAATCGCCGGCGCCGCCCGCTGGCGCTGATCGCGACCCGTCCTTGTGGAGACGTGCTCGCGGTGGCCGGGCGCGCGACCGCTAGAAGCGCGGCTTCATGCGCTTCTTGAAATCGCTCAGGCGCTCGTCATGGATGCGCGCGCTCCAGCCCGGGCCCGCACCGTTCGTCATCGAGGTGTCGAAGCGCAGCCCGGCGACCACCAGGAACATGTGCCCGGAGTTCGTGTAGACGGTGAACCAGTCGCCCTTGCCGCGCTTTCCCCACCGGTAGTAGCCACTGGACGGCATCGGGCTCTTGACGAAACGGCCACCGTGCAGCGCGTAGCTCACTGACCCAGAGCAGTCGTAGCAGCTCGACTTGAAGCTCGAGTGTCCCCCGCCGTAGCAGTAGTCGGTGCCCTTGGCGATCTCGTTCGCCGCCCAGATCACCTTCTGGACCCGCAGCGGCGCGCAGTCGGGCGCCTTCGCCTTGCCGTCGACCAACTTGGCGTCGCGGCAGCTGCCCCCGCTTGAGTCGGCAATGGAAATCGAGGTCCCGCCTCCGCTCGCTGCGACGGGGGCCGCCGGGAGCGCGACCAGCGCCGCGGCGCCAGCAAGAGCCGCGGCGAGCCGGATCCCAGCGTTGGACTTCCCTCGCCCGCCCCTGCCAAAGACCTGCCTTGGGTTGTGCAAAAGCACCGTCTCCTTCGTCGGCCTGCGGGGTTAGCTGTCGGGCTGGCGCTAAAGGAGCCTGCGCCCCCACCGCGGGTGGGTTCGCCCCAATCGTTGGTTCCCCCGCTCCCCGCCAACGTCAGGCGGGGATTCGGCGTTTACCGGTTATTGATGGCGCGGCACCTTACACCATCGCCCGGGCGATTTGCTCACACAAAGCTCACAATTTCGCCACGGAAGGCGAAATCCCTGCGAATTTCGGCTGAATCCATCTGGCGCCGCGTCAGGTCAGGCATCGAGGGAGGGCGACGGCCGGCGGAATTGGACACTTACTTTCGCTATGCGAAAGCAGACGTCCACGCCGGAGGATCAGCACGGTCGCCGCCCTCGCTGCCCTGCCCGACGAGCCCCGCGCCACCGGGGCGCATCGTGCCTGCCTTGGTAGCTTCCATTACGTGGAGCTCGATGGCAAGACGGTGCTTCTCACCGGAGCGACCGGCGGCCTCGGGCGAGCCATCGCGGCGGCGCTTGCCGACCGCGGCGCGACCCTCGTCCTCAGCTCCCGCAAGCGGGAGGCGCTCGAGGAGCTGTCCGCATCGCTCCCTGGCGACCATCGGTTCGTGCCGGCTGACCTGGGCGAGGACGGCGCCGCCGGGCGCCTCGCGGCCGACGCGGGAAAAGTGGATGGCCTCGTCGCGAACGCCGGGCTTCCGGGCACCGGCAGGATCGAGTCGTTTTCGCCAGACGAGCTGAAGCGGGCCGTTCGGGTGAACCTGGAGGCTCCGATGATGCTCGCCCGGGAGCTGGCGCCCGCGATGAGCGACCGCGGATACGGGCACCTCGTGTTCGTCTCGTCGCTGTCCGGCAAGGCGCCGAGCCCCCGCTCCGCCGTCTATGCGGCGACCAAGTTCGGTCTTCGCGGCTTCGCGCTCTGCCTGCGGGCGGACCTTGCAGCCACCGGCGTGGGGGTATCGCTGGTTGTTCCGGGCTTCATCCGCAATGCCGGGATGTTCGCCGAGTCTGGGGCGAAGCCTCCACCGGGAATGGGCACGTCCACGCCGCAGGAGGTGGGTGCCGCGGTGGTGAAGGCGATCGAGCGCGACAAGGTGGAGGTGGCCGTCGCGCCGTTGCAGCTCCGCGCCCTGGCGCATGTCGGACTGGCGAGCCCGCGCATCGCGATGTTGGCGATCACCGGCGGGACTGCACGCAAGGCCGCCGAGCGGGTGGCCGAAGGGCAGGGCGACAAGCGCTGATGAGCGGCAGAGCTCAGGGGGTGTCCGCGTGAGCAAGGACAGCTTCAACGCTCGCGACACGCTGAACGTGCCCGGCGCGGAGTACGAGATCTACCGGCTGGATGCGCTCCAGACGGAATACGACACAGCAAGGCTTCCGTATTCGATCAAGGTGCTGCTCGAGAACGCGCTGCGCCTCGAGGACGGCGAATCGGTCACGCGCGACCACATCGTGGCGATCGCGAGGTGGGACGCGAAGGCCGAGCCCAGCGAGGAGATCCCGTTCCAACCGGCGCGTGTCCTGATGCAGGACTTCACCGGCGTTCCCGCCCTCGTCGACCTCGCCGCGATGCGCGACGCGATGGAGGTCCTGGGCGGGGATCCGTCGCGGATCGACCCGCTTGTTCCCGTCGACTTGATCATCGATCACTCGGTTCAGGTGGACGCCTTCGGCAACCCGCGCGCCTTCGACATCAACGCCGACCGCGACTACGAGCGAAACGGCGAGCGCTACGCGTTCCTGCGCTGGGGCCAGCAGGCATTCGAGAACCTGCGCGTCGTCCCGCCGGCCACCGGCATCTGCCACCAGGTGAACCTCGAGTACTTGGGCCAGGTCGTCTTCAGGCGAGAGGAGGACGCTACGTCGGGTCGGGATGGCCCGACGTTGCAGGCCTACCCCGACACGCTCGTCGGCACCGACTCCCACACGACGATGATCAACGGCCTCGGCGTCCTGGGCTGGGGCGTCGGCGGGATCGAGGCCGAGGCCGCGATGCTCGGGCAACCGATCTCGATGCTCCTGCCGCAGGTCCTGGGCTTCAAGATCACAGGGGAGCTGTCGGAGGGCGCCACCGCGACCGACCTCGTCCTCACCGTGACCGAGATGCTCCGGGAGCACGGCGTCGTGGGCCAGTTCGTCGAGTTCTTCGGCCCCGGCCTACACAGGTTGGGCCTGGCCGACCGGGCGACGATCGGGAACATGTCCCCCGAGTTCGGCTGCACCTGCTCGATGTTCCCGGTGGACGCCGAGACTCTCCGCTACCTGGAGTTCACCGGCCGTCCGACGGAGGTCATCGAGCTGGTCGACGCCTACGCGCGCGAGCAGGGCATGTTCCACAGCGCCGAATCGGAAGAGCCGACTTTCTCGGAGGCGCTCGAGTTGGATCTCGGCGATGTGGCGCCGAGTATCGCCGGCCCGAAGCGTCCGCAGGATCGAATCGCGCTGTCCGACGCGAAGGGCGCCTTCATCCAGTCGCTGAAGGAGTTCGATCCTGAGGCCGCCGAGAGCCTCGGCAACGACTACGACGAGGCCGTGGCCGAGACGTTCCCGGCTTCCGACCCGCCCGCGGAGGAGCACAACGACGAACGCGGCAAACCGCGCCGCGCCGGCGGGACCGTCGTGGAGGAGCGAAAGACGGAGCCCGTTCCGGTGACGCTCGAGGACGGCACCGAGACCGAGCTCGACCACGGGCGCGTGGTGATCGCCGCGATCACGAGCTGCACCAACACCTCGAACCCGACGGTCATGATCGGGGCGGGTCTTCTGGCGAGGAAGGCGGTCGAGGGGGGGCTTCAGCGCCACCCGTGGGTGAAGACGTCACTCGCGCCGGGGTCGACCGTGGTCACCGACTACCTCGAGCAGGCCGGCCTGACCGACTACCTGGACAAGCTGGGCTTCAACCTGGTCGGCTACGGGTGCACGACGTGCATCGGGAACTCCGGCCCGTTGCCGGAGGAGATCTCGAAGGTCGTGAACGAGCACGACCTCGTGGTGTGCTCAGTGCTGTCAGGGAACCGCAACTTCGAGGGCCGGATCAACCAGGACGTTCGCAACAACTACCTCGCATCGCCGCCACTGTGCGTGGCCTACGCGGTCGCCGGGCGCATGGACGTCGATCTCACGTGTGAGCCGCTCGGGGAGGGAGCGGACGGCGAGCCCGTGTATCTGCGCGACATCTGGCCGTCCAGTGAAGAGATCAAGCGGACCGTTGCCGAGGCGATCCGCTCCGACATGTTCACGAAGAACTACGAGGACGTCTTCACCGGGGACGAGCGCTGGCGCAAGCTCGAGATTCCGGAGGGCGATCGCTACGAATGGCCCGATTCCACATACGTCCGTCGGCCGCCGTTCTTCGATGGCATCGACCTCGAGCCCCGGCCGCCAGAGCCGATCGAGGGCGCGAGGGTCCTCGCCGTGCTGGGCGACAGCGTCACCACCGATCACATCTCACCGGCGGGCGCGATCAAGAAGGACAGCCCCGCGGGGCGGTGGCTGATCGAGCAGGGGGTCGAGGTTCGCGACTTCAACTCATACGGGTCGCGGCGCGGCAACCACGAGGTGATGATCCGGGGCACGTTCGCCAACATCCGGCTCCGCAACAGGCTGGTCGATCGCGAGGGCGGCTACACCCGGCACCTCCCCGACGGCGAGGAGACGACGATCTACGAGGCGGCGATGACGTACGCCGACGAGGGTGTGCCGCTGGTCGTGCTGGCCGGCAAGGAGTATGGATCCGGATCGTCGCGCGACTGGGCCGCGAAGGGAACCGCCCTGCTGGGCGTCAGGGCGGTGCTGGCGGAGAGCTTCGAGCGCATCCACCGCTCCAACCTGATCGGTATGGGGGTGCTCCCGGTCCAGTTCCCGGACTCAGGTAGCGTCGAGTCGCTTGGCCTGAGCGGCGAGGAGGTCTTCACGTTCGAGGGGCTCCACGAGGCCGTCGCCCAGGAGGCCGGCGCCCCCCGGATGGTCGAGGTCAGGGCTGAACGGGACGGCTCGGACCCGGCGGAGTTCGAGGCGCGGGTGCGGCTGGATACTCCAAACGAGGTCGCCTATTACCGCAACGGGGGGATCTTGCACCGGGTTCTGCGCGACCTGCGATAGGGTTCCTGATAGCAACCGCTCGTCGTCGGCTCTGATTAGTTGGCGGGATCCCAGGGGTATTATTGACTTTCCTGCCCCGGATGCATCAAAATGGCTCCAGCCCCGCGGATAAGGGAGATTTCGAAGCTCGTCCCCGGCCAGTCCCGCCTCCGGGGGCGATCGCGTCGGCATCCCTCCCTGGCTACCGACGCGCAGGCGTGGGCGCGGGCTGTGTGGACCCCCTGCCTCCCACAGCCCCGCCCCGCCAACTCTTCGGGCCCTGCAAACCGGCGCCTGGCGGTCTGCGCGGCCGCTCGTCTCGCTCACGTACGCTGTTAGTACCGCTCGCTTCGCCGATCCGCCGCGTGGTTGGCCAGGCCTGGTTTTCCGGCCCCCCGGGATCGGTAAACAACCGCCCGCGCGGGCGGGTTTTCGCTATTGCGTGCTGGGTGGGACCGGTACGCCCGGCGGCTACGTCGCTTCGACGACCCCGATGAGGTGGCCCTCGGGGTCCGTGAAGAGGCCGATCATGGTGTCGGTCCCGGGAATGGGGTCCGGCCCCATGCGGCGGGTTCCGCCGAGGCTCTCCGCCCTCTGGAGCGCCGCTTCCACATCGGGCACGGCGACGTAGAAGGTGACGTGGCCCTCGTAGCCTTCCATGCCTCCGCCGACGCCGCCTGGGATCCCGACCCCGTCGCTGGTCGTGTAGCGAGCCACGATCCCGTAGTCCATCCCGGTGACCGAGGGATTCGTGTCGAAGCTCCAGTCGAACAGGTCTCCGTAGTAGCGCCGGAGCCCCTGCGCGTCCGTGCCGATGATTTCGAAGTGCACGACAGGCTGTCCCATGGTCAATCCTTTCCGCGCCGATGGATCTGCGCTGAGCCTGAGCTACCTGTAAGACCGGGGCGGGCCGCGGGGGTCATCGCCGGGGTCAGCGCCGCCGCCTGCGCTCGATCACTCCGATCCCGATCACGCTGCCCAGTGGGCCCACCGGCGTGAGGGTCGCCGCTAACAGCGTGTAGGGGGCCTCGCGGCGCAGGATCGCAACCCAGATCAGGACGCAGAGCGCGATGAAGCCGAGGCCGTGCGCCCAGCCGAAGATCATCGCCTCGTGGTCGTAGCCGGGCGCGAGCCAGAAGAAGCAGAGCGCGGCGAAGATCGCTAGCTCGACCCAGCTCGCGCGCTTGACCCACGGCCACAGGGCGCCGGGGGTTGCCTTGCGCAGGGGCTCGGCAGGGTCTGCCGCCCGCGTGGTTTCCCGCTCTGAGGAGGCAATGGCCACGCCGCGAGGTTAGCGCCGAACGTGGTCCGCCCGACGCGCTCGAGGCTGAGCTTTGGCACGCATGACGAAACAAAGTTCAATCTCGGTGCCCGGCGCCGCCCTCCCCTCGCTGCCGATTCCCACAGCTGCCTTCCGTCTAGATGTCCGGCTCGATGCCGCGCCCGCGAGCCCACGGGAGCAGGTACCACAGTGCCGCGAAGACGAGCGCCGACACGGACGCGATTACGATCGCCGCCACCTCCCCGAACAGTACGTGCGTGATCAGAAGGATGGCGCCCGACATCGCCACCGCCAGCACCGCAAGGCCGATCATCGCGGCGCGGTTGGCGAAGAACAGGATCGCGGGCTTGAACCCCTTTCGGAACAGCATGCGGTGATAGGCGGTCGGCGCGATCAGGAGCGCGGTCGCGAGCGCCGTCAGCAGGAGCACCGCGAGGTATAGGTAGCGCTCGAAGTCGCTGAGGCTCGAGAACGCCTGCGCGAACGGTACGGTCAGGAGGAACGCGAACAGAACCTGCACGCCCGGCAGCGCGATGCGAAGCTCGCCGAGCAGCTCGTTGAAGTTGCGGTCTATCCGCTCGGCCTCGGTTTCGTCGCGCTCGATCTGAAGCGGGCCGCCTTGAAGCAGGCTCATCTCAACTCCATTCCCCCGAGCAAGCTACCCGGAAGTCGGGCGGCGACTCCGCTTCTAGCGGTACCACTACCCCTCGAGTGCGGTGAGCACGATCCGCTCCTGCTCAGAGCGGTGCGCGGCCGGATAGCCCTCGCTGGGGCTGGCACGCGGCGGGCGTCCGACGTAGCCCAGCTCGACTCCTTCCGGCAGGAGCTCGGGGAGCCGCCGCGACATGACGCTCCACGCGCCCATGTTCTTTGGCTCCTCCTGGGTCCAGACGATCTCCTTCAGGTTCGGGTAGGTCGCGATCAAAGCTGCGAGCTGGTCGCGGGCGAACGGGTAGAGGAGCTCGACGCGGCCGATCGCGACGGACCCGGCGTCGTCGCGGCGCTCGTGGCCGTCGATGTCGTAGTAGATCTTGCCGCTGCAGAGCACCAGCCTCTCTACTCGGTCCTTTCGGTCCTGGGAGCGCGGATCGTCGAGGACGAACTCGAAGGTTCCGGAGGTGAGCTCGTCCAGGCGCGAGGAGGCGCTCGGGAGGCGCAGCAGGCCCTTCGGCGTGAACACGACTAGCGGCCGCGGCTTCGCGATCCGCGCCTGGCGGCGAAGCAGGTGGAAGTACTGCGCCGCGGTGCTCGGGTTGGCCAGGCGGATGTTGCCTTCCGCGGCGAGCTGGAGGAAGCGCACGATCCGCGCGCTCGAGTGCTCGGGTCCGGCGCCCTCGTAGCCATGCGGGAGCAGCAGCGTCAGACGCGTGGTCTGCCCCCACTTCGATTCCCCGGAGACGATGAAGCTGTCGATGATCACCTGCGCGGCGTTGGCGAAGTCGCCGAACTGCGCCTCCCACAGGATCAGGCTCTCCGGGGAAGCGGCCGAGTAGCCGTACTCGAAGCCCAGACAGCCGTTCTCCGACAGCGGGCTGTTGTAGAGCTCGAACGGGGCGAGCGCGCCCGAGAGGTGCTGGATCGGCACGTACCGAAGTCCGGTCTTCTCGTCGTGGTAGGCGAGGTGGCGGTGGGAGAACGTGCCGCGTTCCGTGTCCTGGCCCGTCAGGCGGATGTGCGTTCCCTCCGTAAGCAGCGACGCGAAGGCCAGCGCCTCGGCGTGCCCCCAGTCGATCCCGCCCTCGGTAAGCGCATCGATGCGCCGGCTGAGCGGCTTGCGCAGCTTGCGGTGCATCGTGAAGCTCTCCGGGACCTTTAAAAGCTCCTCGTTGAGGGTTTCGAGGCGCTCTTCGGAGACCGCCGTGTCGACGTCGGGGCTCCTCGTACGATCGAGCTCGCCAGTCGCGATCTGCGTCGAGGTGTCGGACTCGTACTCGCCGGCCTCGATCTTCACCTTTAGCTCCTTGTGGATCGCCTGGAGGCGGTCGCGGTGCTCGGCGCTCGCGGTCTCGACGTCCTCCGGGGAGACGACGCCCTCCTTGACGAGCTTGCCGGCGTAGATCTCCGATACCGGCGGGTGCGACCTGATCTTCTCCGCCATCTTCGGCTGCGTGTAGGCGGGCTCGTCGGTCTCGTTATGGCCGTAGCGGCGGTAGCCGATGAGATCGATGACGATGTCTCGGCTCCAGCGCTCGCGGTAGGCCATCGCGAGCTGGATGGCAGAGATGCAGGCCTCGACATCGTCAGCGTTCACGTGGATGATCGGCACGTTGAAGCCCTTCGCCATGTCCGAGGCGTAGGGGGTTGAGCGACCCTCCTCGGGATCCGTCGTGAATCCCACCTGGTTGTCTTGGATGATGTGGACCGTGCCGCCGGTCGAGTAGCCCTCGAGCGACTGCAGGTTGAGGGTCTCGGCGACCACGCCCTGCCCCGGGAAGGCCGCATCGCCGTGCAGCAGCACGGGGACGGCGAGCTCCGGGGTATGGTGCAGGATCGGCCCTGAATGGGAGGTTTGCGCAGCCCGCGCGGCGCCGGTGACGACCGGGTCGACGAACTCGAGGTGGCTCGGGTTCGGATACAGGCGGACCTTGATCGACTCGCCGTCGGCCGTCGTGAAGAGCCCCTCGGCGCCGAGGTGGTACTTGACGTCGCCGGTGCCGCCATGCGGGATCGCGGCGACCCTTTTTACGCGCTCGAGCGTCTGCGCGCCCTCGAACTCGGCCATGATCGACTCCGCCGAGCGCCCCAGGTTGTGGGCGAGGACCGCGAGGCGGCCGCGATGGGCCATTCCGATCACGACCTCCTCTGCCCCGCCGCGGCTCGCGAGCGTCACCAGCCGATCAATCATCGGGACGACGGCGTCGAGCCCCTCGACCGAGAACATCTTCTGGCCGAGATAGGCGCGCTGGAGGTAGCGCTCGAACTCGAACACCTGGACGAGGCGCCGCAACAGCGCTCGCTTCTCCGCGGTCGCGAGCGGCTTGCGGTGGGCGCCGGTCTCGATCATGTCCCGCAGCCAGACTCGCTGCTGATGTGAAGAGAGGTGCTCGATCTGGTAGGCGATCGTCCCGCAGTAGGCCTCGCGCATCCGGGGCAGCGCCTCCAGAAGGGTCTCGCCCTCCACGCCGATCCGCAGGATGGCCGCCGGGATCTGCGCCATCAGCTCCGGGGTGAGGTTGAGGCTCTCGGGCTCTAGTGCCGGGTCCCCCCTGGGCTCGGACCCCAGGGGATCGAGACGCGCCGCGAGGTGGCCGTGCGTCCGGTAGGCCTTCAGAAGCGACGTTGCTGCCTGCACCGCCTGGAGCAGCTCTGTGTCCGGCGGAGCGGCAACTGCCTGGGACGGCGCCTGTGGGGCGCGCAGTGGCGGGGCGGAGGCCGATGCGGGATATGCCTTGGTGACGATGCTGGTGGCGATGCCGAGCGACTCGGCGACCGACTCGTAGAACGCGTCCTCGCCCTGGAGGAGCTGGTCGATGCGCCGCAGGAACGACCCCGACTCCGCGCCCTGAATGACCCGGTGGTCGTAGGTCGAGGTCATCGTCATGACCTTCGAGATCCCCAACGCCTTGACCTTGTCGGCCGGCGCGTGTGCCCACTCGATCGGATAGGCGATCGACCCGGTGGCGACGATCGTCCCCTGGCCGGCCATCAGTCTTGGAACCGAGGCCACGGTCCCGAGCCCGCCGGGGTTCGTAAGCGTGATGTTCGTCCCCTGGAATTCATCGGCCGTCAGCTTGTTCTCGCGCGTCTTGGTGATCAGGTCCTCGTAGTAGGAGTGGAAGGCCGGAAAGTCGAGGTCGTCGGCGCCGTTGATGCAGGGGACCATCAGGCTCCGCGAGCCGTCCTTGCGCTGGACGTCGACGGCGATCCCGAGGTTGATGGAGCCCGGCTCGACCACCAGGGCCTTTCCGTCCTCGTCCGCGTAGGAGCGGGCCATGACCCGCCACTCCGTCGCGGCCTTGACGATCGCCCACGCGATCAGGTGGGTGAACGAGACCTTCATCCCTCGCTCCTTCAGCACGCCGTTCAGCGCCCGGCGCTTCGCGTCGAGGGCGTCGACCGGAAGGGTGCGGAACGAGGTGGCCGTGGGGACCGATCGGCTCTCGTTCATCGCCTGGGCCAGCATCCCCGCCGGGCCGCGCAGAGGCTTGGCCTCCGGCCGCGGGGCCAATGGCCGGGGGGCGTCGACGGCCGCGCCATCGCCGCCGTTTGCGGCGGCGAGGACGTCCGCCTTGGTCACTTTGCCGCCGGGGCCGGAGCCATGCACGCCCGCGAGGTCGACGCCGTTCTTGGCCGCGATCCTGCGCGCAACGGGCGACGCGCGGCCACCGTTGCCGGTCTCAGCCGGGGGCGCAGTCGGGGCCGCCGCCGGGGCCTCGGCCGCCCCGGCCTCGGCTGGCGCGCTCTCGGCCGACGCGGCTGCGCCCTGCGTCATCTCGGCCAGCGCCTGCCCCACCTGGACGGTCTCATCCGGCGACACCAAAAGCTTCGTGATCAAGCCGCTGGCGGGCGCGGGAACCTCGGCGTCGATCTTGTCGGTCGAGACCTCGACCACCGCCTCGCCCTCGCCGACGGCGTCCCCCTCGGAGACGTGCCACTCGAGCACGGTTCCCTCGGTCACTGATTCGCCCATCTCCGGCATCGTGATCTGGAGCACCTCGCCGCTCGGCTCCGCCGGCCTAACCGTCTTGACGACGCCGGGCTCCGGCGTTGCCGAGGGCGCGGTCTCGTCGCCGAGATCCTGATCGCCCTCGCCGGTCGCGCCCTCGCTCAGCCCCGGGCCGGCCTGACGCTCGGCCGCAGCGCCGTTCCCGCCGGAGCCGTCGGCGGATGGCGAGGCCGTGGGATCGAGCTCTGCGAGGACGCCGCCGACCTCGATCGTCTCGTCGGGGTCCTTGAGGATTCTCGTGATCACCCCGCTGGTCGGAGCGGGAACCTCCGCGTCGATCTTGTCGGTCGAGACCTCGACGACGGTCTCGCCCTCGCTGACGTATTCACCCTCCTGCTTGTGCCACTCGAGGACGGTCCCCTCGGTCACCGATTCCCCCATCTGGGGCATCTCGATCTGAACCGTCTCGGGCATCCTCAGTCAGTCTATGCAGTCGCCGGCCGCTGCTCGAAGGGGTCGGATTGCGCTTGGGCAGGCGTTTTCAGGGAGCACCTAAGAACGCGATTGAAAACCCCCCGAGCACGCCTGGCGGCACCGGAGCGCGCCAGGCGGCCTCCTCGCCAGCTCGCGTACTTTCAAGTACGCCACGCCGGCAGCGTCGGTGGGCTGGCGCGCTCCGCCACTCGCCAGCCGCACACGCGGAGTTTCCAAACACGTTCTCACGACACCCGCGCGACGAGGTAGACCTCGTTCGCGACGGTGTCGAAGACATCGTTCGCGAGAAAGTCGCGCGCCCGGCCGTGGTGGTCGCAGTAGCCGCAGACGAGCAATGTGGCGGCGGAAATGCCTCCAGGTGTGGTGATCGGAAGCGCGCAGCTCGGGCAGATCAACGCCCCGTGTGCGAGCACCTGGACGCCGTCGCGCACGAGCAGGTAATGGGCTCCCGCTCGAGCGCCATCGACGCGGCCGATCCCCGTGCTCGGGCGGCCCGGATCGCCGGGATCGGCGGGCAGCTCAAACGCCATGAACCAACCCATCCATATGTGTTGGAGTGTAGGGTCGTGCAGGCACGATCGTGACCGCGGAGGAGAGGCGATGAGCTACTTCGTCACCGGTGCCACCGGCTTCATCGGCCGCAATCTCGTTGAGCTCCTGCTCGAGCGCGAAGGTACGGTGTACGTCCTGGTGCGGGAGGGCTCGAAGGGGCGCCTGGAGGAGCTTCGAAGCCGGTGGGGGGTTGACTCCGAGCGGGTCGTCGGCGTCGTCGGCGATCTCTCGCAGCGGCGCCTGGGCGTATTGGACGCGGACGCCGAGCGCCTGCGCGGACAGATCGACCACCTCTTCCACTTGGCCGCCATCTACGACATGGCCGCGGACGCCGAGAGCCAGAAGGTCGCCAACATCGAGGGAACGCGCCACATGGTCGAGTTCGCGGACGCGGTCGAAGCGGGACGCGTCCACATGGTGAGCTCGATCGCAGCGGCCGGCCTCTATACGGGCGCGTGGCGCGAGGACATGTTCGAGGAGGCGGTGAATCTCGACGTCCACCCGTACTTCCGCACGAAGCACGAATCGGAGGGGATCGTTCGCGCCGAGTGTGACCGGCCCTGGCGCGTCTACCGGCCGGGGATCGTCGTCGGCCACTCCGAGACTGGCGAGATGGACAAGATCGACGGTCCCTACTACTTCTTCAAGCTGATCCGACGCCTGCGGGGGGCGGTGCCCGAGTGGATGCCGATGCTGGGCGTCGAGGGCCGCGAGATCAACCTGGTGCCGGTGGACTTCGTCGCCCGCGCGATGGACCACATCGCCCACCTCGACGACCTGGACGGTCGGGCCTTCCACCTCACGGACCCGAACCCGAAGACCGCCGGAGAGGTGATCGACACCTTCGCCCGCGCGGCGCACGCCCCGCAGTCCTCAGCGCGGATCCCGTCCGAGGTCATCGACCTCGCGGCGCCGCTGATCCGGACCGCGGCGTCCCTGCCGCCCGGCGACATCGTGGCCGACTGGCTGCTGCGCGACTTCGGCATCCCGCGCTCGGTCCTCACCTACATCAACTATCCGACGAAGTTCGAGTCCCGCGGCGCCCAGGCCGCGCTCGCCGGCACCGGCATCAGGGTCCCGCCGCTCGAGGTCTACGCCGACAAGCTCTGGGACTACTGGGAGCGCCACCTGGACCCGGACCTGTTCCAGGACCGTACGCTCGTCGGCGCCGTCCGCGGTCGCCGCGGCCTTATCAGCGGCACCGGTCAGGTCCTCGAGCAGCAGATCCCGGACGAGCTGCTGCGGTTCGTCCGGCGGGTCGCCGGGAAGACCTCGCTGAAGAAGGCGGCCCGCGGCCGCATCGTCATGGTGACGGGCGCTTCATCGGGGATCGGCAAGGCGGCCGCGATGAAGATCGCCGATGCCGGCGGGATCGTGCTCCTCGTCGCTCGCACCGCCGAGAAGCTCGAGGAGACCAAGGCCACCATCGAGGCCGGCGGCGGCATCGCCTACGTCCACCCGGCCGACCTTTCCGACATGGACGACATCGACCGGATGGCCGACGAGGTCCTGGCCCGGCACGGTCACGTCGACATCCTCATCAACAACGCCGGACGCTCGATCCGCCGCTCGATCGCCCTTTCCTACGACCGGTTCCACGACTTCCAGCGCACGATGCAGCTGAACTACTTCGGGGCCGTGAAGCTGATCCTGAAGGTGCTACCCGTGATGCGCCAGCGCCGCTCGGGCCAGATCATCAACATCAGCTCCATCGGGGTGCAGACGAACACGCCTCGGTTCTCCGCCTACGTTGCGTCCAAGGCGGCGCTCGACGCGTTCTCGCGATGCATCGCGTCGGAGATCTTCGATGACGGCGTTCACGTCACGACCATCTACATGCCGCTCGTGCGAACGCCGATGATCAGGCCGACGCGCATCTACGACCGCTTCCCGACCATCACGCCGGACCAGGCCGCGGACCTGATCTGCGACGCGATCATCCACAGGCCCAAGCGGATCGCTACGCCGCTCGGGACCCTCGGGCAGATCCTCTACGCGATCAACCCGAAGTCCATCGATTACATCCTGAACAGCGCCTACAAGCTGTTTCCGGACTCGCGCGCCGCCCGCGGCCAGGCTCCGCCCGAGCCGGCGGAGCCCGCCCCAACCGAGGAGGCATCGCCGGAGCAGGTCCTCTTCGCGACGCTGACGCGCGGCATTCATTGGTAGCGCCGGGACGCTCACCGCCCCGCGGGCACCCAAGGGGGAGAACTCGGAGCTTTTGGCACCTCAGGTACGTGATGGCGTACCTGGATTGCCAAAACCTCGCTGGACGGGTATGGCGGCTCGCTCGAGCTCAACATGGAGTGATCGCCCTCTTTCAGCTCCTCGAAGCTCGGCTACACGATGAGTGCGATCAAGCACCGCATCGCGACCGGCCGGCTGGACCCCGTGCGGCGTGCGTGTATGCGGTTGGCCGCCCGCAGATCACGCGGATGGCGAATGGATGGCCGCCGTGCTGAGTTGTGGGCCCGGGGCAGCCCTCAGTCACATCAGCGCAGCAGCGCTATGGCGGATGTGCCGGGAACTCGATCGACTCGTCATGTCTCCATCTCCTGTGGTGGCGTGCGCAGCGAGACCGGCATCGTCATTCACCGCCGCTCGGGTCTCGAAGACGATGTGACTCGGTGCTCCGGCATTCCCGTGACCACCCCGATCCGGACGCTGCTGGGCATCGCGACGCCCCTGCCGATGCCGGCGCTCGAGGCGGCGGTCAATGAGGCTGACAAGCTTAATCTCGTCGATCCAGAGAGGCTCCGCGCCGACCTCGAGACTCCAAGCGGACAGCACGGAGTCCGCCCTCTACGGGCCCTGCTCGACAGGGCGACGTTCACGCTTACCGATTCCGAACTCGAGCGCCGCTTTCTGCGCATCGCGCGTCGTGCCGGCCTCCCCAAGCCGCGGACCCAGGCACGAGTCAACGGGTTCAGGGTCGATTTCTATTGGCCCGAGCTCGGCTTGGTCATTGAAACCGACGGCCTTCGCTATCACCGCACCCCGAGCCAACAGACGCGCGATCGCGTTCGCGACCAGGCTCACGCCGCTGCTGGGCTCGGCCACCTGCGCTTCACGCATTGGCAGGTGCGCCACGATCCGGCATACGTCCAGGACACTCTCGAAGCGGTGGCGGGTCGCGCCCGAGCAGCTTTTTGCACCTCAGGTACGTGATGGCGTACCTGGATTGCCAAACCGTTCGCGCGGCGGGGAGCGTTAGCGTTGGTCAATCGCGCAACGGCGGCGAAAGCACTGGGGCTGGGGGTATGCCGACAGCCAGCCGTCGCGGGCCCAGCTCGACGCCGCGGCGGCGGGTATTCGAGAGCGGCTCGGTTTCGGCGGCGGCATCGAGGAGCCGATGCCGCTCGAGGCGATCGAGCTTCGGTCGCCGCGGGTGAGGCCGCCCGCGACGCTGGACGACAGCTTCGCGGCCGACCGCTACGAGCGGGTCGCCCACTCGCTCGGGAAGGCATACCGGGACGTGGTGCGGGGCTTTCGCGGGCGGATCGACAACCCGCCGGACCTCGTAGCGCACCCTCGCGACGAGGCCGACGTCGAGCGGATCCTCGAATGGTGCGCGAGCGAGCGCGTGGCTGCGATCCCATACGGCGGGGGGACGAGCGTGGTCGGCGGCGTGGAACCCCGCGTGGGCAACGAGTACCGGGGGGCCGTGACGATCGATCTGGGCGCCCTCTCCGAGGTCGTGGAGGTCGACCCAGTCTCGGGCGCCGCCCGGATTCGGGCGGGGGCGACCGGACCGGCGCTCGAGGATCAGCTGCGCGGGCATGGATTCACGCTTCGACACTTCCCGCAGTCGTTCGAGTTCTCCACGCTTGGCGGCTGGATCGCGACTCGCGCCGGCGGCCACTTCGCGACGCTCTACACGCACATCGACGATCTGGTCGAATCCGTCCGGGCAATCACGCCTGCCGGCGTCTGGGAGTCGAGGCGCCTGCCTGGCTCCGGCGCGGGCCCGAGCCCCGACCGGATGTTGCTCGGCTCCGAGGGCACGCTCGGAGTGATCACGGAGGCGTGGGTGCGCGTTCAGGAGCGGCCGCGCTTCAAGCTCTCGTGCGGCGTCGCCTTCGACTCGTTCGCGGCGGGCGCGGAGGCGGTGCGCGAGCTCGGGCAGTCGGGACTCAACCCGTCCAACTGTCGGCTGCTGGACGAGGTCGAATCGTCGCTCACGAACGCGGGACCATCGGGGAAGGCACTTCTGGTGCTGGGCTTCGAGTCGGCGCACCACCCGATTGACGGGTGGATGGACACGGCGCTGGATGCGGTTCGCGACCACGGCGGGCGCCCCGGCGAGGTCAGGCAATGGGGAGCCGGCGGCGGCGACTCGGTCGCGGCGTGGCGCCACGCCTTCTTGGCCGCTCCGTACCTGCGCGACACCTTCGTCGCCTGCGGCATCCTCAGCGACACGTTCGAGACGGCGATCACCTGGGACCGATTCGGGGTGTTCCATGAGCGGGTGATGGAGACGGCACGGCAAGCGATCGCCGATGCATGCGACGCGGCGCCCGACGGCCAGGGCTCGCCTCGGCTCTCGTGCCGGTTTACGCACACCTACCCGGACGGCCCGGCTCCGTACTACACGGTGCTGTGCCCGGCGCGCCGGGGCGGCGAGGTCGAGCAATGGGATGAGATCAAGGCCGCGGTCGCGGAGACCGTGATCGGCGCCGGCGGGACGATCACTCATCACCACGCCGTCGGCCGTGACCATCGCCCCTGGTATGACCGGCAGCGTCCGGCGCCGTTCGCCGGGGCGCTGCGCGGCGCAAAGGAGGCGCTCGATCCAGCCGGCATCTTGAACCCGGGTGTACTGATCGATGAGGCGTCCCCCGCGGCGCCGTAGCGCGTATCCCGGCAGGGGGAGTGCCCGTGGGGAGCGCGTGGACCCAGCGGTACCGGCTCGGCACGGCTCCCGCATAGTGGGGGCTATGTGGGAGCCGGGCCGAGCCCGTAGCGCGAAGCGTCCACGCACTCAGCGACGGGTGCTATCCCCTGTCGGGATACGGCCTTAACCTTTCCCCGGAATGGAGACGCTCACCACCGAGCAGCCGCCTCGCCCCGTCGGCGGTGAAGCGGGCGCCCCACAGCCGGCTCGCCGGCGCTCCCAGGCCGTCGCGCTCCTGGTCGCGATGCGGCCGCCGGAGTGGATCAAGAACGTGCTCGTGTTCGCCGGCCTGCTGTTCTCGCAGAAGCTCAGGCAGGGCCCCCAAGTGGTCGACGCGTTTCTCACTTTCGTCGCCTTCTGCGCGATCTCGAGCGCCGGGTATCTCGCGAACGATCTTCGCGATGCGCCGCTGGACCGCCGCCACCCGGAGAAGCGCCACCGGCCGATCGCAAGCGGGGAGCTGTCCGAGCGACTCGCGGGCGCCGCGGCCATCGTGCTCGCGGCGATCGCGATCGCGATCTCGTCCGCAACGGTAGGTGCCGGAGTAGCGGGGTTGGTCGCTCTCTACGGGGTAACCACGATCGCCTACTCGGTGATCCTGAAGCGGCTGGTGATCATCGACGTGATGACGATCGCCTCGCTGTTCATCCTGCGCGTGGTCGCGGGCGCGGTCGCCGTGGAGGCGCACGCGTCCGAGTGGCTGCTCCTGTGCACTGCGATGCTCGCCCTTTTCCTCGGGTTCACGAAGCGCCGTCAGGAGGCGATGGAGGAGCTGACCGAGAGCGGAGCGGCGAGGCCGGTTCTCGAGCACTACTCGCTTCCGTTCCTCGACCAGATGGTCGCGATGGTGACCGCCGGGGCGATCATCAGCTACGCGATCTACGCGGTGAACAGCCCGCTGATCGGCAGCAAGATGCTCGCCACCGGACCCTCGGTCCTCTACGGCGTCTTCCGTTACCTCTACCTGATCTACGACCGGGGCGATACGCGCTCCACCGCCGCCATCCTCACCGAGGATCCCGGCATGGTCTTCGCCGGCCTCTCCTGGATCGGCACCGCGCTGATCATGCTCTACGTCGTCGACTGATTCACATAGAGTCCGCCAGCCATGGACCTGACGTTGACTGGTGAGGAGGAGGCATTCCGCGACGAGGTTCGCGCCTGGCTTGATGAGAACCACCCGGGGCACGAGCCGGAGGGCGAGCAGGCGAAGTTCGAGTTCCGCCGCGCCTGGCAGCGCAAGCTGCATGAGGCCGGATGGGCCGGCATCTCGTGGCCCAAGGAGTATGGCGGACGCGGCGCAACCCTGGTCGAGCAGGCGATCTTCAGCGAGGAGATGGCGCGGGCGAAGGCGCCGTCGCCGGCCAACGTCCTCGGCCTCGTGATGGGCGGTCCCGTCGTGATCGCACACGGAACTGAGCAGCAGAAGGAGCGCTTCCTCGAGCCGATCCTCTCCGCGGAGGAGATCTGGTGCCAGGGCTTCTCGGAGCCCGACTCCGGGTCGGACTTGGCATCGCTCAAGACGAGGGCCCTGCGGGACGACGGCAGCTGGAGGGTGACCGGACAGAAGGTCTGGACCACATACGCCCATGAGGCGAAGTGGTGCATGCTGCTCGCCCGCACGAACGCGGATGCGCCCAAGCACAAGGGCCTCACCTACTTCATCTGCGACATGGAGCAGGACGGAGTGGAGGTCCGGCCGCTGCGCCAGATCACCGGCGAGGCCGAGTTCAACGAGATCTTCTTCGAGGGTGCCCGGGTCGAGGACGAGAATGTCATCGGCGGCCAGGGCAACGGGTGGATGGTCGCGATCACGACGCTGATGCACGAGCGCGCGGGCCTCGGCGCGGCTTCGGCGATCTCGGTGAGGCGTGAGCTGGACCAGCTGATCCAGGTCATCAACGAGCGCGCGCTCGCGGATGACCCGATGATCCGCCAGCGGATCGCCGAGCTCAAGATCGGGGTCGAGGCGCTGCGGCTCGGGGCGCTGCGGTCGCTGACTCAGCAGATGAAGGTCGGAATCCCCGGGCCGGAAGGCTCGATCGCAAAGTGGGAGTGGGCGTACCTCAATCAGCGCCTGACCGAGCTTGCGGCAGACGTCCTGGGTCTCGAGGCGCTGCGGCCCGCGAACGAATGGTCCTACCGGCTGCTTCGCTCCCGCGCCAACTCGATCGAGGGCGGCACCACGGACGTCATGAAGAACATCGTCGCCGAGCGCGTGCTGGGGCTCCCGCGGCTGCGCTGAAGCCAGCGGTACCGCTAGCGCAGCGCGGGGATCACTTCGCGCCCGATCAGGTCGATCATCTCGATGTCCTTGAACAGCAGGTCCTGAAGCATCACGCGATCGACCCCGGCCGCGTGAAGCTCCCGAAGCTGGTCTGTGACCTGGCCGACGTCCCCCACCACCCACGACTCCGGAACGACGGCAAGGAACTCGTCCGGATTGGCACCCGGGCCCTCGCGCCACTCGGCCAGCCTGCGCGCCCGCTCCCGAACCTCGCCCGCGTCGGATCCGACGATGCACCCGGTCATCAGCGAGAAGGCGAGCGCCGCCGGATCGCGGCCGATCTTCTCGGCCGCCTCCCCGATCGCGCGCCTGCGGCTCGCGCACTCCTCAGGCGTCGCGAACACGGTGTTGTACTCATCAGCCCATCGGGCCGCGAGCTCGGCGCTGCGCGGGCCGGCGCGGCCCCCGAGGATCAGCCTGGGTGTATCGAGCGGCTTCGGCAGGGCGTCGAGCGCCTCGATGCGGTAGTGGGTGCCCTCGAACGAGAAGCGCTTGTCTCTCCACTCGCGCCGGACGATCTCCAGCTGCTCGGCGAGGATCCGCACCCGGTCGCCGGTCGGCGGAAAGGGAAAGCCATAGAGGCGGTGCTCGACCTCCCACCAGCCCGCGCCCATGCCGAGCTCGATGCGACCGCCTCCGGAGATGTGGTCGGCGGTGACCGCCAGCTTCGCGAGCACCGACGGGTGACGGAAGGTGACCGGAGAGACAAGCGTCCCGAGCCGGATCCGCGACGTCGCGGCCGCCAGCCCGCAGATCGTCCCCCAGGCATCCAGCGAGCCCCGCTCCCGGCGATCCTCGACCGATACGTAGTGGTCGGAGCGAAAGAGGGCGTCGAAGCCGCCGCGCTCACAGGCCGCGGCGACCGCTTGCCACTCGTCCCACCCGACGTCCTCCTGCCCCTCGATCATCAGGCACACGCGAATAGGGTCGGGCGCCACGCCGGGCACGCTAGCGACCCGGTGTGCTGCTGGGCATCTTGCCCCGACGTGGTGCCTCCCATGACGTTGTGCCGCAAATGGCGAGGCACAGAGGTCGCCAGGCAAGAATGCAGGGAGCGTGGCGTGCATGACCGCACGCGAGCCACCAGGCATGGATGCCGTACGGCGCCGACGGCGCCGCGCAGCATCGCGGCGTTCTGGGGCCACCATTTGCGGTGGGACGTTGTGAGAGGTAGCACTAGACTCCGCCGCGCGATGGACTTCGGCTTCAGCGACGAGCAGCAGGCGATCAAGGAAACGGCCCGGGAGATGCTGGCGAACCGCTCGCCGCTCGCCAAGGTGCGCGAGGCCGCCGAGTCCCGTACCTATGACGACGCGCTGTGGCGCGAGATCTGCGGGCTCGGCTGGCCGGGCATCGCGATCGGCGAGGAGCACGGGGGCCAGGGCCTTGGAATGGTGGAGCTGGCGATCCTGTGCGAGGAGCTGGGTTACGCCTGTGCCGCCACGCCGTTCCTGTCGAACGCCTCGGCCGGGATCTCCGTCGAGCGGGCCGGCAGCGACGAGCAGCGCGAGCGCTGGCTGGCGGGGATCGCGTCAGGCGAGGGTCGCGCCGCCGCCGCATTTCAGCCCCGCGCCAACGACCTCGTGCCTGACGCCGTGGGGGCGGCGGTCCTGGTCCTGAACGACGGCGACGGCGCAGTGGTCGTCGACCCTTCCGTGGCGCAGATCGATCCTGTCGAGCTGATCGACGCGACGCGCTCCTACGCCAAGGTGTCCGCGTCCGCCGGCGATCCGCTGCCGGGCGAGGTCGAGGCGGCGGCGGACCGCTCGGTCGTGGCGCTGGCGGCCGAGCTCACGGGGATCGCGCAACGCGCGCTCGAGATCGCGGTCGAGTACGCCAAGGAGCGCCAGCAGTTCGGCCGCCCGATCGGCGCCTATCAGGCGGTGTCGCACCGCTGCGCCGGCATGCTCTACGACACCGAGGAGGCACGGTCGCTGACCTATTACGCGGCCTGGTGCGCGGACGCCGAGCCCGAGTCGCTGCCGCTCGCCGCCTCGATGGCGAAGGCTCGCGCCTCCGACGCCGCGTGGCGGGTGACGAACGACGCGGTCCAGGTGCTCGGCGGGATCGGCTTCACCTGGGAGCACGACATCCACTTCTTCCTGAAGCGCGCCAAGGTGGGAGCTGAGCTCCTCGGTGACGCGCGCCTTCACCGGGAACGCGTGGCGTCGCTAGCGGGCCTGGCGGCCTGAGCGCAGAACACCACCCATCGAGCGGTGCAAAAGCCGCGCTGCACGCGGGAATGCACCTCTCGATCACCTTGGGCCGTCAGTCGGGCAGGATCTCGACGTCGGAGGCGAGCTTCACCTGTCCGCCGGCGTGGTACTCGAGGTCCACGGTCTCGTGCTTACGGTAGGTGCCGAAGAGGCCGAGGAACATCGCCAGCCAGCGCATGCCACCCACCTGCTCCTTGAGGATCGGGCGGTTGAACACGACCTCGGATCGCTCGACCCGGTAGTCGCTTCCCTCCGCCTGCGGGATGCCGTTCACGTAGACCGTGATCGGTCGCTCGGCCTCCCGTGGGAGGCGCACGCGCCGTCCTACCGCGACGCTTCCCTTCGGGACCTCGAACCCCTCGCCCTCGCTCATGTCAGCGCCGCGCGGATGGCGTCGAACGGAGACTGACCGTCCCCCGGCTCCAAGCGCCGCTTGCGGACCACGCCGACATACGGCACGAGCGCACCGTCCCCCATCACGTCGAGACCGGCCTCGTGCCCACGGAAGGGGCCGCCAGATGACAGCTCGAGACGGGCGTGCACTCGCTGGGGCGGCTCGTAGTCGCGAATCGCGCTCACCTCCGGAAGCGGCCCCTCGCGGCGAATGTCCTTCGCCCGCTCCTCCATGGCCGCCATGGCGTCGTCGAGGTCGTCGAACTGCGCGTGCCTGACCTCGGAACCGTGTCTGATGACGAGCCGCCACTTCGACATGGCCCGATCCTAGGGCGAACGAACTCAGGGGGCGAGCTGCTCCAGCGTCGATTTCAGGACGCCCGGGCCGGGCACCTGCCCCAGGAGCGCGCTCAACACCGACGAGGGCGAGCGCGGATTTACGCCGTGCTCTGCCTGGTAGCGCTGGGCGTCCTCCTCGTTCGCGAGAGCGAGCACCAGCTCCTCTCGGGATGATCCGAACCGGCACGCCGCGAGATCGACTCCGCGGAGGGCGACATCCTGGAGTGCGCCGGTGATCCCGCCCGTTTTGGGCAGGCTTCGCGAGCCGCACGGATCCGCGAGCGTCACCGGCGCCGGCCGGACCGCGAGGGCGACGGCGGCGGTCACGACCGGCACCGTGAGAGCCACGCCCGCGGCTGGGATCAGCCGGCGGGTCGCGTGGGGCGGCACGAGGAGCACGGCCGCTGCGAGCGCGAAGCCTCCCGCGACGAGGAACGCCGGCCGAAAGGTGTCGGTGACGGCAGTAATCACCGTCTGGTCGGCCCGCTCCTTCGTCGCCTCGAGCTCGGTCCGCTGATCACCAGGTACGTCGGCGCTCAGCTGCGTGAAGGAGCGGTCGAGGTCCGAGCGCGGATCGTCCTCGCCGACACCTCCGACCAGATGCCCGACGAGATCGATCTTCGACAACGGGTCCAGCCGTGCGTCGAGCAGGACCGCCACCTCGCCCTCGCGCGCCTGCTCGATCGCCGCGTCCAGCCTGCTCGCGATGAGTGGAGCGAGCACGAGCAGCGCGACCGTGATGCCGATGTGGCGCGCGGTGAGCACGCGCGCGGCGTCGGCTGGGGTCCGCTCCGGCAGAAGCGACTCGCTGAGCGCCGGCAACGCCATGCCCATGCCAATCCCGGCCGCGATCTCCGGCGCGACGGCCCACCATGCCGAGGCCGTCACCATCGCCGCGAGCGCGGCCACGCCGCCGGCGATCAGCAGCGACCCTGCGGCGGCACGCACGAGGGCATCGCCTCGCATGCGCATCCCGGCGACGGCGGCCAGCGGCAGCACGGTCAGGACGGCGGCGCCGGCAAGCGGGCGATAGCTCCAGCCCGCGACGATGACCAGGACGAGCAGGAACAGGACCGCGGTCAACGCGGCCGACAGCAGGGCGAGCGCGGTGATCGGCCGCCATCGAAGGAGCCGCGGCGTCTGCCGGAGGGCCGAATCCGTGGCCTTGGCGTCGCGGGCGTCGTAGGGATCCTCCGCGGGCTCATCAACGACCGTCGAGCACGCGAGCGCCCCCACGAGCGCAACCGGCACCTGCGCGAAGAAGATCGCCGACCAGCTGAACGCCTGTGTAAGCGCGCCTCCGAGCGCCGGACCGGCTGCCGCGCCGGCGATCGCAGCGAGCGTCCAAAGCCGGCCCCCACCTCCTCGCATGGCGCCGGCGTTCAGCAATGCGAACGCCGCGACGAGTGCGGCCGCGCCGCCGAGCGCCTGCAGCCCGCGCATGGTCAGCATGACCGGGAGGGAGCCTGCGAGTCCGCAGGCAAGCGACGCGATCCCGAACACGCTGAGTCCGATCCCACCCAGGCGCGCCGCGCCAATCCGCCGCCGCAGCGCCTCCGCTCCGAACAAAGCAAGCGCCAGCACGGCGGTGTAGACGCCGATCACCGCCGCCACGCCCTCTACGCCCGTGTCAAGCGCCGACAGCAGCTCGGGCAGCGCGAGGACGACGATCGATCCGTCGGCAAGCGCCAGGGCGGCCCCTGCGGCGATGGCAGCCGACGCGACGAGCCGCCCTGTCGAACGTCCAATCACGCCGGGTTTGGCGGGCTGCCTACCGCCGCTGAGCGGCAATAGGGCGCCGCCTGCCGCTACGCGCCGCGGCGCTGGCGCTTCGGGCGCCGCGCCGGCGGCCCGGCGATCTTCTCCGGCCCCTCTCGCTCATCGATGGGGACGTAGTCGCGGTCGCGCTCGCCCGTGTAGATCTGGCGCGGACGGGCGATCTTCTGCTCGGGATCGTCGTTCATCTCCATCCACTGGGCGACCCACCCCGATGTCCG
>JBKPHA010000092.1:0-18099 GCA_046729615.1 Actinomycetota bacterium
AGCTAGGACTGCGACCCATGATCGGCTCCGGGATCAGCTTCGCGAGCCGGTCGCCCGTCGCGGAGTCGAAACCGAGGACCCGTGCGGCGTCCCGGGTGGCGGCGCGCGGCGCCATCTTGCCGAAGGTGATGATCTGGGCGACGGACTCACGCCCGTATTTCTCGGCCACGTAGCGGATCACACGCTCGCGCCCGCGAACCGAGAAATCGATGTCGATGTCCGGCATCGATTTCCGCGCCGGGTTCAGGAAACGCTCGAACAGAAGCTCGTTCGCGATCGGGTCGACGTCGGTGATGTTCAGGGCGTAGGCGACGATCGATCCGGCCGCCGAGCCGCGGCCGGGGCCAACCGCGACGCCGTTCTCCTTCGCGAAGCGCACGAAGTCCCACACGATCAGGAAGTAGGAGTAGAACCCCATGTCGCCGATGACGCCGAGCTCGAACTCCAGCCGCTCCGTCGCCTCGGCGGGCGGCGGGTCCCCGTAGCGGCGCACGAGCCCCTCGGTCGCCAGGCGACGCAGCATCGCAGCGGGATCCTCGCCGTCGGGGGTCGGAAACCGCGGCAGGAGCAGTCGCCCGAGCTCCATCTCGACGTTGCAGCGCTCGGCGACCTCGAGCGTCGTCGGCACCGCCTCGGGCCAGCGGGTGAACGACTCCGCCATCTCCTGGGGGCTCTTGAGGTAGTACTCGTTGGTGTCGAAGGTCAGCTTCGGGTGCTCGATCGTCGACTTCGTCTGCACGCAGAGAAGGGCGGCGTGGTTGGAGTGGTCCTCGCGCCGCAGGTAGTGGACGTCGCCGGTGGCCACCAGAGGCCGGGCGACCTCGCGCGCGATGCGGACGATGCCCTCGTTGGCCTTCTCCTGCGCGCCGACGCCGTTCGCCTGGATCTCGAAGTAGACGTTGTCGGCGCCGAAGATCCCGATCAGGGCGTCGACGTGGGCGCGAGCGTCACGGGGCTGCTCGCCCACCAGCCGCTGGCAAAAGCGCGATTGCAGGCAGCCGGTCAGGACGATGACCCCGTTCGCGTGCCGCTCCAGGAGCTCGGTGTCGACACTGGGCCGGCCACGACGAAAGCCTTCGAGGAAGCCCCCCGATGTGAGCTTGACCAGATTGCCGAACCCCTCGTCGCTTGCGGCCAAGAGGGTCAGGTGGTTTCGCTCCCGCGCGTCCGAGTGACGATCGTCGACCAGATAGGCCTCCAGGCCGAGGATCGGCTTGATGCCGTTCGCGCGGCACGCCTTGTAGTGCTCGATCGCACCGTTCATCACGCCGTGGTCCGTCAGGCCGAGGGCCGGCATGCCCAGCTGCGCCGCACGGGCCGCGAGCTCGTCGATCTTGCAGGCGCCGTCGAGCAGCGAGTACTCGCTGTGGACGTGCAGGTGAACGGCCTCTGTCGGCGTCACGAACTGATCATGCCAATCGACTCAGATGCCACCGGGGTCCGTTCCCGCATCTACGTCCAAGGTGCGGGTAAATTGCGCCGCCATGCGGGCGCTGGTCACCGGGGGGGCGGGGTTCATCGGCTCGCACGTTGTCGACGCCCTCGTGGATCGCGGGGCGGATGTGCTAGCCCTCGACGACCTGTCCACCGGCCGACGGGAGAATCTGACCCAGGCTCTGGCGGCCGGGGCCCAGTTGATCGAGGCGGACGTGGCCGACGACGCCTCGGTCGCGGGTGTCGTCGAGACCCGGCCGCCGGACGTGATCTTCCACCTAGCCGCGCAGATCGATGTCCGGATCTCCGTCTCGGATCCGTTCTTCGACGCCAGGGTGAACATCGGCGGCACGATCAACGTGCTCGACGCCGCCCGGCAGGCGGGCACGGCCCGAGTCGTCTTCGCTTCGACCGGCGGCGCCATCTACGGCGAGGGAAGCGGGCGCGACCTCCCCCTCGACGAGACTGCCGAGTGCCTGCCGGACGCACCGTACGGGCAATCGAAGTACGCCGCCGAGGGCTATCTCTCGCTCTATCGGCGGCTGTACAGCCTGTCGACGGTCTCGTTGCGCCTGGGCAACGTCTACGGCCCGCGGCAGGACCCGCTCGGCGAGGCAGGGGTCGTGGCGATCTTCTGCGGCGCGCTGCTGGAGGGCCGCACTCCACGCGTGTTCGGTGACGGCCGGCAGACCCGCGACTACGTCTACGTCGGCGACGTCGTCGACGCCGTGGTGGCCGCGAGCGACTCGGGCGTGTCCGGAATGTTCAACGTCGGCACCGGGACCGAGACGAGCGTTCTGGGCCTCGGGCGCATGATCGCCGAGGCCTGCGACCGGCCGTTCGAGCCCGAGATGGCGCCCCCGCGCCCCGGCGAGGTCCAGCGGATCGCGATCGACAGCTCGAGGGCGACGCAGGAGCTGGGCTGGCGGGCCAAGACGAGCCTCGAGGAGGGGCTGGCGAAGACCGCCGAGGCGTTCGCGCTGCGCTAACCGGAGAAACGCTCAGCGCCCAAGCACTTCGAGATAAACGCCTCCGAGACAAGCACCCATCGGCCAGGTCTTGGGCGAGAGCGCCCACCGATGGCTCAATTTCGCGGGCACGAGCGTCGGTTTTCCATTGCTGAGATCAAGCACCCGCACGCGGGCAGCCTCGGCTGCCGCTTCAGCGAGGGAGCTCGAGGACCGTGGTCTTGCCGCTCGACGCCACCGCCAAGGTGACGGCGCGCGGTCCGCCGTCATGGTTGGCGTTCGGTAGTTCCCGCGACTGCGAAGTCAGACGCCTCACGAGAAGGCCGAAGTTATCCATCGCCGTTGTGCCCCGCGCCACGCGGGGCTGTCCGGGCCGATGCCCTCACACCTCGCCGAGACGGCGAATCTCGGAGAGGTACTTCCTTGGCCATTACCGGCGGCACATCCGGCCACAATTGATGGCTCGCGATGGTCGAGTTGCGGCCCACTATGGGCCGTAACTCGACCTTCGTTGGAACTGGGAGGCCCGGTGGAGCCCTACTGCGCGCACGCCCAGGCGCTCGGGCCCGATTCGGCCCAGATCTGCGCAGCGATCCGGCTCTGCTCGGACGGCGAGGCGTCCTGCGGGGAGCCGCTGCCGCCGTAGAGGCGCCATGTGGACGGGAGAATCTGGTAAGCGCCGCCCGCCCCGGATGACGGATTGACGGCGTTGAAATTGCCGCCGGACTCGCACATCACGATCGCCTCTGGGATCGCCCAATCCCCAACCCAGCTCGCCACCGTCTGCTGCGCTGCCGCGGCGGAGGCCTCCTGCGCCTGCTGGGCCTGGGCGGCCTGCTCGGCAGCCGCGGCCGCCTGGGCAGCCTGGATCTGCTGGACCTGGTTCTCCCAGGTCGCGACGTTCGACTGGAGCGTCTGGATGGCAGCCGCCTCCTGCTGGCGCGCCGCCTCGAGCTTCGCCGCCTGCGCCTCGGCGTTCGCCCGCACGGCCGCGATCTGGTCGCGGGCGTCGGCCACACGGGCGTTGTAGGCGTCCTGCTCGGCCTTCGCCTCGCGAACGGCCGCCAGCGCGTCCTTCACCTCGTTGCGGAGGGTCCTGACGCGCGCGGCGAGGTCGGCGTCCGCCTTCTCGATCCGGCCGACGAGCTCGGCACGGTTCGCGAGATCCTCGAAGCCACGAGAGCTCAGCAGGATCTGGGCCGCGTCGGGGGCGTTGCCCTCGTAGATCGCAACGAGCCTTTCCTGGAGGCTCGTGAGGGCCCGCTTCAGGCGCTCGCGCACGCGCTCGAGGTGCGTCTGCGTGCGATCGACCTTGGCGGCGAGCGCCGCCGAGCGCTGCTGTCCCTGCACCAGGAGCGCGCTGAGCTCCGCTTCGCGCTGGGCGGCAGCCGCCGCCTGCTGCTGGGCGGCAGCGACCTGGTCCGCCTTCGCCTGGACATCGGCGCTCAGGCTCTGGGCCTGCTGCTGGGCGGAAGCGATCTTCGACTGGAGCTCGCTGATGCTCTGCCCGTGCGCGACCGCAACGCCGTAGACGAGCGCGCCGCTCCCCGCGACCGCGACCGCGACCGCACGCAAGCGCCGGGCTCCCGCCAGGCGGGCGATACGAGTCAGGCTGTCGTTGGGCGACTTCATCCTTCCGGCGCCTACGGGGTTAGCTGGCGGGCTCGCGCCGAAGGACTGGCGCTACGCGACCATCTGCCGCGACTCGCCCCCGGGCCCTGCGCCGACGGCGCCTGGCCCAAGTGGTTCCCCCGCTCCCCCGGGACGCGCCCGGGAGACTCGGCGTATCGGCGCGGGATCCTAGCGAATTGTTAGGAGTCTGTGAGCCACGCCCGTCCGCCTTCCGGTGAGGCTCCTCTCCTGCAAGCTTCCTTGCAGCCGCTAGCCCTCCGGCGGCTGCCTTGTCGCGATCGCGTAACCGGCCGCCGCCAGCAGAACGGCGACCACGGCGGCCGCGATCCGGATCTGGCGCCCGTACCGCGCCCATGCGAACCGCACGACCACGCGGCCGATGAGCTCATAGAAGCTCGACATCACTCACCTCCCTCCTCAGCAACCCGGGAACGAACCCGCCGCGCCATCCGCGTCTGCAGCGTGAACAGCTCGATGAAGCCGGGGCTCGAGGCCTGGCTGAACTCCGCTCCCGCCTGGCCGGACGAGGCCAGCGAGCGGTCGTACAGGGCGTAGGGCGAGCGGCGGGCGACGGTCGTCACCGAGCCCTTGTAGAGCTTCGAGGTCACCTCCCCCGTCACGACCTCGTTCGCCGACTCCATGTACGCGTCGAGGTCCGTCCGCAGCGGGTCGTGCCACAGCCCGGCGTAGCAGAGGTAGGCCCACTTGTCCTCGAGCGCCCGCTTGAAGTTGTTCTGGTGAATCGTCGAGACCAGCGACTCGAGTTCCCGGTGCGCAGCGAGGATGATCGCGGCCGCCGGAACCTCGTAGAGGTCCCGGATCTTCAGGCCGACGATCCGGTCCTCGACGTGGTCGACGATCCCGACGCCGTGGCGCCGCCCCAGCTCGGCCGCGCGTTCGAGCAGCTCGACCAACCCCGTTCGCTCCCCACCGATGGCGACAGGGCATCCGCGCTCGAACTCGACCTGCACGAGCTCCGGTTCGTCGGGCGCCTCCTCGGGCCGGGTCACCAGTCGGAAGACGTCCTTGTGCGGGGGCTCGGCCAGGTCCTCGATCTCCCCGCCCTCAGACGAGCGCCCCCACAGGTTGTCGTCGATTGAGTACGGCGGCACCTCGGTGCCGCCCTTGACCGGGATCCCGTGCCGGCGTGCGTAGCCGATCTCCTCGTCGCGGCTCATGCTCCACTCACGCACCGGCGCGATCACGTTGAGCTCGGGAGCAAGCGCGGCCAGCGTCGCCTCGATCCGAACCTGGTCATTGCCCTTCCCGGTGCAGCCGTGCGCGACCGTGTCGCAGCTGGTGCGGCGCGCGTACTCGGCCGCGAGCTTCGCGATCAGCGGCCGGCCCAGCGCGGTGAAGAGCGGATAGGCGTTTCCGTAGACGGCGTTCGCCTTGATCGCCGGCAGGACGTAGTTGCCGGCGAACTCCTCCCGCGAGTCGACGACGATCGCGTCGATCGCGCCGAGCCGGCGCGCCGTGCCGACGACGACGTCGAAGTCCTCCCCGGGCTGCCCGAGGTTCACCGTCAGGGTCACGACCTCGGCGCCGTAATGCTCCTGGATCCAGCGCAGCATGACCGAGGTGTCGAGCCCGCCCGAGTAGAGCAGCAGCACGCGGCCGACCTCGGCCGCGCCGGGGGTGGGGCCGTCGCTGGGATCCGGCATGAGCTCGGGAGTGTGGCACGGCGGATGCCCTCGCCGCGCTCTACCGTTCGCGCGGTATGCACCGGGCTCGGGCTATCTACATCCTCTCCGTTGCGCTCATCACCGCCGGCCTGGTGATCCTCGCCGACGTGGGCGCAACCCTCCTCTGGCAGGAGCCCGCGTCGAGCATCTACGCGTCGGTCCGCCAGCACGACGCGCAGGCCGCCCTGAGCGAACTCGAGCGAGGCTTCCCGACGACCGCGGACCTCCGCGCGGTGGCGAATGTCCACGGCCGGCGGGCCAAGGTCAGAGCGTTGGCCACCCGCTTCGCGAAGCGGGTGGGCGAGGGCGATCCCATCGGCCGCATCGCGATGCCCAGTATCGGCGTCGACATCGTCGTTGTCGAGGGAACGAGCACGAGCGATCTCACCCGGGGCCCGGGCCACTATCCGCAGACGCCATTCCCCGGCGAGCCCGGCACGACTGCGATCGCCGGCCACCGCACCACCTATCTGGCGCCATTCCGCCACCTCGATTCTCTAGCCAGCGGCGATAGCGTCGAGCTCCAGACGCCGTACGCGACACTCGATTACCGCGTCCAGAACACCAGGGTCGTCCAGCCCACGGACGTCGGGATCCTCCATCCCGCGGGATACCAGCGCCTGGTCCTCACCGCCTGCCATCCGCTCTACAGCGCCTCGGAGCGGATCGTGGCGTTTGCCAGGCTCGAGCGGATCCGGTCGGTCGCCCACTGACGGCGGCCGTCAGGGGGACGTGCCTCCGCTTCCGTCGCCGTTGCCCTTGGTCGAGGTCGACGTCGTGGTGGTCGTCGTGGACGTGGTGGACGTAGTCGGAGTGGTGTCCGTCGTAGTGGTCGTGGGCTGAGTCGCCGTCGACGTCGTGCTGGTCGTCGTCGGCGCGGGGGTCGTCGTGGTCGTGGTCGTGGTCGTCGGCGTCGTGCTGCTCGTGCTGCTCGTGCTGCTGCCGCCACCCGAATCGGAGGCGATCACAACCACCGCCACGATCAGCCCGATCACCGCGGCGACCAGGAGCGCCAGCGCCCACTTGACGCCGCGGCTCATCCACCACCCGGCGGACCCGACCGAGGCGGCTGGTCGGGTCCCATGTAGCGAGTGGGGTCCTCGTGCATCGCGCGAGTGTACGTGCGGGGCAGGTCAGGTTCGCGCGCGTGCGTCTATCCCTGCCCGCCGCCTGCCTGACCTGGCGGCGCCCCCTGCGTGACGGTCGATGTCTCGGTCTGCGTCGCGGTCTCGGTGACCGTCTGCGCCGGCTTCGGCGAGGTCACGGTCGCCGTGGACGTGGAATAGACGGTCGAGACCGCGGTCTCGGTGGAGGTGAGGGACTTCGTGCTCGTCGACGTGGACGTCTTGGTGTGCGTTACCTTCTTCGGCCCCGACGCGACGACGACCCCGACGGCGACACCCAGCCCCAGCGCCAGCGCCGCGAGGACGATCAGTGCGATCGTCTTGGGATCGAAGCGGCGTTTACGCTCCCCGGGCTCGGGCGGAACGAATGGCCCCGGCTGACCCGAGCCCTCCGAGAGGACCCGCCGCGGATCCGGGGGTGGCGGCGGCCCTTCAGCCGGTGACATGTCGAACCACGTCGATCGCCGTCTCGACCTCCTCGGCGCCGATGGTCAGCGGGGGCAGGAACCGGAGCATCCCCGGGCCGGAAACGTTTACCACCAGCCCCTCGTCGAGAGCCCTCCTGGCGACGTCCTTCGCATCGAGGCCGTCTGCCAGCGAGACGCCGACCATCAGCCCGCGCCCGCGGACCTCTGCGACCCCGCCGACGTCCCCGAGCCCGCCGCCAAGGCGAGCCCCCAACTCCCGCACGGCGCGCAGGAGCTCGGGATGGTCGATCGCCTCGAGGGCTGCGAGCGCCGCCGCCGCCGAGACCGGGGCGCCGGCGAAGGTGGAGCCGTGATCGCCCGGCTCGAATACGTCGCCGACCGTCGCCGCGGCCACGCACGCCCCCACCGGAAGGCCGCCCCCGAGCGCCTTCGCGGCCGTCATGACGTCCGGCCGCACGGCGAGCTGCTCGTACGCCCAGAGCGAGCCCGTGCGCCCCATGCCGGTCTGGATCTCGTCGAGGACGAGCAGCGCGCCGGCCTCGTCGCAGGCCCGGCGCGCCGCCACGAGCACCTCTTCGGGGATCGGGAAGATGCCCGCCTCCCCCTGGATCGGCTCGATCATCACTGCCGCAGTCCGCTCGCCCACCGCGCTCCGCAGGGCGTCAGGATCGTCGCGCGGCACCGAGACGAAGCCCGCCGGCAGCGGGCCGAACAGGTCCTCGCGTGCAAGCCGCGGCGTGGCCGCGAGCGTCCCGAGCGAGCGCCCGTGAAAGGCGCCGTCGAGGACGACGATCTGGGGCCGATCGATGCCACGCCCGTGCGCGCGCCTGCGGGCGAGCTTGATTGCGCACTCGTTGGCCTCGAGGCCCGAGTTGCACAGGAAGACCTTGCCGCCGAGGCTCGAGGCCGAGAGCCTTTTCGCGAGCTGCATCCCCGGCTGGGTGTAGTAGAGGTTCGAGACGCCACCGAGGCGCGCGGCCTGCTCGGTGATCGCCCTGACGATGCGCGGGTGGCAGTGGCCCGCGTTGTGCACCGAGAGCCCGGCGAAGAAGTCCAGGTACTCGCGCCCGTCGGCGTCCCACAGGCGCGCACCCTCCCCGCGTACGAACTCCACGGGCGAGCGGTTATACGTCGGCATCACATAGCGAGTGTCCAACGCTTGTAGCTCCCCAAGCGTCATGCCACGACTTGAGCAGGGAGCAGGGAGCATGGAGAGGTTGAGGTCCCAGTCCTCCCTGTTCCCTCCTCCCCGCCCCTCACGGCGCCACCATCGTCCCGATCCCAGCGTCCGTGAAGAGCTCCAGCAGGAGCGAATGCGGCACGGAGCCGTCGATGATGTGAGCGGAGGAGACCCCGCCGCGGATCGCCTCGACGCATGCAGCGAGCTTCGGCCGCATCCCGCCGCTCACTTCCTCCAGCGCCGCCGAGACCTCGTCCAGCGAGGCGCGCGAGACCAGCGATCCGGCGTCGTCCCGATCCGCCAGCCAGCCCGCGACGTCGGTGAGGAAGATCGCCTTGTGCGCCGTAAGCGCGGCGGCCACCTTGCCCGCCGCAGTGTCCGCGTTGACGTTGTAGGAGTTGCCCTGGTTGTCCGTACCAGCCGAAGCGACGACCGGGATGTAGTCCTCGGCGATGTGGTTGAGGACGTCGACGTCCACCCGTTCGACCTCGCCGACGAATCCCACGCGGTCGGCGTCCGGATGCGGCCTGACCTCAAACAGTGTTCCGTCCTCGCCGGAGAGGCCGACGGCGGGCTGCCCGTGGCGGTTCAGCCGGCTGACGATGTTGGAGTTCACCTTGCCGAGGAGGACCATCTTCGCCACCTCCACGGTCGCGGGATCCGAGACGCGCATTCCCCCCACGAATCGCACCTCCATGCCGAGCCGCTCCATGTAGCTCGTGATGTCGGGGCCGCCGCCGTGGACGATCACGGGGTTCAACCCGACGTACTTGAGCAGGACGACGTCGGTCGCGAATCCCTCCTTGAGATCCTCGTCTCGCATCGCGGCGCCGCCGTATTTAATGACCACCGTGCGGCCGTGGAACTGGCGGATGTACGGGAGCGCCTCGAGCAGCGTGCGGACGCTGGCGGCGGGATCGGCTGCGGTTCGCTCGGCCATCAGGTGGTGTACTCGGAGTTGATCCGGACGTACTCGGCGGTCAGGTCCGAGAAGTACACGTGCGCCGCGCCGGTTCCCCGCTCGAAGCGCAGGGCGATGTCGGCCTCGGTGGAATCGGAGGCGAGCTCCGCTGCCTCCACCGCCTCCGGGCCGAGTTCCAGCTGCTCCTCGCCGGCGAGCGCCATCCCCGCCGCCTGCACGATCCGCCCCCAGTTGGGGTCGCGGCCGAAAAGCGACGCCTGGAGCAGCGGCGAATTGGCGACCGCTCGGGCAACTCGCTGCGCCTCCGCGTGGTCGGCCGCCCCGGTGACCTCGATCCGGCCCACCCGCGTCGCCCCCTCCCCGTCGGCGGCGACCTCGAGCGCAAGCTGGAGCAGGACCGCGTCGAGCAGTCCCGGCGGGAGCGCCCTGCCCGAGGCCCCCGTTGCCTGAAACAGCACGGTGTCGTTGGTGCTCATCTGGCCGTCGACCGTTATCCGCTCGAATGACTCGGCGACCGCCGCGCGAAGGACGGAATCGGCGGCTGGAACGGCCGCGTTCGTCTGCACGAAGCACAGCATCGTGGCGAGGTCGGGCTCGATCATCCCGGCCCCCTTCGCCTGCGCGGATACCGTCACTCCGTCGCAGCGGACCGTGCAGAGCTTCGGCGCGGCGTCCGTGGCCATGATCGCCTCAGCGAAGCGCCTTCCTCCCCAGCCAGCGAGCCTGGCGGCCGCGGCGGTGACGCCCGCCTCGACCTGCCCGATCGGCAGCGGGACGCCGATCGTCCCCGTCTCCGCGACGGCGACGGACCTCGGATCCCGGCCCAGCTCGCGCGCCGCTGCGTCGCGCATCGCGAGGGCATCGCGGTATCCCGGCTCGCCAGTTGCGGCGTTCGCATTGCCGGAGTTGACGACGACCGCCCGGACGTGAGCGCGGTCGCACCCTTCGCGGCAGACGCGCACGGGCGCCGCGGCGGCGGCGTTTCGGGTTAGAAGCAGCGCCGAATCGACATGCTCGGCGTCACAGGCCACGAGCGCGACGTCCGTCGCGCCGCTCGGCTTGAGACCGCAGGCGACCGCGCCCGCCCTGAAGCCAGGCGCGAGCTCCGCCGGATCAGCCTCCTCGACATCGTCTGGCACGTCCACCCACCGCGACCGAAAGAAGGTCATAGCGCTGCCCTCCACGCAGGCAGCTTGGAGCGGGGAGATCTCGAAGGGCATCCGCTACCTGCCCCCTGCTGCCTGCTCACGCAAGCCCCTCCGCCTCGTCGAAACCGAGCATCAGGTTCAGGTTCTGGATCGCCTGACCGGCCGCTCCCTTCCACAGGTTGTCGATCGCTGCGAAGATCAATGTGCGACCGGTGCGATCGTCGACCGCGACGCAGATCCGACAGAGGTTGGTGTCGCGGACTTCGCGCACCCCCGGCGGCGCGTCGACGACCTCAACGAAACGCTCGCCGTCGTAGGCCCGGTGGTACAGCGCGCGGAGCTCTGAGGCATCCACCTCGCGCGCGGGCGTGACGAAGCAGCTCGTCATTAGGCCCTGGTCGAGCGGCAGCAGGTGCGGGACGAAGGTGACCCGGGCGTCGCTTCCCAGCGCGCCCAGCTCCTGCACGATCTCCGGGAGGTGGCGATGGCCCTCGACCCCGTAGGGCGTGAAGTTCTCGGCGACCGACACGAAGTGGAGGTGGTCTCCGCGGCCCAGGCCCCGGCCGGCCCCGGACACGCCCGAGCCGGCGCTGATCACGATGTCGCCCGCCAGCCGCTCCCGCGCGAGCGGGGCCAGCGCGAGGAGCGCCGCCGCCGGATAGCAGCCGGGGTTGGAGACGAGCCGCGCGCCGCGGATCTCGCCACGGCGAAGCTCCGTGAGCCCGTAGACGGCATCGGCTAGGAGCTCGGGGGCGCCATGCTCGCCGTAGGTCTCCTCGTAGGTCGGGAGCTCGCGCAGGCGAAAGTCGGCGGAGACGTCCACGACCGCCTGACCCTCCTCGAGCAGCCGTGCGACGACCGGCGCGGCCGCCCCGTGCGGATAGGCGACGATTGCCGCGTCGGCCTTCGGCGGATGGTCCAGGTCGAGGTCGACCAGCTCGATCGGGACCTGGTAGCGCGGATACAGGCGATCAAGGAGCTTCCCCGCGTCGGCGCGGGCGGTAGCGGCGGCGAGCCCCAGCCGCGGGTGGCGGTTGACGAGGTCGGCAGCGAGCGCTCCGGCGAAGCCGGACGCGCCGGCGACGAGGACGCGCGCCTCAGAGTCCATCCGCGACCTTCGCGTATGCACTCTTAGGCACGAAGGGAGCCTCCGATCTCGCCGATGGCCGCCTCGATCGCCCGGCGCCGCTCGGCGACCTCGGCATCCGTGAGCGTTCGGTCCCGCGCGCGGAACTCCAGGCGCAGCGCGAGGCTCTTGCGGCCCTCGCCGATCTGCTCGCCGCGGTAGAGGTCGAACACGCGGGCACTTCGAAGCAACTCGCCGCCACCAGCCATGACGGCCGCGCGCACCCGCGCGGCGGGAACGTCCTCGTCCACGACGATCGCCAGGTCCTGATAGACGGCCGGGTACGTCGTGACGTCCTCGTAGGTCTCGCGGCCGAGCGGCGAGGCCACCGCCAGCTCGGCCAGCCCGATCTCGAACGCCACCGCGCCCTCGATGTCCCATTCGCGGCAGACGAGGGGATGCACCTCGCCGAGCCACCCGGCATCGAGCCCTCCGACGACGACCCGCGCCGAGCGCCCGGGGTGAAGGAACGGCTGGGCACCGGGCTCGACCTCGAGCGCGACCCCGAAATGCCCTGCCAGCGCCTCCAGCGCGCCCTTCATCGAGAAGAAGTCCGCCTCCTGCGCCTCCGACCGCCAGCTCGGCGGCGCGAGTGGCCCGGCGGCAAGCGCCGCGACCCGCTGCGGCTCGAACGCGGGCGAGGGACGCTCGCCGGCGAACTCGCCGCCGAGGACGCCGCCGCCTGGCGACTCGCCCCGACTAAGGTACGCGCGACCCGTCTCCGCGAGCGCCACGCGATCGGCCCCGCGGGCGAGGTTGTACCTGGCGGCGTCGAGCAGCGAGCCGAGCAGCGTGGTGCGGAGCTCAGAGTGGTCCAGGGAAAGCGGGTTGGTGACGCGGATCGGCTCCGCGCGCACATCATCGTCCGGCAGCCGCAGCCGGCGCCGAACCTCAGGGTCGCCCAGGCTCAGGCTGACGATCCCGTCGAAGCCGAGATCGCGCATGACGTCCTCGGCGCGGCGGCGAAGCGCCTGCTCGCGCGTAAGGCGGCCGCCCGCGGGCGCCTGCGGGAGCGTAGACGGCAGATTCTCGTCGTAGCCGTGGATGCGCCCGACCTCCTCGATCAGATCCGCCTCGCGGCTCACGTCGTAGTAACGGTGCGGGGGTACCTCGGCGACGAGGTCCTCGCCGTCGCGATCCACCCCGAAGCCCAGCCGCTCGAGGTAGGTGGCGCAGTCGTCGGACTCGATCCGCATCCCGAGCAGCGCCTCGGCTCGTCCGGCGCGCAACCGCGGACGCCGTGGCGGCGGAGGCTCGGCTGCGACGTCGATTGTTCCCGGGACCAGCCGGGCACCGCAGAGCTCGACCAGCAGCTTCGATGCGATCCGCTGCGCTCGGATCGCGAGCTCGGGGTGAAGCTGCTTCTCGAACCGGGTCGACGCCTCCGACCGGAGCCCCAGCCGGCGCGAGGTCCGCAGGATGTTCACCCCGTTCCACGTCGCGACCTCGAGCAGAACGCGGGTCGTGGAGTCCGAGACCTCCGACGCGGCGCCGCCCATGATCCCGGCGATCCCCGAGGGCCCCTCCCTGTCGCATACGAGCACGGTCTCGGCGTCGAAGGTTCGCTCCACACCGTCCAGCGTGATCATCCGCTCGCCGTCGGCGGCCGTGCGGACGATCAGCGCGCCGTCCGGAACGCGGTCGAGGTCGAACGCGTGAAGCGGCTGGGTGGTCATCAGCATCACGTAGTTGGTGATGTCGACGACGTTGTTGATCGGGCGCTGGCCGGCCGCGATCAGCCGCGCCTTGAGCCACAGCGGGGAGGGGCCAATGTATACCTCAGTGAAGACCCGGGCGGTGAAGCGAGGGCAGAGCTCGGGGACCTCGACCGTGACCGAGGCGTACTCGGCGGCCTCGCCGTCGCCCGTGGCGTCGGCGTCGTCCTGCCATGGCGCCGGCGCGAGCGGGGCGCCGGTGACGGCGTGGACCTCCCGCGCGACGCCGTAGACGCCGAGGCAATCGACCCGGTTGGAGTTGACCTCGAGCTCCAGCAGCGGCTCGGCGAGCGGCAGGACATCGGCCAGCGGGGTGCCGGGCTCCATAACACCAATGCCCGCCGCCTCCTCCGCTTCGCGTCCGGGAGCGGCGGGGTCGCTGCTGTTCAGGACGGCGATCCCGCTGGCGTCGTCGCCCAGCTCGAGCTCCGCCTCCGAGAGGATCATCCCGTCGGAGACGACGCCGCGGAGCTTCGCCCGGCCGAGGGTCTGCCCGCCCGGGAGCGTCGCCCCCGGCAGCGCCACCGGCACGAGCTGTCCCGCCGCGACGTTCGGCGCCCCGCAGACGATCGTGCGCGCGCCGTCGCCCGCCTCGACCTGGCAGACGCTCAGCAGGTCCGCGTTCGGATGCTGCTCGACCGCCACCACCCGACCGACGACGAAGCCCTCGGGGGATGGCGGGCCGACGTGGCTGAGCCGCTCGACCTCGGTCGTGCGCAGCGCGATGCGCTCCGCCAGCTCCTCGGGCGAGAGCCCCGGGTCGCAGTATTCGGTCAGCCAGCTGTAGGGCACCCTCACCGAAACTGCTCCAGGACGCGGACGTCGTTCTCGAAGAACTTGCGCAGATCGGGGACGCCGTGCTTCAGCATCGCGATCCGCTCGATCCCCATTCCGAACGCGAACCCCTGCACGCGCTCGGGGTCGTAGCCGATGGTCTTGACGAAGCCGAACACGTTCGGGTCGACCATGCCGGAGCCCAGGATCTCGATCCAGCCCGTGCCCTTGCAGAGCGAATCGCGCGAGCCGTCGGCGAGCAGGCCGCTCCCCCCGCACCGGAAGCACGAGACGTCGACCTCCACGCTGGGTTCGGTAAACGGGAAGAAGCCCGGGCGGAAGCGCGTGCGCCGCTCCGCCCCGAAGATCGCGCGCGCGAACTCGTCCAGCGTTCCTTTGAGATCGGCGAGCGTGATCGTCTCCGATACCGCGAGCCCCTCGACCTGGTGGAAGATCGGGCTGTGGGTGGCGTCGAAGGGGTCCGAGCGGTAGCAGCGCCCCGGCACGACGATGAAGATCGGCGGCGGCTGGGATTCCATCGAGCGGACCTGCATCGGCGAGGTGTGCGTGCGGAGAACGACGTCCTCGGGCCCGGGCGGAAGCGGGGCGCCCTCGGCGACCTCCCCGGGCACGGTCGGTGCCGGATCCAGGCGCAGCCCCGGATCGAGCGAACCCGGATCCACGTAGAAGGTGTCCTGCGCCATCCGCGCGGGGTGTCCCGGCGGATGGTTGAGCGCGGTGAAGTTGTAGTAGTCGAGCTCGACCTCCGGGCCCTCCATCACGCGATAGCCGAGGCCGCAGAAGACGTCCTCGATCTCGCGCAGCGTCCGGATCAGCAGGTTTCGCGATCCCACCGGTACGGGTGGCGAGCCGGGCAGCGTGACGTCGACGGCCTCGGCGGCGAGGCCACCCTCGAGCCGGCCCGCCTCGAGCTCGGTCCGGCGGTCGGCGAGGAGCGCCTCGAGCGTCCGGCGTGCCGCGTTGGCCGCCTGGCCCACGGCGCCGCGCTCCTCCGGCGGCAGCTCGCCGATCCCACGCAGGATTCGCGTCAGCTCCGCCCTGCGGCCTAGGTAGCGGACCCGCAGCTCCTCAAGCTCGTCGAGGCCGGCTGCGGCGGCGATGTCCGCCTCCCCCTCAGCGCGGAGCTGGCCGACCTTCTCCTGGATTTCAGCCACGGGCGGCCATCCTATTCGCGACCTCATACAGGCCCACGGCGGCGGCGATCGCGACGTTCAGCGACTCCGGGCCATCGGCGCGCATCGGGATCCGCGCCGTTGCGTCGAGCGCCGAGCCCTCCGGAAGGCCCGCCCGCTCGGCGCCCAGGCAGAGCACGAGGGGCACCGACAGCTCCACCTCTCGAAGATCGACGGCAGCGCGAGCATCCAGCCCCAGCTTGAAGCCATCGAGCTCGCCCAGCTCGGCCGCCGCGGGAGGCCGCGCGAAGATCGATCCCATGCTCGCCCGCACCGCCCTGGGCGAGTAGGGGTCGGCGCAGCCCAGCCCCAGGACCACCGGCCCCTCGGCCAACGCGTGGGCCGTGCGAATGATCGTCCCGACGTTGCCGGGGTCGCGAGTGCCGTGAAGGTGCACCTGCACCCCTCCCCCTGGCTCGCGCCACCGCTGGCGGTAGACGCCGATGACGCGCGTCCCGGACCCCAGCTCGCTGACCGCGTCCAGGAGCGCGGCTTCTGCATCGCGATCCGCCCAGAGCACGAATTCGGTCTCGGCGCAGGCGTCGCGCGCCGCCTCGACTAGGTCCTCGCCCTCGGCAATGAACAAACCGGAGCGCTCGCGGTGCCTGCGGGCGTGGAGCTTGCGGATGAGCTTGAGCTTCTCGTTGTGGGGGCTGGTGATCATTCCTGCATGCTGCCTGCTGCTTGCTCGCCCAATGAAAAGGGCGGCTCGCACCTGCTGAGCCGCCCGGGAGGTGAGTCCATATGAGCCGCCGCCTACGCGGTGGCCTCCCGGGCTCGCTCGGCAAATCGGCGAAACGCCTCCGGATCGTGGACTGCGATGTCGGCGAGCACCTTGCGGTTGACCTCCACGCCGGCCTCGTTCAGGCCGTGGATGAGCTGCGAATAGCTCATGCCCTCGCGCCGCGCCGCCGCGTTGATGCGGATGATCCACAGGCGCCGGAAGTCGCGCTTTCTCGTGCGCCGGTCGCGGTAGGCGTAGCGACCCGACCGCATCACCTGCTCGTGGGCGAGCCGGTAGCTCGAGTGCTTGCGGCCCCAGTAGCCCTTGGCCTGCTTCAGGACCTTCTTCTTGCGCCGCTTGCGGGCGACGGCGTTCGTCACGCGGGCCATGGCCTAGTCCCTTCCGGCAAGGAGCGTGCGCACCCGCTCTCGGTCCTGGGGCGCGACCTGAGTGGGCACCCGCATCCGGCGCTTTCGCTTCGAGGACTTCTTGCCCAGGATGTGGCTGGAGTAGGCGCGCCGGCCGCGGAGCTGGCCGGAGCCCGTCTTGCGGAAGCGCTTCTTCGCGCCGGAATGTGTCTTCATCTTCGGCACGGCAACGGCCTATTGAAGCAGACCCGAGACGGGGCGCCAGTCAGGCAGCCGAGCGCTCGGAGCGCTCGGCGCCACCGTCGCTCGTCTTCGCGCGCACCGGCGCGAGCATCATGCTCATGTTGCGACCTTCCTGCAGGGGCTCCTGCTCGATGGTCGCGAGGGGCTCGATGTCCTCGTAGAGGCGGCGAAGGAGGGTGCGGCCGCGCTCCGGATGGGCCTGCTCACGGCCGCGGAACATGATCGTGACCTTCACCTTGTCCCGGTTTCGCAGGAAGCGCTCCACGTGGCCCTTCTTCGTCTCGTAGTCGTGCGTCGCGATCTTCGGGCGCAGCTTGATCTCGCGGACGTTGACCTGCTGCTGGTGCTTGCGAGCGGCCTTGGCCTTCTGCTCCTGCTCGTAGCGGTATTTGGAGTAGTCGAGCAGTCGGGCGACGGGCGGTCGCGCGTCGGGCGCGACCTCGACGAGGTCGAGGTCCCTCTGGTTCGCGAGCTGCAGCGCCTGCTCGGTGGGGACGATTCCCACCTGGGTTCCATCCTCGTCGATCAACCTCACCTCGGATGCGCGGATCCGTTCGTTGATCCGGGTTGGGTCCCGCTCGGGCGGCGACCGGTCGAAGCGCGGATTCGCCACTAGTGGCCTCCGTTGTGGGTACGGTCGTGCTTGGGCGAGCGAGAACCGAGCGTGGCAAGGACGCAGGGCGCAGCCTTTGCTGGCGGCAAAGGCAAGCCCGAGGACATGGCCACGCGAAGGTTCGCAGCCGATCCAAGTGCGGCCGTACTCGCGATGGCGGCCACTACAACTGAGCCTGCGAGCGCGTCAAGCTAGCGACGGCGAGACGGGATCGGGAGACGAGGCGAAACGGCAGAGGGCACGAGCGCTCAGCGGCGGCGCGTGGTGTAGGTGCCCTTCATTGCGGGCCAGTATAGACGCCTAGCGGCTGGAGACCTCGCGATTTACCCGCGCGGCGAAATCCTCCACCGACTCGACCCCGAGATCGCCCTCGGCATGCAAGCGAACCGACACGGATCCGCCGGCCTCCTCGCGGTCCCCCACGACCAGCATGTACGGCAGCTTCGCGACCTCGGCGTCGTGGATCTCCTTGCCCACCGACTCGGAGCGATCGTCGACGCGACACCGGACGCCCGCGGCCTCGAGGCGCGCCGCCACCGCGGCCGCGTATTCGTTGTGGCGGTCGGCCACCGGCAGGATCGCCGCCTGCACCGGCGCGAGCCAGGTCGGGAAGCGGCCAGCGTGGTGCTCCACGAGGATGCCGACGAAGCGCTCCATCGAGCCCAGAAGCGCCCGGTGAATCATCACCGGCCGGTGCTCCGCGTTGTCCTCGCCCTGGTAGGTGAGACCGAAGCGCTCGGGCATGAAGAAGTCGACCTGGCACGTTCCGCACTGCCATGAGCGCCCCAGGGTGTCGGTGATGTGGAAGTCGATCTTGGGGCC
>JBKPHA010000093.1:0-10053 GCA_046729615.1 Actinomycetota bacterium
ATGGGTGTTATTGCCCATGGTCCGGGATGCCATTCGGCGCCAATCTGGAGGTGTCCCTATTCCATCTCCAAGGAGCAAGACATGCCCTCCGGATACATCAATCCACGTATACACATCAACCCGCCCCGGCCGCACCGGCCCAGCCACTGGCTCAGGTTCCGAACCTGGTGGAAGGCAACGGACCTCGACTCCCAGCTTGCTGAGCGCGTCGATCGAGTCCAACGCCGGGAGCACTCCTCTCGGCGAGGCAAGAGCTATAGGGGCCTAACGCTGGGGCTGGTTCCCCCTGGCTCGAGTCCTTATCCGGCGTTCAACCTGGATGCGACCCGATCCAGGTCGGAGGAGCAAAGACATGCCCTCCGGACACATCAACCCGGCGGGCGGATTCGGGCCGGTGTGGATCACGGGTGAGCAAAGCAGGGCCGCCTTTGGGGGCGGCTCCGCTGAATTACGTTGTCCGAGCCACATCACCGCGGCGGAACTAATGCCACCACCGCGGTGATGTGGGCGGTGGATCAGTCCCTCGAAATGCTGCGCGCAGGTGATTGGCGTAAGCCCTCTCTTCTTGCCGTAGCTCTTCGAGAAGGGGCTCGGTGTGTGCCGCGTAATCATCGGCGCGGGGGATTGCGCAGGCCTCGGTGGCCACGAGGGCTGAGTCCTCGCTCTCCGACGATGGCTCAATAGACGCTACTCGCCCGGGAGCGAGAACGCCGTCATCGGCAGCCCGAAGCGCTGCTCGAGCCGATCAAGTAGGCCGCGCTCCTGGCACCCGGCGCCATCCGCGGCGCGAAGCGCGATCAGGAGGTGGTCGGGCGCGAATCCCTGATGGCATCCTCGAAGGCGAGTAGGGGATCGTCGGCCCCGACCACGCCGGCAGCCTCGCTTGCCCAGTTCCGCCAGCTGGCCCAAGACCGTCCTAAGGCGCTCGTCGGCCTGCTCCCTGGCTCGATCGGTGGCCGAGGACAGCCACTAAAAGCGGCTCGGCAGCGTCGGGGGTCACCACGAGGATCTCTTACGCGGCATCGATCAGCTCGCGCACACCGAACGGAAGCTGCCCGGGCGCGACGCAGCTTCACCCGCCGCGATCAGCAGTCGCCGTGCCATCTCGAGTCCATCAGGAGATCACCTTCACGGGGCTCGCATACCCGGTCCCGAGCTTGTCCTGGGGCGTCATCTGCAGGACCCTAGGACCCATGTTGCCTGCGCCAACGATCGTCACGTCAATGGTCTTCTCCCCGTCGCGATCGATGCAGATTCCCCGATCGCCCGAGCTGAACCGATGATCGGTCGTGGACACGGTAACGGCCCAATCCGCCGCAGGGCGTCCACCGTTCGAGCCGCTGCGCTACGCAAGCGCGCCCGGTCGCTGGGCGCTCGCCGCCGTCATCCTTGGCTCGGGCGCGGCGTTTCTTGAGCCCAGCGTCGTTACGGTCGCGCTGCCGGCGATTGGACGCGACCTCGGCCTCGAGCTCGGTGGCCTGCAGTGGGTGATGAATGCCTACCTGCTCGCGCTCAGCGCGCTCATCATCACCGTCACCGGTGGCGCGCTCGTTGATCTGTATGGGCGCCGGATCGTCCTCGTCGTGGGCTTAATCGGATTCGCCGTCATGTCCCTCTGTGTGGCCTCGCGCCGAGCGGCGAGGGACCGATCGCCGTGCGGGTTCTGCAGGGGGTCGCCGCGGCGTTGCTGGTTCCGGCCAGCCTGGCAATTGTCGAGTCGAGTTTCGCCGAGGACGACCGGGCAAAGAGATCCGATGGACGTCTTACCGTCCGGGGGACTCTGCCCGGGCCAGCTCCCCCGGCTTCACGGCGAAGAACCCGAGGACGATGAAGGCAAACAGGGCAACGATGCCGACGGCGTGTGCCCAGCCGGCGTCGGCGGCGGTCAGGAAGCCGAGACCGGCGATGAAGCAGGCGCCAGCCGACCTGGCCAGGAGGCCCGAGGCGGAGGCTGCGAGGACCGACCGCCCAGCCGACCGCGGCGAGGCTGGCGGCGGCTCGGCGTAGTCCAGCCGCCCCCCGAGCACGAGCTTGAACAGAAGGCCCAGGGATGGAAACAGGATCGCCGCGCCGCCGAGCACAGCGACGACGATCGCGACCAGTGTGTCGTCGGGTGCGGCGGCCTGCTCGATCGTAAGCCCAGGCAGGAAGGTGGGCTTTTGCGCCAGCGCCCAGCCGGCGACGATCGCCGCCACTGCGATGGCGGCGCCGTAGCGGGCCGGCTCGTAGCGACCGATCCAGACCAGGGCGAGGGTGCTCACGCCGGCAACGATCGAGACGAGGAGAGCCGGCAGGCCGTCGCCGCTGACGAGGCCGTGGGAGAGCGAGGGCGCGTCGAAGTGAAGGACGGCGAGCCCACCGAGGGCGATCGCGCCGGCGAGGATTCCGGCGCCCAGGGCGCGGAGGCGAAAGGCGCGCTCGAGGTCGGGCTTGCCGAGCCTGACCGCGTCGGCGGCGAGGAAGACCGCCGAGAGGTAAGCGGCGACGGCGACGGCGAGGACGCCGATCAGGACCGAGGTTTGGTTTAGCCAGCTCGTGATCAAGTCCCCGGCGGCAATCCCCACGGGGACGCGGCCTGAGGCGATCCCGCCGACGGCGGCGCCCAGCGCGAACGGGGTGATGATCGAGGCGACGGCGGTGACCGTGTCGATGGTCCGCGACTCGGCGGGGGACGCGCTTCCCGCTCGCAGGGCGTAGGCGCCACCGCGGAAGATGATCCCGACCGCGGCGATGAACAGGGGGATCGACAGGGTGGAGGCGATCGCGCCGAAGGCCTCGGGGTAAGCGGTCCAGATCACGGTGAGAACGAAGATCAGCCAGACGTGGTTCGCCTCCCACACCGCGGCCATCGAGTTGTGGGCGTGATCGCGGATCCGCACGCCCTCAGCGCGCCTGCCGCCGAGGAGCTGCCAAAGGCCGGCGCCGAAGTCCGCTCCCCCGAGCACCGTGTAGAGGACCAGCCCGATAAGGGCGAAGAAGAGTGGCAGGTCGTAGAGATGCACGGTCAGCCCTCTCCTCGGTCACGACCGGCCGCGGGAAGCTCCAACGGAGCGCGGGCAAGGCGACGCAGGATCCAGAAGACGGCGCCGGCGACACCCAAATAGACGAGCGCAAGCGTCGCGTAGCCCACCGGGATGCCATCCGCGCCGGTGACCGCCTCGGATGTCCGCATGACCTCGTAGACGACCCATGGCTGGCGCCCGACCTCGGTGGTCACCCAGCCGGCGATCAGCGCGACCACCGACAGCGGCCCCGCGGCCACCAGGGCGCGGTAAAACCAGGTGGACTCAGGCAGGCGCTTGTGCCGGATGCGAAGCGCGAGGAAGACCACCCCGATCAGTGCCAGGAGCGTCCCGATCGCAACCATGGTCTGGAAGGCGACGCGGACAACGTTCACCGGGGGCCGGTCGTCGTTCGGCACCGCGTCGAGCCCTTGCACGGTGGCGTCGGGGTCATGGGAGGCCAGCAACGAGAGCATCTTCGGGATCTCGACGCCGTACTTGACCTCGTTGTCGGAGTACCAGCCGAGCAGGTGAAGCGGAGCACCGCTCGTCGTCTCGGGCAGGCCCTCGATCGCGGCCAGCTTGGTCGGCTGGTGGCGGGCCACTTGGCGCCCGTTCCAATCGCCGACCAGGATCTGCACCGGCGCAGTGAGCGCGGCGATCGTCAGCGGGATGGCGAGCGCGGTGCGCTCATAGCGCCCCCAGCGGCCGCGCAGGCGGCCCAGGGCGTAGGCGCCGGCAAGCAGGAACCCGCACACGAGGTAGGCGGCCAGGTACATGTGGATGAGCTCGTGCCACAGGTAGCTGTTTCCGAACAGGGCCCCGACCGGGTCGACGTCGACGACCTCGCCGCCCTGGAGGCGAAAGCCGGTCGGGTGGTTCATCCACGCATTGACCGAGATCACCATCAGCGAGCCGGTGAAGCCCGAGATCACGATCGGGATCCCGCTCGCGAAGTGGGCTTTGGGTGAGAGCCGGTCCCAGCCGTAGACGTAGATGCCGATGAAGATCGCCTCGACGAAGAACGAGAACCCCTCGATGGCGAAGCCGAGGCCGAAGACGGAGCCGAACGTGGCCATGAAGCTCGGCCACAGGAGCCCCATTTCGAAGCTGAGGATGGTGCCAGTGATGACCCCGATGGCGAAGAGCGCCACCATGATCTTGGTCCAGCGCTTGGCCAACACGCGGTAGAGCTCGTCGCCGGTGCGCAGGTAGAGCCACTCGACGAAGAGGACCATCACCGGGAAGGCGACGCCGAAGCAGACGAGCGGGATATGCACCGCGAACGACAGCGCCTGCATCTGCCGCGCCTCGAGCAGGTACTGCTGGTCGACGGGGGCGAACGCCAGTGCTGTCAACGCGAGGGCCGTCATGTGGTCATCTCCGTGCGGCCCGGCCCCGGGGGGCGGTCAGGGCGGATCCGCCCCGCAACGTCTCAGGCCGTGGGTCGGGATGCCGGGCGAACCGCCTGGGTGGCGAGTCGCGAGGCCTCGGCGGCGATGCGGATGTTCTGGCTGGCGCCGAAGAGAAGGCGCGTCGCGTGGTCCGTGTCCTCGCCGCGAGCTCCAGCGCGCAATCCGGCGTCACGGATCGCGTGGGCGGCGTGGCCCTTGAGCAGCTCGCGCGCCAGAAGGCTCAGCAAGAGGCTCGCGTTCGCGATCGCCTCCAGCGTCGGCGCCATGCACTCGATCGCCGCGACCGTGCCACCGTCATCGGCGGCGGGGCTTTGCCGTGCGGCCTCGCGCTCGAGGTCCTGGGCGGCGTCGAGCAGCTGGCACGAGCGGCCAAAGAGGGCGCTCGCCGTCACCCGCTCGCTTCGCGAGAATGGCGAGCGAAGGCGCCGATCGACCTGGTGTTGGAGGGTCAAGCTCATGGACCCAATTCTCGGCGCCGGCGGGGCGGGCCGCAATGGGCAAAACCATGTATCCGCAGCGGACTTACCCTCGCCGACAAGCGAGCGCAGCGCCTCGGCGATATCGGCGGCCGCCTCTCGCCGAGGTCACGTCGCCTGGATCGTAGTCTCGGCGCGGCGCTGCCCGGCCAGCTGCGAAGCGCCGGTAAGACCAGAATCGTCTGTTGGAGGTCAGGCAGGCGTATATCGCTCATCATCGCCACCACGCGTTGCCAGTCGAGCGATTCCTCCAGCCCACCCTCCTCGAGCAACGGCGCCTAATCCGATCGCCCGGCCTGGCCCTGGATCACGCGAGTGTCACGCGATGGATCGAGGGCGCCTGGTGGCGACGCGCGTGCGCCCGGGGACGGCCGTGAGCGCCGTCAACGCGGCCGATGCCGCGCGCTCGAGCGCCGCGGGCCGAGGGTCGCAAGACAGCGGGCCCCGCGCGTCCTCGAGCAGCAGCGAGGTCATCGCCAGACCGCGAAGCGGATGGGTTCCTGGATCCCTCAGGCGCTCGGCCAGGTCGTGCAGGAGCTCGCGGTTGACGCGCACCTGCCGCGGCCGGAACGGGGCCTGGGCGGTGATGATTCCAGGGCGGTTTCGGCGATCGGAGATGGTGGTCAGGCGCTCTAGCGCTGCGGCGAGCTTGGCTCGCCGTTTGGGGTCACGGAGCTGCTCGGCCCGCAGTCGAAGCTCCTCGCTTCGCGTCGGATCGGCTCCACCGGCAAGCTGAGCGTCGAGGTCGAGGCTCTTCAGCCATACCCGCGCCCTGAGTCGCAGGCTGGGCCGAGGGGCCGCCGAGTGTGCTGGCATCTGGTCTGGCATCACGTATCCCGAGGGCATGTCCACTCCTTTCCATCGATTGCCTACGCATCGAGCATGCGCCAGCTGGGGCCCGATGACGATGGGTATGAACACCCATTCGCGCCCACTGCAGGCGGACCGATCCGCAATGGGATGGAGTGATCCACCCATTGGCGCATGCCCTTTGACGCGCCAAGATCAGTGGCTATGAGCGTCTCCACCGAGCACGAGCCGGCGTGGGAGGAAGAGCGTCCTGGGCGCGGGGGTCGCTCCACATCTTCGTTGGGAGCGCGCCTTGGCATCGCCTGGCGATCCCTGGCCGCACGAACCTTCCTTGCCGGGGCGGTGGTGCTGGCACTCGTCTTCGTGCTGCTCCTCGTCACTCCCGTGGAGGTGAGCGCGCCGATCAAGGCGAATCAGGCAGCGATCCTGTTCGCCGGCCTGGTGGTGATGCTGGCGATCCAGCTGGTGTTGCTTCGCCGTGCGCTCGTTCCGCTTCGCCGCTTGGCCGAGGAGATGGAGGCCATCGACCTGCGCCAGCCGCGAAAGCGGCTGACGGTCACGGGTACCGAGGCCGCGGAGATCACCGCCTTCGTGAGCACCTTCAACGCAATGCTCGAGCGCCTGGCCGACGAGCGCTTCCAGAGGGCCCGCGCGGCCCTGGGAGGCCAGGAGGCCGAGCGACTGCGAACGGCGCGGGAACTCCACGACGAAATCGGCCAATCTCTGACCGCGGTGGCCCTGCAGGCGGAGCGCATGGCCGCGGGAGATGTGCAGCCGACCGCCCAGCGGCTTGACGAGGTCGCCAGGAGATTGAAGGAGAGCCTCGACGACATCCGCCGGATCGTCCGGGAGCTTCGGCCAGAGGCGCTTGATGACCTGGGGTTGGTGAATGCGCTGATCGCGCTCACGTCGAGGGTCGCGCGGCAGACCGATGTCGCCGTCGAGCGGCGGCTGAGCGGGGAGCTGCCGCCGCTCAGCTCCGAGCAGGAACTCGTCATCTACCGCATCGCCCAGGAGTCACTCACCAACGTCGTCCGTCATGCCGAAGCAAGGACCGCATGGGTCGATCTCAAGGCCGTCGACGGACGCGTGATCCTGACCGTCAGTGACGACGGGCGGGGGATGGAGCGGGGAATAGACGAGATGGGAAGCGGCATCGAGGGGATGCGGGAGCGGGCGATGCTCGTCGGCGCCAGCCTCGAGATCGACTCGCGGCCCGGGGCTGGGACACGGATCCGCCTCGTAGTGCCGGTCGAATCGGGTGAGAACTGATGCCTGTTCCCCTAAAGACGCGGATCCTCCTCGCCGACGATCATGAGCTCGTTCGCGACGGCCTGAAGCTGATCCTGGAAACGGTGCCCGACCTCACCGTCGTTGCCGAGGCAAGAGATGGCGTCGAGGCCCTCCGCCTCGGGGTGAGAGAGGAGATCGACCTGGCGGTGCTCGACGTCGCGATGCCGCGCATGGGCGGCTTGAGCGTGGCGCGCGAGCTCGCCAAGCAGCGGCCGGAGGTCCGCGTCCTGATGCTCTCGGTGCACGACAACGAGCAGTACTTCTTCGAGGCCCTCAAGGCCGGCGCCTCCGGCTACGTGCTGAAGTCGGAGGCCAACCGCGACCTGATTGAGGCGTGCCGGGCGGCGATGCGCGGCGAGCCCTTCGTCTACCCGGCGGCGGCCTCGGCGCTCGTGCGCGACTATCTCGAGCGCGCCGCTGCCGGCGAGGAGGTCCCCGAGGACCCGCTGACGCCGCGCGAGCTCGACGTGATCAAGCTGATCGCCGAGGGTCTCACGAGCGAGGAGATCGCCGAGGCGCTGATCATCTCCCACAAGACGGTCGAGCGACATCGGGCGAACATCCTCGAGAAGCTGGGGATGCGAAACCGGGTCGAGTTGACCCGCTACGCGATCCGGCGCGGCCTGGTCGAGCCCTGACCCACGCAAATGGGCGAATTTCCCCACGGATTGGGGCCTCTCGGCCTCGATCCTGTGGGCATGACTTCCCCCCTTGCGACGGAGCTTCCCCGTTCCGATAGCTGGCAGGCGATTCCAGCGCTGGGTCCGGACCCCCCTCCCCGCGCGCCCTCATCCCAGCGAGGGCGAGCGCGCCCTGCGAGCCACCCTGGAACGGCTGCGCCACCAGCTCGAGGTCGAGGCCCATCCATATGACGGACGCGATCGGCGGGTAAACGGGCTTAAAACCGAACATCGCGGCGCCAGGGGTGGTTATGCGGACCCGGTGGTCGTTGGCGTCATCGGTGTGCTTGCCGCCAGCCGTCAGGCTAGCTGGCATGTGAGATCACCGCGCCGGACCGGATCGTCGAGCGCCGCTACGTCCGCCACACCGAACGCGCCGATAGTCGAGCGCGCCTTCGAGCTCTCGGAGAAGGGGCACGGCGACGGCGCGATCGCTCGCGCGCTCAACGCCCTGTTCGCGTTGGGCCATGACAGCAGCGCCGAGATGAAGCCCACGACCGCAGGTAGTCGGTGCGCTCCACGAACCGGCGGTTTTCGATGCTGACACGGACTCAGAATCAGCGTGAGCCGACCGACATCATGCCCCCGCACGTCCTCTGCGTCATGTGCAGGCTCGCTTTGGAGGCTAGGCTCAGACGGAAGGTTGTTCAAAATGACGCGACACGGCAAGGGCTTGTCTTCATTGCAGTAACGCTCGCCATTGCCCTCGTCCTGTCGCTTCCCTCGGTAAGCCGCTGGGGATAGGGGCGCGGTGCAGCGGGTGTGCGACGTTCCAGGGGAGGGTCTGATCACGTTCGTATCTGCTCCCTCGGCGGCGTTCCACGGCATCGATACGGCCAACGACACGGCTGGCCAGGTGTTGCATGATCAGTTCGGTGAACTTGCACAGTGGTCGTGCGGTAGCGAACACGGGTCTTGCATCGCTGCAGTTTCGGGCTGGCGGTACTAGCCGCGCCCGCCGGAGTTTCGCTTCGATCCACGCATGGCGGCTCGCGCACATCCGGCCGTGCCCGACGGTGAGGCGTGTCCCGAGCGTGTCCCGAACTGAGCGATTCTGAGCGCAACTGAGCGCAACTCAAGGCAACCGAGCGCGCCCAAGACACCCGACCGACACCCCACCCGGCAACTCATAATCCGTTGGACGGGGGTTCGAATCCTCCCCGGTCCACTCCGAATCTCCTGCAAATCGCCACTGTCGGCTGGTGGCGCACGGCGTTTCGGCACGATGGCAGCGTGGCGATCGACCTCACACCGATCCTCACGGCTGGCGCCACCGGGGCGACGGGGGCGATCGCCGGGCTGCTCGGCTACAAGGGCGCGAGCGTCAGGGCAGCGTTGAACTCAGGGCAGCGTTGAACATCGGGCGGATCAAGCTCGAGCGCGATCGGCTACAGCGCGAGTTGGAGGAGCCGCGTCGGCAGCAGGGATAGAATCCGGGAGCGAGTCGAGGATGAAGAGCAGTGGGCGAGCAAAGGGGGAGTCAGCTTCCCGGCTCATCGACCGAAGGATCGAGGAGCTAGGGGGGTGGAGGGGGGAGACGCTGGCGCGCATGCGCGCGCTGATCCTAGAGGCCGACCCTCAGATAACCGAGGAGTGGAAGTGGATGGGCACCCCGGTGTGGTCGCACGATGGGAATGTGTGCACCGGGGAGGCGTACACAAAGGTCGTCAAGCTGACGTTCGCCCGGGGAGCCCAGATCTCCGATCCGAAGCGACTCTTCAACTCCAGCCTGGAGGGCAACACCCGACGGGCGATCGACATCCATGAGCGCGAGAAGGTGGATGCAGCCGCGTTCAAGGCCCTCGTGAGAGCGGCCGTCGCGCGGAATGCCGAGGTTGCCGAGGCACGGGGCGATGCGGCCCGACACCGCGGCTGATCGGTTAGCGCGAGGAGCAGCAGCTGCTGCTTCTGAGCGAGGACTCGCGGCCAGGATGTGTTCAGCCAGGCTCCGCGCTCCCGGGTGAGTCTCGATCTAAAGCCCATGTTGCAGACAGCGATTAGCGGTGGGCGAGCCGGTCGCCCGAAGGCCACCGACCGTCACCCGGCATGTCGAGCCGCTCCGTCATCTCCTCGCGCCAGTCCGGAGTATCGAACGGCTTGCCCCAGTAGTCGGTAACCCGCACGGCCTTGCCGTCTTCGATCTCGGCGATCGTCACGTTGCGGTAGATGGCGCCGTCCCCGTAGTCGGCGCTCCACTCGACCAGCAGGAAGTCGCCGAAGTGGCGGCGTCCTCCCACCGCGAGTCTGAACTCCTCGAAGTGCCCCTCGACCGCGCCGATCAGGTCGAGGCCCCCGACGACCTCTCCCATCTGCGGCCATTCTCGAACGACGTCGTCTGCCAGCGGCACCCCGAGGATGTAGGCGAGACGCGTCGAGC
>JBKPHA010000094.1:0-23205 GCA_046729615.1 Actinomycetota bacterium
CTGTAGCAGGCTGGCGGCGGCCGGCATGTCGCCGCGGGCCAGCGCCCGCCGCCCGGATGCGGACAGCCGCTCCGCGGCGCGGGCACCGAGCTCGCGGCCGTGGCGGTCGAGCGGGCCGAGCTCCGAGTAGTAGTTGTAGGCCTGCTCGAGGTGATAGCCGATGATCTCCTCGAACTCGGTCTCGCGGCCGCGCTCACGGCTCAAGCGCTCGCCCCATTCGACGAAGCGCTCGTGGAGGATGGCGCGTTCGCGCCGCAGGAGGCGCCGGTAGGTGGCCTCGCGAATCTGCACGTGGCCAAAGCGGTAGCTCTCGCCCGCGATCGCGTGCGTGAGCTCCTCTCGGATCAGCTGCTTCACCGCGAGCGAGGAGATCCGCAGGTCGACCTGGGAGACGACGTCGGGGTCGACCAGCTCCTCGAGCGCCTGCTTGGGGAAGACCATCCCGATCACGGAGGCCGGCTCCAGGACCGCCAGCTCTCGCGGCTGCAGCTGGTCGAGGCGGGCGCCGAGTAGCGCGCCGAGCGTGGGCGGCACGGTGAGCTCGTCGAGCGATTCGGTGGGCAACCAGCGGCCGTCCTCAAGGCGAAGCAGGCGCTCGTCGACCATCATCGACACGAACTGCTCGACGAAGAGCGGGTTGCCGCCCGCCGCCTCGGCGACCCTGGCGCGCACCTCGTCGCCTATCTCGCCACCGAGGAGCTCGTCGACCAAGTTCTGCACCTCATCGGCTGACAGCGCGCCGAGCTCGATCCGCTCGGCGTCCGTTTTCTCCTCGAACTCGGGGCGCATCGCGTCGAGCTCCGGGCGCGCCGGGCAGACGACGACGATGGGGCCGCTCGCCGATTCGCTCAGGTGCTCGATCAAGTCGAGGAGCGTCGGCTCGGCCCAGTGGAGGTCCTGGAAGACGACGACGAGGGGGCGCTCGGCAGCCATCGCCTCGAAGAGGCGGCGGATGCCCCAGAAGGTCTCTTCGACCGGCAGCTGGGAGTCGCCGAGCCCGATCGCGCCGGCCACCCGGGATGCGACGAGCGTATCGCCGCCGGCCAGCGCGCCGAGCTTCGAGCGCGCCAGCTCCGGCGGATCCTCGTCGCTGATCGCGGCCGCCTGGGTGAGGATCTCGATCAGCGGCCAAAAGGTGATGCCTCGCCCGTACGAGAGGCAGCGGCCCTCGATAACGCGCGCGCGATCGGCGCTGCGCCGCGCGAGCTCCTCGAGCAGGCGCGTTTTGCCGACGCCCGGCTCGCCGAGCACCGTCACGACCTTGCACGTCCACTCGGCCGCGCTCGAATCGATCACCGCGTCGAGGCGCTCGAGCTCGACCTCCCGCCCGACGAGCGGCGCGCGCTCCTCCGCCAGCGCGGCGGCGCCGATCGAGGACTCGAGACGGTAGGCGGGGACGGGCTCCGCCTTCCCCTTGAGCTCGAGCGGTTCGATCGTTTCGACGTGGACCTCGTCGCGCACGAGGCGGTAGGTCTCGGGGCCGAGCAGGATCTCGTAGGGCGGCGCCGCCTGCTCGAGCCGCGCCGCCACGTTGATGGCGTCCCCGACGAGGCGCTCGCCCCGCGTCGCGTCGCCGGCGACGATCTCGCCGGTGTTGACGCCCGTGCGGTTCGTGAGGGTGATTCCCCAGGTGCGGGCAAAGTCGCGGTTGAGCTCCACCAGCGCCCGTTTCATCTCAGCCGCACAGCGCACCGCCCGGAGGGCGTCATCCTCGCGCTGCTGCGGGAAGCCGAAGACCGCCATCACCGCGTCGCCGATGAACTTCTCGATCTGACCACCGTGGCCCTCGATCACGCCGCGGATGCGTTCGAAGTAGCGGGAGATGACCGCCCGCAGCGTCTCCGAGTCGAGCGACTCGCCCAGGGTCGTCGAGCCCTTGAGATCGCAGAACAGGACCGTGATCGTCTTGCGGATCGCGTGCTGTGCCTCAGGGGTGAGCGCGATCCCGCAATAGCCGCAGAAGCGGAACTGCTCCGGAACCTGCTCGCCGCACGACGGGCAGGTGCGCGCCTCGGGTTCGCTACCCACTCACCGCATGTGGCCGTTGTCGGCCTTGACGAGGTCGACCGACCAGGCGCCGTTGGCGGCCTCGTCAATGTGGTCCAGGCACGGCAGGTTCGACTGCGCGGCGTTGCAGCGCTGGTCGAACACCTGGATCGGCGCAGTTGTCCCAGTCCGGTAGAAGACGACGAAGTTGCGGTCGGTCTGCTTGTCTGAGACGAGGTCCGCAGTCCAGCGCAGGTGGAAGACGAGCGGGTCCTCCGTGTTGCTGTACTTGACGCCCGGGTGATCGGCCTCGACGACCGAGACGTCGACGAATACGCCGTCGCGGCAGATGTAGTTCTTGTTGCCGATCCGGACCGTCCCGTCGATGCAGAACGGCTCAGGGTCCCGGAGCTTGATCGTCGCCAGCACGTCGGTCGAGGCAGCGGGGACCAGCGCGTTCGCGTACTGGTTCTTGCTGGGATCGGTGTCGACCTTCCCGTCGCGCCCCTGCGGCACGAAGGTCTGGCCGGCCGTTCTGCTTACCGCTGTCGTCTCGCTCGCGGTGGCGGTGTCCTGCTTGCCGCCGTTCTGGTCGCTGAAGCGCTCGTCGAAGGTGCCCGAGGCGGTGTTCGTGATCGTGATGTTGGGCGCATCAGGATCAGCTGTCTCAGGTGCCGTGACGACCACCTCCACAGTCGCCTGCTGGCCCTTCTTAAACGCGCCGAGTGGGCACGTGACGACCTGGCCGGCGGTCGAGCAGCTGCCCCGCGACGAGGTTGCGCTGACGAGTGAAGTTCCCTCTGGGATGGTGTCGGTAAGCCCCACGTGGGAGAGCGACGAGCTGCGGCTCTCGTTCGTCACCGTGATGTCGTACTTCAGGTAGGTGACGTTCCCATCGAACGAGGAGTAGGCGACGGGATCCGGCGTGTCCTTCACCGACACACAGAGCGTGCCCTGCTGATTGTTTGTCGTGCACGCCCGCGAGTCCGCTTGAGCGTTGCCGCCGAGCGCATACAGCGCCAGCATGAGGAGCGCAGCGGACGCAGCGGCGCCGAGCGCTAACCGGGCCTTCACACTGAAGGGACGCCCCCCGGGGGGCGGGCCCTGTTCGCTGAAGTCGTGGACGAGGATTCCTTTCCGCGTTGAGACGGCGGGCAAGAAGCTAGCGACACCGACACACCGCCGGCTCACCATGCATGATAGCCGGATCAGCGATGGCAAGGTCTTGGCTGCGTTGCTCCACCCAACTGAGCCATCGAAGCGTTGCGCCAGTCGAGGACCCCTTTATGCGCTCGAGTGCTCGAGGATCCGCTCCCGGAGCAACTCGAGATCCTCGTCACTGAAGTCGAACTGAGCGGGCTCGGTCTCCTCGAGGAAGTCGCGGAGGACCGCGGCGAAGCGGACCGGCTCGTCGAGGTGCGGGAAGTGGCCCGCCTCCTCGAAGATCTCCAGTCGACTGCCGGGCATCGATTGGTGCGCGAACTCCGAGTGCGCGACCGGTATGAGGGGATCCCTGCGGCCCCAGACGATCAGGGTCGGGACCATGCTCGACAGGTAGAGGCGATCGGCGGCGCTCACGCGCTGGCCGCTGTAATCAATGACGGCCCGGACGGTGTGTAGGAACGCGGTTCGCGCCTCCGCGTCCCCCAGCGAGGCGTAGCCGCGTGCCATCTCGGCGATGTCTGGGCCGGCGCGAAGGCCGATGCGTGCGAGCACCTGGCCAACGGCCTCGCCGGCGCCGATGACCCGCTCGTGAACCAGCAGCGGCAGCACGAGCTCCGCTCCCGGCAGCGTCGCGGCTCGCAGCAGCGGGTGCACCTCGTGGCCGAGGCCGCCGCTGGAAACGACCACGAGGCGCTCGGCGAAGACGGGGTACTCGTACGCGAACTGCATCGCGACGCCGCCGCCGAGCGAATGTCCCACGACCGAAGCGCGCCGATGCCCCAGAACGATCAGAAGGTCCCGCAGGCTCACGGCATAGGCGCCGAGCGAGTAGTCGCCCTGGGGCTTCGCCGACTGGCCGTGTCCGAGGAGATCCGGCGCCACGACCGTGAACCTCTCGGCGAGGACCGGCGCGACGTTCGCCCATTGCTCGGAGGTCCCCGCGACGCCGTGGATCAGGATGACTACCGGGCCGGACCCCGCGGTTCGATAGCTCACACGGTGACCGTGCAGCTCCACGTCCCGCACGACCTCAAAGTCGCTCGTTCGTTCCACCAGTCGTGCCATCGGTCGATGATACATATATCCGTGTAATCATCTGGAGGTTACCACCACGCGAAGGGCGACCGGGAGGTGCTGCAGCGCCACATCGATGAGCTGCGAAGCGCGGTCCGGTTGGAGCGCGATGTCTGAACTCTCACTCCGCGTACAGGCTCTCCGAGGCGATCTCGCGCAACATGCGGTCCCAGAGTTTCACCTCGAGATACATGTCGTCGCCGAATCCGCGGACCGCATCCACCGCCACGAGCGTGAAGCGGCCGTCGGTGACCGCGGCCTGATCGAGCACCTCCCCGTCGAGCTCCGCGGTCGCGGCCACGGCACCGCGCAACAGCGGTAGGCCCCACACCAGTGTGATGTCACCTCCCCGCTCGCTCTCCGCCCGCCAGGCGCCGATCACGTCGTCGGAGAGGTCGATCTTCCACTGGGGGTTGTCCTCGGCCGTGACGTCCGTGAAGTCCGCGTTGGCCGTCAGCCCGCGTGGCTCGCCCTCCTGCGGGCGCTCGAATGACACCCAGCCGAAGTACTCGATCTGGCCGTTGCCGCGATCGCCCTCGCCTTCCGATGCCCGCGCCGTCGCGGGCACGTAGACGCGCCCGGCCCAGCCCCGCTCCGGGAACCACTTGACGGCCGCGGGATCGAGCGACGCGCCCGCCTCCTGCTCGTGCTCGGAGCACGCCATCGCGAATTCACCGCGCAGCCGCTCCTCCCAGCGGCCGTACGGCTTGCCCTCCTGCGGCGCGTCGGCGATGAACCGCGGGTACGGGCGGGGGATCGGGGGCATGGGCGCGGGAGGCTAGTCGCCCATCGCCTGGCGGAGATCCGAGGCCGCCCGCTCCGGCGGGTAGACGTTCACGTCAACGCCCGTGCCCAGCTCGAAGCCGGCGCGAATCACAAGGCGGGGGACGATGTCGACATGCCAGCAGAACTCCTCGGTCCCGCGCGGCGCTGTGCGAACCCAGAGGTTCAGCTGGGGCGGGGGGTCGAAGACCTTCGCGAGCGCGAGGATCGCCCGCCGGATCATCGCCGTGCCGGTGTCGCTGTCGGACTCGAAGGAGGGCACGGGGCGGCGCGGGATCACGCGCAGCTCGAACGGCGAGCGCGATGCCCACGGACAGACCAGGAGCGCCTCGTCGTCGATCGCCACGAGCCTGTCGCCCCGCCTGACCTCCTCGGTCGCCACGTCCGCCAGCAGGTGCCCGCCCATCGTGCGCTCGTGGTAGGCGCCGGAGCGCTCGCGCTCCCGAGCGATCTCGGCGGGCACGAACCCGAGCGCATAGAGCTGGGCGTGCGAGTGGGCGAGCGACGCTCCCGCGTCGGGGCCTTCGTTCACGATCAGGTGGACGAGCGACGCCGACCCCGCGTGCGCCTGCATCCTCTCCCGCCAGGCCGCGACCGCGCCGGCGAAGCGCTCGTCGGAGAGGGCCGCCATCGAAGTCGTGTGCTCGGGCGCATGGACGATCACCTCGTGAGCGCCCTCGGCAGGCTGGGAGGCGAACAGGTCGGGCTCGCGCGCGCGCGACGAGGCCCGCAGGGGATCGACCGAGCTCGCGAAACCGCCTTCCGGCTCGGCATGCTGCGTGCTGCGCGATACGTGCTCGCCGCTCAGCACCGGGTAGAGGTTCGGCACCGCCCTCGCCGTCCACCCCGGTGAGGGCGGCCCGCCGCCCGGCCGGGCCGCCCACACCTCCGGCGGCGTGCGATCCTCGTGGCCCTCGCAGAAGGGGCACGACTCGACCCCGCCCTCCCGCGCCCGCGACTGCGCCGGGGCGAAGGCATCAGGGCGATCCGCGCGGGCCGCTGCGAGGATCGCCCGCAGCCCGGTCAGCTGGTCGATGCGGACTTCCGGCGCCGCCAGCTCGATTACGGGCCCCGACGCTCGGCCGCCGCCTGCCCGCCGTCGGGGGAGTACCCGAGGAACGGCTTCACCATGTCGAGGGGCAGCGGGAAGACGATCGTCGAGTTCTGGTTGACACCGATGTCAAGCAGGGTCTGGAGGTAGCGCAGCTGGAGCGTCGCCGGGTTCTCGCTGATGATGTTGGCCGCCTGCGCGAGCTTCTCCGCCGCCTGGAACTCGCCGTCCGCCGAGATGATCTTCGCGCGGCGCTCACGCTCGGCCTCCGCCTGGCGCGCGATGGCCCGCTGCATATCCACGGGCAGCTCGACGTCCTTCACCTCGACGGTTGTGACCTTCACGCCCCACGGCTCCGTCTGCTCGTCGATGATCTGCTGGAGCTCGACGTTGAGTCGCTCCCGCTCGGAGAGCAGCGAGTCCAGCTCGGCCTTGCCGAGGACCGATCGCAGCGTGGTCTGCGAGATCTGCGACGTCGCGAGCAGGAAGTTCTCGACCTCGGTGACCGCGCGGTTCGGGTCGATCACCCGGAAGTAGGCGACCGCGTTCACCCTGACCGTGACGTTGTCCTTGGAGATCACCTCCTGCGGGGGGACGGTCAAGGTCACCGTCCGCAGGTCCACGCGGACCATCCGATCGACGAACGGGATCAGGAAGATCAGCCCCGGACCCTTCTGCGCGATCAGGCGGCCGAGGCGAAAGATGACACCGCGCTCGTACTCGCGGAGGATTCGCACCCCGGCGGCGATCACGATCACCCCCAAGACGACGAGGATGACGACGATCGCGATGACGATGGCCACGCGGATTCTCCTTTCCTATTGACCCGTCCGGCTCGGCTCGGCCAGTCGCTCCGCGCGAACCGGGGACACGTGAAGCGTCAATCCCTCCACGGACTCGACCCGCACTCTACTGCCGCGCCCAAGCTCCCGTGGCTCGCCGTTTGCCCGTGCGAGCTCCGCCCGCCATAGCGCGCCCTCAACGAACACCTGGCCGACCGGGTCGAGCGGCTCCCGCACCACCCCGATCGCCCCGATCATCTCCTCCCAGCCGGTTCGCTTCGGCTCTCCGCGGGCACGGACCGCGCGCTCGACCGCGAACGCGAGCGAGCCGCCCAGGATCAGGCCGATGACCACGACCACGACAGGCGCGATCTCGAACGCGCTCGTGTTCGTGTCGTAGAGCAGGAGTCCCGACGCGATCAGGGCCGCGATCCCTGACGCGCCCAGGATCCCGTGGGTCGGCAGATGCGCCTCGGCGATGATCATCGCGACCCCCGCGACGAGCAGCAGGACCCCGGTCAGCGTGACGGGAAGCTGGGCCGAGCCGTACAGGCCGAGGAGGAACGAGATCAGGCCGAGGGTGCCGGGAGCGATCAGCCCCGGGCTGACCAGCTCGATGCCGAGCCCGATGAGGCCGAGGAGGATCAGGAGATAGGAGATGTTCGGGTTGACCAGGATCTCCAGGAGCTGGTAGGTGAACGGGAGGTCGTGGTTCTCGATCTGAAGGCCGCTCGTGTGGAGCACCTGCTCCTTCGGGCCCCTCACGCGGAAGCCGTCGAGCTTTCGCAGGAGGGTCTCCTGATCCGGGGCGATGACATCGATGAGGTTGTCGCGGAGCGCCTCGCCCGCCGTCAGGTTCTTGGCCTTCGTCACCAGAAGCTCGGCGAGCTGGCGGTTGCGGCCGTGAGCGCCGGCCAGCGCGCGCATCGACGCGGCGGCGTCGTTCTTGATCTTCCGCGATAGGTCCTTGCTGCCGCCGGTGGGACCGATCGCGATCGGCGTCGCCGAGCCAATGTTCGTCTCCGGCGCCATCGCCGCGACGTCGGCCGCCTCGGTGATGTAGGCGCCCGCGGATCCCGCCCGCGCCCCGTTCGGCGACACGTACACGATCACCGGCATCGGGGCGGCCGCCATGTCCTGGATGATCGACCGCATCGAGTCCTCAAGCCCGCCCGGCGTGTCGAGCCGGATGATCGCCACCTTCGCGCCCTGGTTCGCGGCGTCGTCCAGCGCGCTCCCTACCCACTTCTGGGTGGCGGGATCGATCGTCGCCTGAAGCTGGATCGAGTAGGCGACCCCGGTCGAGCCGGAGCCCGAGGACCGCGCGAGGGCGGGCGCGACGGCGAGCGCGGCGCCCGTTGCGGCGACCGCGAGCCAGGCCCAGACGTGGAGGCGCGCTGCCCTCATGGCCCCATTATCCGCCCGCCGCAACCTCCGGAAGCCCTATTTTCGCTGCTACGCGACCTCGTCTGGCGCGGGGCGCGGCGAGGTCGTCCGGCGGCGCCGTTCTCCCTGCCGCGCGAAGAGCGCGGTCAATCCGGGCGGCACGCGCCCGTCGGTGGAGAGCCATGAGCCCGCGAGAATGAGCAGCAGCCCGGCGATCGCGCCTGCCCCGGGCCGCTCCCCGAGAATCGCAACGCCGAGCGCAACCGCGACGACGGGATTGATGTAGGTGATCACCAGCGCGCGCCCCGCCCCCACCTCCGCGATCAGCATCCCGTACAACACAAACGCCGCCGCGGTGCACAACAGGCCGAGCACGACGAGCGCGGCGATGGCCTCGCCTGAGAGCGGCGCGTTCGGTGGATCCAGCGCAACCGCCGGTGTCAGGAGAATCGCCGCGATCGCGAGCGCCGCGCCCATCGATGCCCGCTGATCGAGCTCCGCGAGGTGACGCTTCAGGACCATCGGGCCCACCGCGTAACAGAAGGCAGCGGCGAGCACCGCGAGCGCCCCCAGGAGCTCGTCGCCGCGGCCGGCGACGTCGATCCCGACCAGCGCGACGACGCCCGTGAGGCCGATCACCAATCCGGTGAGCCGGCGTCCGTTGACCCGCTCGCTGGCGTCGAACCGAATCGCCAGCAGCGCCACGAACAGCGGCGCTGTGGCGATGATGATCGCCGCCAGCGAGGAGGCGACGTGCTGTTCACCGGCAGCAATGAGGGGGAAGGGAATGGTGATCTCGGCGACAGCGAAGGCCGCAAGCGACCGCCAGTGGCCGCGCACCGTCCGGAGCGTTCCTGCTCGCAAGGCGATCGCAAGCAGGAGGGCAGCGGCCAGGATCACCCTGACCCAGGCCAGGAATGCAGGAGGCACGCCGTCGTCCACGGCGACCTTGATGAAGAGGTAGGGGATCCCCCACAGGATGGAGACGCCGCCAAATATCGCCCAGGCCCGCGCGCTCACTCCGGCAAGCTATTCCCTGTCCCCAGCGCGTAGCGCCTGATGTCGGCCGCGAGCTCGGCCTGGGTCGCGTACTGGCCCTGCCGGAGGAAGACCCGCTGCCCCCTCGGGTTGTAGAACGCGGTCGCGGGGAAGCCGGGCGTCGCTCCAAGGAGCCGCGAGATGCTCTGGTCGGGATCGCTGTAGCTCGGATACGGCAGCGGGAACTCCTCGAGGAAGGTGCGCGCCGCGGCGGCCGAGTCCCTCGCGTCCACGCCAAGGAACGCGACGCGCTTGCCGAACCGAGCCGATAGCCGCTGGAGGTAGGGGAACTCACTGCGGCACGGCACGCACCAGGACGCCCACTTGTTCACGACGATCGGGTAGCCGCGCAGGGCGTCGAGCTCCGTCTGAAAGGCCTGTGTTCCGCCGCCCAGCAGCCGGTCGCCGTCCGAGTAGAGCCGCGCGAGCGACTTCGGCGCGCCGGCGAGCGCGGAGTGGTAATCGGGAGGCTTGCTCGTCACGGTCCCGTCGCCCGATCCGCCGCAGCCCGCCATCGCCACTAGGGCGAGTGCTAAGGCGCCAGCGACGGCACCTCTTTCGAGCTTGTGGAACATCGGGAATCTGTCGCTATCCGGGCCAACCGGACCCCGGGATGGTTTAATAAGGGATAGGTCCACGTTTCAACCTGGACCGCGGGGGAACCGCCGACTCGTCGAGAGGGGTAAGCCACGAGCGAGGCGGCGCACCTCCAGCGAGCTTACACCGCGCCCTCCCCACCACCACCGGGACTGGGGGCGTCCAAGAACCTTCATGGCCAAGTCACTCCAAGTCGCCGCCAGCGCGGCCAGGGCGATCCGAGAGGATCAGCTTCAGCGCGTGCGCGAGTTCACGCGCGAGCCGATCCTGCTCGAGGGCGAGACGCTCACGGACCTCGTGCCCGGCACTGCGCGCCGCCGCGCGGTCGAGGCGGCGCTCGCCGAGATGGACGCGGGCCGCGAGACCCCATCGCCGGAGTGGCGCCGCGACTATTCCCTGCTTCTTGGCCTCGAGCGGCTGCTCTCCACCGAACCCGTTCTGCTCGCGGACGGCGCCGAGCTCACGGAGCACCAGGTCGACGTCCTCTCTGGCACGCTCGCCGCGCTCACGGCCGAGCTCGAGGAGTCCAACCGGGAGGGTCGTCTCAACGGCGCTCGCGCGCAGCAACGGGCGAACGGCGAGCTCGCGGCGAACGGCGAGACGGGCCGCAACGGCGTTCCCGATGTGGCGGGCGACGACGTGGTCCTCGACGAGGAGGAACCGGTCGACTGGGAGGAGCCGCCGAGCGAGGATGTCCTCGAGGAGGCACCGGAGGATCCCGGCGCAAGCCGCCGGTTCTGGTTCGAGCACGCGACCGGGTCCGGCAAGACGGTCGCCGCCCTGGGCGTCATCGAGGCATCTCGCACCGGCGGCGTCCTCATCCTGACCCACCGCCGCAACCTGGTCGACCAGTTCATCGGCGAGATCTCCGACCGCGGCTACAGGGACCGCCTCTCGCCGCCGCTCCTGGGCCGCGCGGATCATCCCTATGGGCCGGTCACCGTCGAGACGTACCAGTGGTTCGTGCGCAACGCGAGGGAGATCTCTGACGCATACGCGGTCGTCATCTGCGACGAGGCGCACACCGCGCTCGGGGAGAAGACCAGCGAGAGCATCCGGGCGTGGCCCGGGCCCGTCTTCATCGGGATGACCGCCACCGGCGCGCTCATCGCCCGCCATGTCGCCGACCTCTTCCCGACCCAGACCTCCCGCTTCGACCTCGCCCAGGCCGCGCGCCGCGGCGTCATCGCGCCGCTTCGCTGCATCCGGATCCCGCCCGGCCCGGGCGTGAGGACGATCGCCAAGGTGCCGCTGCGCCGGGGCGAGGTGGACCAGGACTTCGACCAGGAGGAGCTGGCCGCTCTGCTCGACCAGGAGCCGTTCAACGTGGCCGTCGCCGATCTGTACCGCTCGCGCTTCCGCAAGATCCCGGGCGTCGTCTACACGGCGGGGGTCCGCCACGCGAACAACGTCGCGGCCCAGTTCCGAGCGGCTGGAATGAACGCCCGCGCGGTCTCCGGCGAGACGCCCAAGCGCGAGCTGGCCGAGATCCTGGCGGCGTTCGAGCGCGGCGAGGTGGACGTCCTGTGCAACGCGATGCTTCTGGCGGAGGGCTGGAACTCGCCGCGGGCGACCATCTGCATGCACCTGGCGCCGACCGCCTCGCGGCGCGTGTACCAGCAGCGCGTGGGCCGCGTGACGCGGCGGGCGCCGGACAAGGAAGCGGGGATCGTCATCGACTTCGTGCATCCGGCGACCACGAGCGACGAGACCATCGTCACGCTGCACAGCCTGCTCGACCGCGACGTCTACCGCGGCGGCGCCATCGTCGTCGGTCCGGTGCGTCGCGGACGCGGGCGCCGAGTGCGCGTAGAGCGCCGTGTCGTTCCGGTCTCCGCCGATCCCGAGCGTCGGCTCGCGGTCCTCGAACGCGAGCTGTGTCGCATCGCCGTCGAGCATCTCAACTATTCCGAGCAGCATGCGTGGGCCGCGCTCGCGGGCGCCCGCGTCACGACCAACAACTGGCGGCGCGCGAAGGCGATGCTCCAGCACGACCACACCAAGGAGCTTCGGCGCCGCTTCCTGCTCACGTGCGTGCAGCGCAACCGCAACCACCAGCTGCGGCTGAAGGCCCTGGCGGAGGTGGCGGCGCTTCGCGAGGCGGAGGCGTTCGACGACGCGCTCGAGGTCGTGGCCACCTGGCCCCGCGACGAGCGGCGGGCGGGAGCGAAGGTGCTGCTGCAGGCGCTCGCGGAGCGGCGGATTGGCCGCCGTGACCAGGCACAGGCGTGGGTGTGGCGCCTCGCCTCGATGACCAGGGAGCTCCACGAGGAGTACGCAGTTCAGCGCTGGCCAGAGACCAAGCGTCTGCTCGGGCTGTTCGTGAATTCATCCGGCCGAGCGCACGGCCGCAACGCGCGCCGCATCGTTCATGCCACGCGCCAGCAGGACCGCAGATTGGCGATCTCGCTCTTGGCTGCGGCGGTGGCGCACACGCCGGAGGCCGAGGAGGTGCTCCGCGGCGCGCGCATGCGCATGGCCCGCAAGCCGTCCGCCGTCGCCCGGGAGCTCCTTCGCAACTTCCCCCGCTCAGGCGGCAAGCGCCGGCGGCGGCGCGGTCGCCGTTCCGGCGCCGATGAGAACGGCGCGCGCGAGGAGCAGAACGGCGTTGACGGTGAGGACGGCGCCGGGGCGACGGTCGGCGTCGAAGGTGGCGCCGACGGAACGGGCGCCCACGCGCAGGGCGTTTCTGAGGCCGCCGACGGAGATGAGAGCGGCGAGGGGAGCGGCGGCGAGGCCTCGGGCCCTGAAGACGAACCGGGAGCGGCCTCCAGCCCGAAATCCGAATCAACTGAGTGATTCAGCCGCATATAGCGGCTCAATCACTCATTCGGTGCGACAAACCCGTCGAGTGAGTGATTCGGGGGACATATTCCCCAATCACTCCCTCGTTGCCCGACCCACCGTCAGCGTCACCTCCCCCGACCCGAGCCGCAGCCGCTCCTCTTCGGCCGTAACCACGACCAGGTTCCCCCGCTCGTCGATCCCGTCCCCGACGCCTGAGCCCTCGCCTTCCTCGCCGCCCGCGCCCGTCCAGCTGACCTCTTGGCCTCGTAGCGCATCGCGCGCACCGAACTCCGTCACTACGCGCTCCTGAGGCGCGCTCACCCACTCATCGAGACGGGCGCAGACCGCGTCGAGTGCCTCCTCGGTGCTCACCCGGTGCCCGATCGACGTCGCGGGGTGGCGCAGGTCGTTCGGAAACTCCTCGGGCTCGATCGACACGTTGAGGCCGACGCCGATGACGCCCCATTCCGGCGGCTGCGCCTCGATCAGCACGCCGGCGAGCTTCCGGCCCTCGTGCCAGACATCGTTCGGCCACTTTACGCAGCACCGAAGCGGCGCCACCGATTCGATCGCCTCACACACTGCCAGCGGAACCGCCAGCGGCAGCAGCGCATGCTCCGCACTCAGTGGGCGGAGGATCGCCGAGAGGAGCAGCGCCTTGCCGGCGGGCGCCGACCATGCGCGGCCGCGGCGGCCCCGTCCAGCCGCCTGCTCGATCGCCGTGACGACAGTTCCGCTCGGCGCTCCCGCGGCGGCGAGCTCGCGGGCTCGTTCATTCGTCGAGTCGGTGAGCCGGTAGTGCCGGCGCGGCGCGCCGAATGCCGGAGCGGACTCCATGGCCTCAGCCGGCGGGCCGCAGGGTCACCTCGGCCCCGGGCGCAAGGCCGAGCTCGGTCGCGGCGTCCCCGCGGTTCAGCGCGAGCGCGAGGCTGCCGCTGGAGTCCTCGTAGAGGAGCAGGACGCCCTCATGGACATCGGCGAACGTGCGGGCGAAGATCGCCTCCCGCACCGCGCCGGCGATCTCGACGGTCACGGCGCGGCCCATGCGCAGACCGCTCTGCGGCAGATGGCGATCGGCGAGGTCGAGGGCGGCGTTGCCGAACCGATCCACGGAGACGACATGGGCGGTGACGCGACGCGCCTCGATCACCGGCTCGGGCCTGCTGATCCGCATCAGCGAGCCGGCGTCGATTCCCGCCCCCGCCTCGCGAAGCGGCGTCCCGCGGGCGAGATGAGCCGCGACCGGGGCGAAGAGGTCGCGCCCGTGGAACGTCGCCGAGATCGGCTGAAGCCGCAGGCCAGACAGCGAGACGTCGACCGCCTCGACCGCGCCGCCGAGGCGCTCGACCGCGGGCCAGAGCAGGCCGTTGTCCGGGCCCACGAGGACGCGGTCATCCTCGGCCACGCGGATCGCCACCGCTCGTCGCGGCGCGCCCACCCCGGGGTCGACCACGGCCAGGTGAACGCCTGGCGGGGTAAACGGCGCCGCGTTGGCGAGGACGATCGCGCCCTGGGCAACTGCGTGGCGGGGGATTCCGTGAGTGAGGTCGATGACCGTTGCCTCGGGCGCGATCCTTGCGATGACGGCCCTGCATACGCCGGCGAACTCGTCCTCGTAGCCGTAGTCGGAGAGGAACGTGATCGGCCGCGTCGCCACGGCCCCAATCTAGTGGCGACTCACGCGAATACGGGCTTACTGCCGGGCGTCAGCCCACCGGCGCCGGACGGCCGATGTGAAAGCCCTGGGCGGGCGTAGTCGACGCCATCTCGGTCACGAGGTCGAGCGTCGGCGCGTCCTCGATGCCCTCCGCCACCGTCAGCACCCCGAGCTCGCGGGCGATCGCGACGATGCCCTGGAGCATCGCCTGGTCCTCGGGGCTCGGGGCGGCGTCGCTGACGAAGCTCGTGTCGATCTTGAGGTAGCGAACCGGGAGCAGCATCAGGTGCGTGAGCGAGCCGAATCCGGTCTCGTCGAAGTCTCCTACGCGGCTCCGAGCCCGACTGCGGGCTCCACGGCCGAGGCTAGGCCGCCCCCGCACACGTCAACCGCGAACCCTTCTCCCGGCCGCATCCAGCACCAGCGCCTCGACGAGCCCGGCCGGGTCGTGACGCTCCGCCTCCGCGTGGACCTCGAGTCCGGCGGCGCGCGCCGCCGCGCTGGTCACCGGTCCGATCGAGATGATCCTGGCCGCACGCGGCAGCCGATCCCCGGTCGCCACCAGGAAGTTGCGAACGGTCGAGGACGAGGTGAAGGTGACGTAGTCGGCGGCCAGTGCCGCATCGAGAGCCGAGGGATCGGGCTCCTCGGTCACCGTCTCATACAGTGCGACGACGTCGACCTTCGCGCCCCGCTCGCGCAGCGCGTCGGGCAGGAGATCACGAGCCTCCGCCGCCCTCGCGACCAGCACGGGGCGGTTCGCGACGTCGACCGCCGCGAGGGACTCGACCAGCGCCTCCGCGACCGATCGCTCCGGGACGATGTCGGCGCGGATACCGCGCCCCGCGAGCGCGGCCGCCGTCCCGGGTCCGATCGTCGCGACGGTCGCGTTCGCGAGTGCCCTGGCGTCGAGGCCTGCCCGATCCAGCGCCTCGAACAGCAGGTGCGCCCCGTTGGGGCTCGTCAGGCAGATGAGCGCGTAGGCGTGGATGGCGCTGACCGCATCGTGCACCTCGTCGGTGTCGAACCGTGGCTCGATCCGAATCGCGGGAAGCTCCACCACGTCGGCTCCCAATGCGGCGAGCGTCGTCGCCAGTCCGCTGGCCTGCGCCCGCGCCCGCGTGACGACGACCCTGCACCCGAAGAGCGGTCGCCGCTCGAGCCACGCGATCGTCTCGCGGCGTGCGGCGACGGCCCCGGTGAGGACGATCGCGGGGGGCTTGATCCCCGCGCGCGCGACCGCCTGCGGCAGCTCGGCCAACGCCGCTGTGGCGGTGCGCTGGCCCAGCGTCGTGCCGCGCTCCACCACGGCGGCGGGCTCGTCGGCCGGCCTGCCCGCCGCGATCAAGCGCGCCACGTTCTCGCCCAGGCGTTTTACCCCCATGAAGAGGACGAGCGTGCCGGGAAACCGCGCCAGCGCCTCCCAGTCGATCGCCGATCCGTCCTTGGACGGGTCCTCGTGGCCCGCGACGAAGGCGACCGCCGAGGCGTCGTCGCGATGCGTGAGCGGGATCCCGGCGTACGCGGGGGCGGCGACGCCGGCCGTGACGCCGGGGACGACCTCGAACCGGATCCCAGCCCCGGCGAGCGCCTCCGCCTCCTCGCCCCCGCGCCCGAAGACGAACGGGTCGCCTCCCTTCAGGCGGACGACGCTTCGCTCCGCACGGGCGCGGCCCACCATCAGCCGCTCGATCTCGGCCTGCGGCACCTCGGGTTCTCCGGGACGCTTCCCGACGTACACGACCTCGGCGTCCTCGCGGGCGCCGCGCAGGGCCGCCTCCGGGATCAGCCGGTCATACAGGATGACGTCCGCGCTCGCGACGAGCTCCGCGCCGCGCACCGTCATCAGGCCGGGGTCGCCCGGCCCGGCGCCCACCAGGTAGACGACGCCGGACCGCGCCGCCGGCATCAAGCCGCCGCCGAAGCGGCGCGCCCCAGGATGTCGCTCGCCCCCGCCGCCAGCATCCGCTCGGCGAGCGCCTCCCCCAGCGCGACCGGCTGCTCGGGGTCGCCCGCCACCCGGTCGCGCACCCACTCGGAGCCGTCGGGGAGCCCGGCATAGCCGTACACCACGAGCTCACGGCGGTCGAGGCGTGCGCAGATCCCGACCGGCGTCTGGCAGCTCGCATCGAGTGCGCTGACCGCCGCCCGCTCAGCGGTCAGCTCCACCAGGGTGTCGTGGTCGGAGATGCGCGCGGCCGCGGCCGCGGCCGCGGCGTCGTCGCGACGAGCCTCGATCGCGAGCGATCCCTGTCCGGGCGCCGGAGTCACCAGGTCGGTCCCGAACTCGAACGAGATCTCCGACTCCCTGCCCAGCCGCCGCAGCCCCGACGCGGCCACCACAATGCCGTCGTAGCCGCCCTCGCCGAGCTTGCGGAGCCGAGTGTCGACGTTCCCGCGAAGCTCCAACACCTCGAGATCCTCTCGCAGCGCGAGGAGCTGCGAGCGCCTCCTGAGGCTCGACGTGCCGATGCGCGCCCCGGCGGGGACGTCCTCCAGCGACGAGCCCTGGCCGACGTACGCGTCCTGTGGGTCCTCGCGGCGCGGCACGCCGGCGAGCCTGACCTCCTCCGGCCGTGTGCCCGGCACGTCCTTCGCGGAGTGCACGCCGAGGTCCACATCGCCCTCGAGCAGCGCTCGTTCGACGCCCCTGACGAAGCGCTCCTTGTCGCCGGGCTCGGAGTCAGTAGATCGGACGGCCACCACTTCGGCGCTCCCGATCGCGTCGGCCACGGACTGCGCCTGCGCGAGGGCGAGGCGGCTTCCGCGCGTGCCCAGCTTGAACGTTCTGATCTTCGTCAACGCGCGGAGCGGCCGCGGCGCGCGTCGCGCAGCGGCCGTATCTCGGCATCGGCGCCATGGGCGGGCGCGCTGTCGGTGTCGAGGCCGAACAGCTCGCGGAGCGCATTGACGTACACGTAGGCATCCTCCGCGCCGGAGGAGCGCTTCAGGCGCAGCGTCGGCTCGTGCAGCAGGCGGCTCGAGATCGCCCTCGCCATCGCGCGTACGCGCTCGCGGTCGGATTCGCTCAGCGACTCCCACCGCTGCTCGTTCTCCGCGAGCACGCCCGCCGTGATCCGCTCTGCCCGGGCGCGCAGTGCCGCGATCGTGGGCACGACGTTCTGCGACGCCAGCCACCGCTCGAAGCTCGCAAGCTCGGCTCGCAGGATGCTCTCGGCGCGCCGTCCCTCAGCTTCCCGGCCGGACGCGTTTCGCTCCACGAGGGTCTGGAGGTCGTCCATGTCGAAGAGGCCGACGCCGTCCAGGCCGCGGCAGTCCGGGTGGACGTCGCGGGGGACCGCCAGGTCGATGAGAAGCAGCTGCCGTCCTCCGCGCGCGGCCATCACCTGGGTCAGCTCCTCGCGCTCGATTACGTGATGCGGCGAGCTGGTCGAGGCGACGACGATGTCGGCTCTCGCCATCTGCTCCGGGAGCTCCTCGAAGCGGATCGCGCGGCCCCCGAAGCGTTGCGCGAGCCCGATCGCCCGGTCGTAGCGGCGGTTGGCGATGAACGCGGGCTCGACGCCGCGCGCCGCAAGCGCGCGGGCCGTCAGCTCAGCGGTCTCGCCGGCGCCGACGACCAGCACCAGGCGACTCGACAGATCGCCGAGGGTCCGCTGCGCCAGCTCCACGGCCACCGACGGGACCGAGACGCCGTGCTCGGTGATGCCCGTGTGCGAGCGCGCCCGCTTGCCGGCGGCGAGCGCGCCACGGAAGAGCCGGTTGAGGATCGGCCCCGTCGCACCCTCGACGAGCGCCAGCTCATATGCGCGCTTCACCTGGCCCTGGACCTCGGCCTCGCCGACGATCATCGAGTCGAGGCCGGCGGTGACGCGGAACAGATGCAGGGCAGCTTCTGCGGCGCGAAGCGAGTACAGGTGGCCGACCAGCTCCGTGGGCGGCGTCCCCGCCTCCCGCGCCAGCACGCCCAGTGCCAGCGCCTCGGCACCGACCGGGTCCGGCGCCGCGACGTAGAGCTCGGTCCGGTTGCAGGTGGAGATCGCCACCCCCTCCTGGACCTCCGCGGCCTCGACGAGCTCACGCATGACGCTTGCGGCGCGTCCCTCCGTCAGCGCGACGCGTTCGCGCAGCTCGAGTGGCGCGGTCTTGTGGGAGATGCCAAGGACCAGGAGCTCAGCCACGCTGGGCCTCCTCGGCGTCGCGGCGCGACTGCCCCTCCGCGACCTCCGCCAGCTCGCCCAGCTCGCGGTCGATCCGCGCCAGCTTCGCCGCCATGATCGCCACGTAAGCGAGGATCAGCGCTAGGAAGACCAGGTACGCCGCGGCGACGTACTTGCCGGCTTCATCCAGCGGCAGCGCGGGCATCAGCTCGCCGACGTCGCGCCGGATGCGACTCCCGGCGCGATCCTGGATCCCGGGGTGGGCACGTGCGCATCCGCCTCGAGCGCGCGCCGCAGGCGGGAGAGGCTCGCCGAGGCGGACTTCGCCGCCAGCTCGAACCGCACCAGCGCGATCCAAAGGAGCGCCATCCCGGCCATGCAAACGAGGAAGGTCAGGAGCATCGATCCGGGCAGGCCGCCGTTCGCGGTCGCGAACACCCGCGGGTGGACGAGCGACTGCGCCATCCGGACCGCGACGAAGTTGAGCGGGACGAAGGCCCCCGCCGTGATCGCGAAGACCGAGGCGTAGCGGGCCTGGCGATCGCGATCCTCGATCGCGTAGCGCAGCGGGTAGTAGGTCGCGTAGAGGAGGAAGACGATCAGGAAGCTGACCAGCGTCGGCTCATCCCACACCCACCACTTGCCCCAGGACGCCCGGGCCCAGATCGAGCCGGTGATGAGGACGCCGACGCCGAAGATGATCGACAGGTGGATCGCGACGTAGGACCGCGCATCCCATCGCGGATCGCCGGTGCGCAGGTGGGCGATCGCAAGGATTCCGCCGGCGATGAATCCGACCAGAGAGCAGATCGCGAGAGGGACGTGGAGGTAGAAGATCTTCTGGATGAATCCCTGGTCCGCGTCGAGCGGCGCGTAGAAGAAGACGAGCGCGAAGCCCGCCGACAGGACGAGCCCGGCAGCGATGGCGTTCGTTCGGAGGCTTGAGACCTTCATGCGAGCGGTCAGTCCTCGAGGAGATAGTCGTAAACGGCGAATCCAACCGCCGCGAAGGTCATATCGTAGAAGGCCAGCACAGCCAGCCATTTCGCCACCCCGTCGTATGACGGTCCGCCCGCCGCGAGCAGCTCCCGGGACGCGGCGGCCGCCGCGATCATCACCGGCACTAGGAGGGGGAGCAGGACGAGCGGCACGAGGAGATCGCGCGCCCGGGAGTTGGCGGCGATCGACGAGACGAGCACGCCGGTCGCCGCGAGGCCGATGTCGGCGAGCACGAGGATGCCCGCGAGCGGCGCGAGCCCGCTCCAGGAGTCGAGGAAGAAGAGGGCGAACGCCGGCACCGCGATCGCCTCCAAGACCAAGAGGTAGATGACAAGCGCGGCGGCCTTCGCCCCGAGCAACGCGGTGGCATCGACCGGAGCGAGCCGGATCGCGTCGAATCCGCCCTCCTCGCGCTCGGCCACGAACAGGCGGTTCACCGCGATGATCGCCGCGAACAGAACCGTCGCCAGGAGCACTCCCGCCGCCAGGCCGCCGCTCAACGACTCGCGGTCCAGCCCGTAGCGAAAGAGCACGAAGGTCGTGAGCGCAAACAGCGCCATCGCGGGCACCGACTGGAGCGTCCGCAGCTCGACGCGCAGGTCCTTGGCGAGGATCGCCCGCAGCGCCGCGAGCGTGCTGGGGCGGCCCTCCGTCTGGAACCGTTGCCCCCTCATGGCGCCCCCCCGTAGATCGCCCTGGCGTCGCCGGCCGAGAGTCCGCTGGCCGGGCCGGCGTATGCGACGGAGCCGCCGCTCCGGAGCGCGACCACGAGGTCCGCCTCGGCAAGCCCGGCCTCGACGTCGTGCGTCACCACGACGCGCGTCCTGCCACGCTCCGGGCCCAGCAGAGGTTCCACCAGCGCCGCCGCCTCCGGGTCGAGGTGCGAGCGGGGCTCGTCCAAGAGGAGGAGCTCAGGGTCGTGCAGGAGAGCGCGGCAGACGGCGAGCCGCTGCACCATTCCGGCTGAGAGGTTCCGGACCAGGTCGTCGGCGCGGCGCGACATGCGGACGCGGCCGAGCAGCTCCTCGATCCGCTCGGCGGCATCACCCCGGAGCCCGTGAAGGCGGGCGAACACGCGGAGGTTCTCGGCCCCGGTCAGGTCGCGGTAGAGCAGCGGCTCGTGCCCGAGGAACCCTATCCGCCCACGAGCGCGCCAGGCGTCGCGCGGCAGCGCGCAGCCGAGCACGCTGGCCTCTCCGCTCGTCGGCCGAAGCAGCGTCGCGAGGACCCGCAAAAGCGTCGTCTTTCCGGCGCCGTTCGGCCCGAGCACGGCCAGCGTGCTCGCAGCCGGGACGTTGATGGTTACATCCCGCAGGACCGCCCGATCGCCGAACTCTCGCCACAGCCCGCGGAGCTCGACCGCGCCGACCGATTCGGCCAAGTCCTCCGGGCCGGGGCGCTGCTCAAGCGATGTGGCATCCGCCATTTGGCTGCGATTGTCCCAGTCGGCGGATTCCAGCTGGGGTTCGTGGGCATTCCGGCCGGTAGCGAGCGTTGGGGAATCGAGGTCGCTATGGCGTCCCCAAAACCCCAAACGCTTCGCGCTCGGAGACGCGCTGAGGACCGGTTGCGGCGGCCGGTTCGTATGCCTCTGCGATGGTCCGCGCGCTGGTCATCGCCGCTCTCGTCGCGCTTCCGGCGGCGGTCGCGCTCTTGGTGAACCCGATCCTGGCGCACGAAGGTCAGGAGAGGCCAGCCGCGAGCTCCCATGGCGCGCCGCTCGGCGGCACCCGATCGGACCCTCTGGGGCCGCATGCCACCTTGGGCGCGCCCGTCGCTGCCAGCGCCGTCAGCGCGACCCGGCGGCATCACGGCCGGATCCCCTGGCGCAAGTCCGTGGCAGTCGGTCTGCCGGAGGACGGCAGGCTCGTGCGGGGCGTACGGCTTCCCGCCGGGGGCGCTCACTACTTCACCTGGGATCCGATCCTGAAGCGCCGGCCGAACCGGCGGTGGCGGCGGTGGGCGACCGACGACCTGATCCGGACCGTGCTGCGGGTGATTCGAGGCTACGCGAAGGCGCATCGGGGCGCGCCGCGAGTCGGGATCGGCGATCTCAGTCGTCCCCATGGCGGCGACTTCGGGCCGCAGTTCGGCGGGATTGGTCATGTCACGCACCAGAACGGGCTCGACGCCGACGTGTACTACCCGTTGCGAAGCGAGGCCGAGCGGGCGCCGCTGTCGGTCGACGAGGTGAACCCGCAGCTGGCGCAGGACCTCGTGGATCGCTTCGTCCGTGCAGGCGCCGTGGTGGTCTACGTGGGCCCGAACACTGGGCTCACCGGGTCGCCCGACGTGGTGCAGGCCATCCCCAACCACGACAACCACCTGCACGTTCGCATCGCGGGCTGAGCTCAGACGTCCTTGCGCAGCGTCCGCGCCGTGACCCGCAACAGCGGTATCCCGCCCTCCCGCAGCGCCCGTACCCGCTGGCCGTCGCGGCCGTAGAGCAGCTTGGCGCTGGCGCGGATCGCCTCACCGAGCGTGCGGTCGTACGGCTGCCACCAGAAGTCCCGCGTCCGGCCCGGCTCCCAGGCGACGAGCTTGACGTCCACGCACTCGTAGAACCCGAACTTCGAGTGCGACCGCCCGAGGCCGGAGTCCTTGACGCCGCCCCACGAGCACTGGCAAGCCGCATGGGTATACGAGTGGTCGTTGATCCACACCATGCCGGACTCGATGCGCCTCGCTATGCGCTCGCCCTTGGCGTGGTCCTTCGTCCAGACCGACGCTCCGAGCCCGAAGTTGGAGTCGTTCGCCCGCCGCAACGCCGCCTCCTCCGAGTCGACGACGATGACGGGCACGACGGGACCGAAGATCTCCTCCTTCATGATCCGCATCTCGTCCTCGACCCCGGCGAGGACGGTGGGCGCGATGAACTTGCCGGTGAATCCGGGCAGTGCGCGCGGACCGCCCGCCACCCGCTGGGCGCCGTTCGCCAGCGCGTCGTCGACCAGCTCCTGCACGACGTTGTACTGGTCCTCGGACACCATCGGGCCGATCTCGGTCTCCCACTCCATCGGGTCACCGACCGCGAGCTCGCTCGCGCGCCGAACGACGCCGTCGACGAACCGGTCGGCGACGTCCTTCACGACGTACGTTCGCTCGATACCGGAGCAGGTCTGGCCCGCGTTGGCGAAGCCGCCCCAGACGCAACCCGAGATCGCGTTCGGCAGGTCGGCGTCCGCGCAGACGATCTGCGGGTCCTTTCCCCCAAGCTCCAGCACCGAGCCCTTGAGCCGCTGCGCGCAGAGCTCGCCGACCTTGCGCCCGACCTCGACCGAACCGGTGAAGAAGATCTTCCGCGCCGACGACTCGCAGAGCGCGGCGCCGATCGCCCCCCCGCCGTGGACCACGCGAATGAGTCCCTCGGGCAGTCCGGCCTTCTCGAAGGTCTCGCGAATCCGCTCGCCGAGGAGCGGGGTCAGGCTCGCCGGCTTCAGCACCACGCCGTTTCCGGCCATGAGCGCGATCGCGACCTCGTCGAAGGGGATCGACCACGGGTAATTCCAGGGCGAGATGACGCCCACGACGCCCATCGGCTCGTAGACGAACTTGGCCTGCTTCGTCAGGAAGAGCGCCTGGCCCATGCGCACCGCCTCGTCAGCGAGGATCTTCGGCCCGACGCTCGCGCACCAGCGAAGCACGTCGATCGTCGGCACGACCTCCATTGTGTAGCTCTCGGTGATCGGCTTGCCCTGTTCGCGGGTCAGGAGCTCGGCGACCTCATCGACCTCCTCGACCAGCACGTCTGCCGCCTTGCGCAGGTAGCGCGCCCTGTCC
>JBKPHA010000095.1:0-8248 GCA_046729615.1 Actinomycetota bacterium
GATGGCGGCGACCGCGAGGAACATCGCACAACGCCTAGACGACATGGCGAATGATGCTCGCCAACGGGCGGAGGACAAGGAAGCAACGCCGGAATCCGCCGGGACCGTCGACCGCGCGCCAGAGCCGCCGAACGAACCTCCAAGGTCCTCGGGCGGATCACGTACCGCGGGCACCGAAGACGGATAGCCTCCAACTAGGCGACCCAGGCGACAGGGACTCATCGGCGCCTTGCGCTCGCGAGCGCCCGGGTGTAGCTTCGCCCGGCCATCGCGGAAGCTTGCGCGGCCCAGACAGCCGAGGACAAGGATGCCCGCCAAGGTTCGCACGCACGCCATCCTCGCGACGCTCGTCGCGCTACCGGTGAGCGTGACGTTCGTGGTCGTTGCGCTGGTGGCTTCGAGTGGTGCCGCAGTTACCGCCAAGCAGCCTAAATGCGGCGACACGATCACCACCGACACGACCCTCCACAAAGATCTCGTCAACTGCCCGAACAACGGCATCATCATCGGCGCCGACAACGTCACCCTCGACCTGAACGGCCACACGATCGACGGCGATGGGACCGCCGCTGCCGGTTGCGACCCAGAGGCGGAATTCTGCGACGTGGCGGTGCTCAACCGTGGTCACGATGGCGTCACGGTGACGCACGGCTCCGTGCGTGAGTTCGTGGTCGGGGTGTGGGGTTTGAATGTCAGCCACAACAGGTTCCTGGGCATTTCCTCATCGAGGAACGACCCGGCCTCGGGTTCTTTCGCGGTACCCGAAGCCTGGTACGAAACTGCTCCGGAACCGGCTCGATCAGACGGGACGGCGGGCAGGGGATGTTCTTGATCGCGTCACACCGCGTCCGCATCCTGCACAACTCGTTCCGAGACAACTGCGACCTTGGCATCTTCATCGGCCTCAAAGGCTTCGAATCAAGCCACAACCTGATCAAGGGGAACCGGGTCTCCCGCAACAAGGGCGCCGGAATCGTCATGGAGAAATCCCACCGCAATCAGCTACTAGGCAACTCCGTGATTCGCAATGACGTTGGCATCTTGTTTGGCCCCGGCAGCCGGAACGAGATCACCGCAAACCGCGTTTCCCGCGGCCGCGACGGCATCCGCGTCGAGAAGGGACAGGGCAACCTGGTGGCCGACAACGTCGTCTCTTACACGTCGCGGGTGGGCATCCGGCTGGGAATCTCCCATCCCTCTCTCGGCGGTGGACGCAACCTTGTACAGCGGAATTTAGTCAGAGGGAGCCGCGGCGATGGATTCGTCGTGGCGAAGAAAGACGACCACAGCCTCCTGAAGCGGAACGCCGCCAAGGGGGCGGGCGACGACGGCTTCGATGTCCGTAGCCGCACTACCAAGCTCACCAGAAACCGCGCGATACTCAACGACGACCTCGGCATCGCCGCGGTGCGAGGAGTAATCGACGGCGGCGGGAACATTGCTCGCCACAACGGCGACGCCCGTCAGTGCACGCACATCGGGTGTAGCTGACCTCCCGCTGCGACCGATCCGTACGAGCTCGCCGGGCCACGGTCGCTCCAGCCAAGCCGTGCGTTCTCATACGGAAGCGGCCGCGCTTTCCCTGACGCGCGAACAGGAGAGGCGGGTGCCAGACTTGATGGCGGCGGGGGATATAGCATGGTCGCGATCGGGCGAAAGGAATCCGCCCGCGTATAGGTGACCTTGGAGATCAGAGTCCTCGGGCACGTCGGCCTGCATCGAAGGCCAAGCGCTTGCCTTGGGAGGAAGCAAGGAGCGGGCGGTCCTGGCGATGCTCGCGCTGCGCGCCAACCGGACCGTGTCGGTGGATGAGCTCATCGACGGTCCCTGGGGGGATACCCCTCCGCGGAGCGCCCCCAAGAACGTTCAGCACTACGTCTGGCTGCTGCGCAAGGCATTGCGGACGAACGGATCCGGGGCAGCGATCGTCACCCGCGGTCGGGCTACGAGCTGCAGCTGCCGGACGACGCTGTCGACGCCGCGCGCTTCGAGCGCCTTCGCATCATCCATGAGCGTGGTGGGATCCACTGGCTCGAGCTGCGCAGCCTTGCCCTGACAGAACGCGTTCACGGTACTGCGACGATGGAGGCCGCCCGGATCGGCCCCCTGTCAAGTGGCCACACGGGCTACGACGGTGCAGCAGCTTTCGAACGAGCACATCGCGGCGTTGATCGCGACAGCGACCACCGGCGCCCTATCGGTCTGGATGGCGCGCCGGCATCCGGGCCGTTGGGTCGCCCCGGTCTCGCGCGGCCTAGCGATTCTCATTCTCGCCGCGTACGTGGCCGAGCAGGTCGCGAATGCCATACGCGGCACGTGGACCCTCGGATTCAACCTTCCGCTCCAGCTCACCGACGCCGTGACCCTCGTCTCGATCCTCGCGTTATGGCGGCCCCGCCCGCTGCCCGTCGAGCTCCTTTATTTCTGGGCCCTGACCGCCTCCCTGCAGGCCGTGATCACCCCCGATCTCGATCAAACGTTTCCAAGCATCTTCTACTTCACCTACTTCACGACCCACTCAGGCGCGGTCGTCGCCGCGTGTCTGCTCGTCTTCGGGCGCCGCCTCCTGCCGCGCCCAGCGGCGGTCTGGCGCGTCTTTGCGGTCACCGTCGCGTTCGCTGCCCTTGCGGAATTGGGCAACCTGCTCACCGGGGGCAACTACATGTTCCTGCGGGAGAAGCCGTCCAGTGCTTCCCTCCTCGATCTCATGGGCCCCTGGCCCTGGTACATCCTCACGGCTGCGGTCCTCGCGCTCGCGATGTTTCTCACGCTCGAGGCGCTCGCACGGGCGCTTCGCGGCCCGGGCACCGGAGGCAGACCTGCCACTCGGGGTGAGGGTCGATCGCGCCGGCTGCAGACCGGAATAGACCGCAAATAGACCGCCCTGTCGGAGCCTCCGCTCGACAACAGGCACCGGAGCCTCGTCTCATCGGGGGTCGAGGGCCGGGCCAGGACACCAAGGAGGCCCGGAATGAGGGCTCACACCATCACCACCATGAGACGGCCGAGGCGGAACTCGTGGTGTCGCGCGCTCGCGCTCGCCCTGGGCGTCTGCGCGCTCGCGATCCCCGCGAGCGCGAGCGGAGCGAGCGAATACTCGTCGGTCAACGCGATCACGGGTGGATCGAGCGATTCGAACCGGCCCGCCGGTGTCGCGGACCACGCGCCGCTCAACGCGATCGCGCACCCGCCGGAGCCGAGCGGCTCCGGGGAATCGCAGAGCGTCGGCCCCGGCACGTCGTCGCTGAACGCGACCGTCGGGCCGCCACCGAGCACGTCGGGCTCCGCGTCGCCGATCGGCTCCGCCGACGGGTTCCATTGGGGCGACGCCGCGCTGGGCGCCGGGGCCGCGATGGCTCTCGTGGCACTCGGGGGCGCCGTGTTCCTCACGGTTCGCAGGCCGAAGCCCGTGCCGGCTTCGCCCACCTCGACGCATTGAGAGCCATCGGATGAAGGAGCGAAAGATGCCTTGCACCATGTTCGCTACTCGTCGATCCCCGCGACCGAGGGCACGGACCTCGTCCGACACTACAGGTTGCACGGCGATCGGCTCGTGCTGAGCTTTCCGCTGAATCCGACGCGGACCGCGTACGTGCACTTAGCCCGCGCGCACTAGGAGTCGCCAAAGCTCGACTAGGGGCCGGAGGCGAGCGACTCGCGTGGGCGTCCGCCGGGACCTGCCCCCAGGATCGACCCCGGGGGCGCCGGCGGGAGCAGCGGCGGTCATTCGGCCCTTTGACAGACTGGCGTCGTGCCGATTCGGCGAAGCTACGACCGAGGCCCGGCCGACCTGCGGCCGCTGGAGATCGAGCCCGGGTTCGTCCGGACCGCCGACGGCTCGGCGCTCTACTCGCAGGGCGAGACCCGGATCATCTGCACCGCGTCGGTGACGAGGTCGATCCCGCGCTGGCTGGAGGGATCGGGCCGCGGCTGGGTGACCGCTGAGTACGCGATGCTTCCCGCCTCCACAGGCGAGCGCAAGGAGCGGGACGTCAAGCGAGGCCGTCCCGACGGCCGCGCCGTGGAGATCCAGCGGCTGATCGGGCGCTCGCTCCGCGCGATTGTCGACCTCGAGGCGCTCGGCGAGCGAAGCGTCTACGTCGACTGCGACGTGCTCCAGGCCGACGGCGGCACCCGCTGCGCCTCGATCACGGGGGGCTATATCGCCCTGCGGGCCGCCCTGGACGCGCTTGTCGAGGCCGGCGAGCTGCATCGCAGCCCGCTCACGAGCTCGATCGCCGGGGTGAGCTGCGGCATCGTCGAGGGCGAGGCGCTGCTGGACCTGGACTACTCGGAGGACTCGCGCGCCGAGGTCGATGCGAACGTGGTGATCAGCGGGGACGGCGGGCTCGTCGAGGTGCAGGCGACGGCCGAGCGGACGCCGGTATCCCGTGCGTCCCTCGACGACCTGCTGGCGCTGGCCGAGCCGGCGATCGCCCTGCTTCGCGACGCTCAGGAGGAGGCTGTGGCGGTGGCGGCATCGAGCTGATGCCGGCGCGGCGGGTCGTCGTGGCCACGCGCAACGAACACAAGCTGCGCGAGATCCGGGCGATCCTCGACCGGCTCGAGCTGGTCCCACTGCCGGAGGACGTCGAGCTCCCGCCGGAGCACACCGACACGTTCGCCGAGAACGCTCTGGACAAGGCGCGCGCGGCCCAGGCGGCCACCGGGATGCCGGCGATCGCCGACGACTCCGGGATCGCGGCGAGGGCGCTGGACGGCCGCCCTGGGCCGCGCTCTGCACGGTTCGCCGGGCCCAACGCGACCGACGAGGAGAACCTGGACCTGCTCCTACAGGATCTGGCGGGGGTGCAGGACCGCTCGGTGGCATACGTCTGCGCCCTCGCCTACGTCGACGAGCGCGGCGAGGAGCTGATCGTCGAGGGGCGCTGCGAGGGAACGCTCGCCGAGACGCCTCGCGGCACGGGCGGGTTCGGCTACGACCCCGCGTTCATCCCGGTGGACACCGGACCCGACGACGATCGTACGATGGCCGAACTCGACCCCGCCGAAAAGCACGCGATCAGCCACCGCGGTCGCGCCGCGCGCAAGCTCGCCGAGGCGTTGGGGTAGACATGGGCGGGGGCACGAAGTCGGGCGCCGCGACGCTCAGCATCGTCTCGAACTCGCTGCTGATCGGGCTGAAGATCGCGGCCGGCGCGATCACGGGGTCGATCGCGATTCTGACCGAGGCAGCCCATTCCGGGATCGACCTGGTCGCGTCCGTGATCGCCCTCATCTCGGTGCGCAAGGCGGATGAGCCGCCCGACCGGGAGCATCAGTACGGGCACGAGAAGGCCGAGAATCTCGCGGCCGCGATCGAGGGAATGCTCATCCTCGTCGGCGCGGCCGTGATCATCTACGAGGCCACGCACCGCCTCGTCATCGGCGCCGAGGTCGAGAACCTGGGCGTCGGGCTGGCGGTGATCGGCGGCTCCGTGGTCGTGAACCTCGTCGTCTCGGCGTATCTGGATCGCCGCGCACGCGCGCTCCGGTCGGCGGCGCTCGAGGGCGACGCCGCCCACCTTCGCACCGACGCGATGACGTCCATCGGCGTCTTCCTCGGTCTCGGCATCGCGCTCTTGACCGGCAATGACGCGTTCGACCCGATCGTGGCGATCGCGGTGGCCGTCGCGATCGTGGCGTCGGGCCTTCGGATTCTCACGCGGTCCTCGCGCATTCTGCTGGACGAGGCTCCGCCCCCCGAGGAGCTCGACCGGATCGAGGCCGCGATCGCCCGGGCGCGCCCCGAGGAGATGGTCGGCTACCACAAGTTGCGGGCCCGCCGCGCGGGCGCCCGCCGCTACATCGACATGCACGTCCAGTTCCGCGACGGGACCACGCTCGAGGACGCACACGCGCTCGCGCACCGGCTCCGCGACGCGATCGAGACCGAGATCCCGGACTCCGACGTGCTGATCCACGTCGAGCCAGAACGGGCGACCCGCGCCCCGAAAGCACCCGAGACCCACCCCTATCGGGCGGGATGACCAGCGATGACTAGAGGAGATTCACCGCCGCCGACACTCCGACGGCGCCGACGACGATTGGGTAGCCGACGTAGCCGTTGACGGCCAGGATGATCGCCGCGATCGCGCATGCGATGACGACCGTGAGCCAGGACGCCCGCTGAAGCGACACGGATATATGTTGACCGAGTGATGGGCGCGAACGCCGAACACCTGTCCGCCGAGATCGCGGAGACTGCCGTCGCCCGGCTGCGGGAGATGTCGGCTGACCTGCGGGGCTGCGCGTTGCTCGGCGCCGATGGGCGCGTCCTCGCGGCGACCGGCGACCTCGGGCGGTGGCAAGCCGCCGCGTCCGAGCTCCTCGGGGCGGCCGACGAGGCGGGCGACGCGCCGGCGAGCCACGTCCACGTCGCGACCGAGGATGGGGAGGCGTTCGCGGTCCGGGAGAGAGGCCTCGCGATGGTGGCCGTGAGCGACCGCTTCACGCTCGCCTCGCTCATGATCTTCGACATGCGCGCGGTGCTTCGCGATCTGGCGCGGGAGGGAGGCTGAGTGGCGCCGAAGCCGCAGCGCAGGATCATCGACCGCGTGTCGGGATATGCGGAGGAGGCCGCGGCCTTCATGCGCCGCCGCCGCCAGACGCGCCAACCCTTTGCGCGCGTCCACTACAGCGGAGGACGCGTCGTCGCCTACCCCTCCGACACCGAGGCGGGCAGGGCGCTGTTCCGTGCCGCCGCCGACCTGATCGACGCAGCGCGGTCGTGATGGGGCCGCTTCCATGAGCGCTGGGCCCGAGCCCCTCGTCGACGCCGAGCTCGCGGCCAGGATGGTGGACCGTGCGCTGCGCAGGGGCGGCGACTTCGCGGAGGTCTTCTGCGAGGAGCGGTCCGACTTCGGCCTTGCCGTCGACGAGTCGCGCATCGAGCGGGTGCAGAGGGGCGCCGAGCGCGGCGCCGGCGTGCGCGTCATCGCTGGCGAGACCACCTACTTCGCGCACGTGGACGGGCTCGCCGAGCCGGACCTCGAGCGCGCGGCGGAAGCCGTGGCGGCCGCGCTGCGCGGCGAGCGAACCGAGCCGCAGGAGCTCGAGACCGTGCAGGCGGCACGCCCGCAGGAGATCGCGACGCCCCCGGCTGCAATCCCCGCGGAGCGCAAGGCCGAGCTGCTTCGCGCCTGCGATGAGACCGCTCGCGCCGCCGGCGATGAGATCGCCCAGGTCATGGCGAGCTACGCCGAGGGCCGCCGCCTCGTGACCGTGGCGAACTCCGACGGCCGCTTCGCGACCGACGAACGAACGCGGGTGCGGCTTGGCGTGCAGGTCGTGGCGCGCCGCGACGATCGGGTCGAGACCGGGTTCGAGACGCTGGGCGGCCACCGGGGGTTCGAGCTGGTCGAGCACGGGGCCGCCGAGCGGACCGCGGAGCGCGCCGCCGGGATTGCGCTCACGCTGCTGGACGCGGATCCCGCGCCGGCGGGCGCGATGCCGGTGGTCGTCGGGGGCGGCTTCGGCGGCGTCCTCTTCCACGAGATGACCGGCCACGGCCTCGAGGCCGACCATGTCCAGAAGGGCGCCTCCGTCTACGCGGGAAAGCTGGGGGAGCAGGTCGCGGCGACGCACCTCGACGCCTACGACGACGGGCGGCTGCCCGGCGAGTGGGGGACGGACGGGATCGACGACGAGGGCACCCCCACCCGGACGACTGCGCTGATCCACGAGGGGCGGATCACCTCGTACCTCTACGACCTCGTCCGGGCGCGAAGGGACGGCGTCGACTCCACCGGCAACGGGCGGCGCGAGAGCTTTCGCCACCTTCCGATCCCACGCATGACAAACACCTTCATCGCCCCCGGCGACGCCGCCCCGGAGGAGCTGATCGCGGAGATCGACCGGGGCTTCTACGCGGTGTCGTTCGCCGGCGGCCAGGTGGACCCGACCACGGGCGACTTCGTCTTCGGCGTCTCGGAGGGCTACCTGATCGAGGGCGGGGAGAAGACCAAGCCGTGCCGCGGCGCGACGCTCATCGGCAACTGCCTGGACGCCCTCGGCAAGATCGACGCCGTCGCGTCGGACTTCGAGATGAAGACCGGCTTCTGCGGCAAGGGCGGCCAAAGGGTGCCGGTGGGGACCGGCCAGGGGCACGTCCGTATCCGCGAGCTGACGGTGGGAGGAACCGCCGTCTAGTGGACCTGGCGCGGATCGCCGACGAGGCGCTGGAGGCGGCGCTCGCCGCCGGCGCGAGCGACGCCGAGGCGTACGTCCAGGACTCCGTCGGCCGCGC
>JBKPHA010000096.1:0-4557 GCA_046729615.1 Actinomycetota bacterium
TGTCCCGGTCATCGGGGCAGGTTACCCACGTGTTACTCACCCGTTCGCGGCTTTGCCCCAGGCCGAAGCCTGGTTCGTCGCTCCACTTGCATGTGTTAGGCACGCCGCCAGCGTTCGTCCTGAGCCAGGATCAAACTCTCCGTAAAAAGTGACTCGAGGTTTCAAGTCCGACATCCCGGTCAAGGGATGCCGGCTCCTCTGTCTTAGAGAGTCGTCATGCCTGACGTGGCCGCCGAGTACACAAGCCGACGGCCGGACATGACAGGGTTGATAGCCCGTCGCGCACGGCGAAACAGCCGCGGCGACGGGTCGGACGTGGTCACGAGCCGCGGAAGGAACTCCCTCGGCTCGCGCGCTGCTCAGTTTTCAAGGACCGCTCCGCTCCTGCCTCGTAGGGACTCTCCGTGCAGGCACGAACCGCCTCAAGGGCGACCATCCAGTATATCGGCGGATCGGCGCTCGATCCAGCCGATCGAGCTCGACCCCTGGTGGGCTCGAGGAGTGTAGCGGGCCCGTGAACAGGTCATGGCCGGACGATGCCGCCGCTACGAACGGCCGTCCAGCACCCGGGCGAAGCGCCGGTTTCCGACCTGCAGAACCTTGCCAGCGAGCGCCGCGATGGGCACGTCTAGCTGCTCCGCGCCCAGCGCCTGGCCATCCACCTTGACCCCACCCTGGCTCAGCAACCGACGGGCCTCGCTCGTGCTCACCCCGAACGCGGTCGCGATCACGGCGGGCAGATGCACCTCGCCAGTCTCTCCCGCCTCCACCGGCACGACGCGAACGTCCTTCGGCACCTCGCGGCGCACGTGAACCTGGTCGAAGCGCGCTTCGGCCTCCCGCCCCGCTTCGGCGCCGTGGAAGCGGGCGACCAGACGCCTTCCCAATTCCCGCTTCGCCTCGGCGGGATGGCGATCCGGATCGAGCGCCTCGTACAGCAGCAGCCGGTAGTAGTCGCCCATGACGTTGTCGGGGATGCTCATGAGCTTCCCGAACATCTCCTCGGGGGGCTCAGCGACCCCTACGTAGTTCCCGAATGACTTGCTCATGCGCCGCACGCCGTCGGTGCCCGGCAGGATCGGCATCGTGAGGATCGACTGCGGCTCCACCCCCAACGACTCCTGCACGTCGCGTCCGAAGAGCAGGTTGAACTTCTGGTCGGTGCCGCCGATTTCGACGTCCGCCGTAACCGCCACCGAGTCGTACCCCTGGAGGATCGGATACAGGAGCTCCAGCACGGAAATCGGCTCCTCGGCCTCCATCCGCCGGCTGAACTCCTCCCGCTCGAGGAGGCGCGCCACCGTGAAGTGCCGCACGAGCCGGAAGAGGTCATCGCTCGGCATCGACAACCATTCGCCGTTTCGGCGCACCTCGGTCCGTCCGGGATCGAGCACCTTGAACGCCTGCTCCTGGAACGTGCGGGCGTGAGCGTCGATCTCCTCGTTGCTCAGCACGGGACGCTCCACCGCGCGGCCGCTCGGATCCCCCACTCTGGCGGTGTAGTCGCCGATGATCAAAACGACCACGTGACCGGCATCCTGGAACTGGCGGAGCTTCGTCAAGACCACGACGTGGCCGAGGTGTATGTCGGGCGCCGTCGGGTCGATCCCGAGCTTCACGCGGAGCGGTCGTTGGTCTGCGAGCTGCCGCGCCAGCATGCCCGCCGGAAGCGCCTCCACGGCCCCCTCGAGGAGGGTCGAGACGTCGCTCCGACCCGGTGAATCCGTCACCCGGCCAATGCTAGACTGACGCGCTCGCCTGGCGGGCCTGGCTTCCCCGCCCTCTGCCTACGGTGATCGTCGAACGGCGGACCGGATCCGCCCTCGTTTGCTCGCCGCCGAGAGCTCCACGGAAATGAGCACGATGAACCGAGAGCGCCCGCATGGCCCCGAGAATTGAGCTGACCGGGCGCCGGCTCCGGCTGCCCTCCCGCGGCGGGTCGCGGCGCCCGCGAGCCACCAACGGCCGCTCCGCGAACGGCGACGCGACACAGGTGGGCACGATCCCGGGCGCGAACGGGGCTGGCGGGGACGGCGCGAACGGCGGCCCGCCCACCCGACCGGTCTCCACGATCCCGCCGAAACCGCCAGGCTCCAACCCCCCGCGCCGGGGGCCCAAGCTGCGCAAGCTCCGCATCGCCCTCGTCGTCTTCGGCCTCTCGATCCTGGCCTTCATCTCCTGGATCTTCGGAATCATGATGGCCGTCGCGGGCGATCTACCGCAGCTCGAGGACCGCGCCCAGTTCGCGAACGCGCAGAACTCGATCGTCTACGACATCAACGGCGACAAGATCGCGACCGTCACTAACAACCAGGGCCGCATCCTGGTCAACTCGGAGGACATCGCCCCCGTGATGAAGGAGGCGACCGTCGCGATCGAGGACCAGCGCTTCTACGAGCACCGCGGGGTCGACTTCATGGGAATCGGCCGCGCCGTAATCCAGGACGTCCTTCACACCAGCGCCGAGCAGGGGGGCTCGACGATCACCGAGCAGTTCGTGAAGAACGCCCTCAGGGCCCAGGGAGGCCGGACGATCTTCCAGAAGCTTCGCGAGGCGGCGCTGGCGTACCAGCTCGAGCGCCACTGGGACAAGGACAAGATCCTCACCTCGTACCTGAACGAGATCTACTTCGGCAACGGCGCCTACGGGATCGAGGAAGCCGCGAAGACATACTTCGGCTACAACCACCCCGGCTGTGGTAGCCCCGAGGATCGGTGCTCCAAGGAGCTGTATCCGTGGGAGGCGGCGCTCCTCGCCGGGATGATCTCGAGCCCGGCAGGCTATGACCCGCTCACCAACCCCGACGCCGCCCTCGCTCGCCGCAACCAGGTGCTCGCGAATATGATGAGCCAGGGCGACATAACCCAGGAGGAGTACGACCAGTTCTCTAAGGAGCCCCTCCCCAAGCCGAGCCAGATCCACACCCCGACCGGGGATTCCCTGGCGCCCTACTTCACGAGCTGGCTCCGGCAGCAACTAGTCGACAAGTACGGATCGGGCGAGGCATTCAGCGGCGGGCTCCGCGTCTATTCGACGCTCGATCTTCCCTTCCAGCGGGAGGTCTCGAAGATCGCGATCGACCACACCGCGCCCGTCGGGCTGGACTCCGCCGTGGTCGTGCTCGACAATCAGACCGCCGGGGTCCGCGCGATGGTCGGCGGCACCGACTACGCGAAGCGGCCATTCAACCTCGCCACCCTCGGCCACCGCCAGCCGGGCTCTGCGTTCAAGCCCTTCACCCTTGTCACCGCACTGGAGCAGGGCCATTCGCCCGACCAGGTCTTCACCTCGGCGCCGCAGAGACTCCCCTTCAAGGCGAAGCTTTCCACGAAGGGTGGCGGCACGAGGATCGTCAACGACGTCTTCGATGTCAGCAACTACGAGGACGAGTACCAGGGCACTGCATCGCTCGCGACTGCGACCACCTACTCGGACAACTCGGTTTTCTCGCAGCTCGGCATGTCGCTCCAGGGCGGTGTCGCCAGCATCGCCGGGACCGCCCACAAGATGGGCATCCAGACCGACCTCCGGGACTCCCACGCCACGTACTCGATCAACGGCGGGCCATTCGAGCCGTACAACCCCGCGCTGATCCTGGGCGGCCTCGAGACCGGAGTCACGCCGATCGAGATGGCGCATGCCTACGAGACGCTGGCTCACGACGGCCAGATCGTCACCGGCACGATGGCGGACTCGCCCGACGGGCCGATCGCCATCCAGCGTGTCGACGACGAGAACGGCGACCCGGTGGCGACGAACAACGGCGATCCGGGACAGGACCGTGTCGAGACGCACCAGGTCATCCCGCCCACGGCCGCCGCCACCGCGCGCTCCCTGCTCCACAGCGTCGTCACGTCCGGAACCGGCACGGCCGCCAACACGGGCGATCCCTATCTGTTCGGCAAGACCGGCACGACCGAGAACAACGGCGATGCGTGGTTCGTCGGCGCCAACCGCGACGTCACGATCGCGGTGTGGGTCGGCCACGCCGATTCGGTCAAATCGATGTCCACCGAGTACAGCGGCGGCCCGGTCGACGGCGGCACGATCCCGGCGCTGATCTTCCACGACGTCCTGGAGGCCTACGAGTCGATGAAGAAGGCCGCAGGGCCGCACGACCACACGGTCCCGCCGCCGCCGGCCGGCAGCAGCACCTACGCGCCCACGACAACCACCGCCGCGCCGACCACCACCTACGCGCCGACCACGACCGCGGCGACCACGACGGCCGCCCCTGCGACGCCTTCAACCGATTCGTCCTCCGCTTCCGGACCCTCGTCGAGCGCAGCGCCGTCGGCCACCCCCAGCCAGCCCGCGCCATCGCCCAGCTCCAGCTCACCGAGCGGCACCGACAGCAGCGCGTCCGGCGCTGTCAGCTCGGGCGGGACGGGCGGCTGACGAACTGGGTGGCGACTCACGCAAATACGCCGCGGCTCTGGCGGCGGCTGGGCGTGGCTGGCAAGCGCGCCGGGCGCAGGCGATGCGGGGTGCATCGTCGCGCCCGGCGCGCGCCGCCCCGCGCGTCCAGGCGCCGCCACAACCGCGCCGTACCTACG
>JBKPHA010000097.1:0-28140 GCA_046729615.1 Actinomycetota bacterium
GTCGCCGCCTTCGGCTCACACGGCGGCGGACAGCGGATCGAGAAGCTCCCGCCGCTCTTCCCGAAGATCGAGGCCGCGGCGGTATAGCGCTGCTTTGTCGGCTCCCCCACGCACCCCTGGCGGCACCGGAACGCGGCTGGCGGCGTCCGCGGCCGCGCTCGCTTCGCGCTGCTACGCCACGCCGGCTGGGGACTTGCCAGCCACGCCCCGGCACTCGCCAGGCGCACGCGCGGGAACCAACAAAGCAGCGCGTGCGATAGGAGCACGCGTGGCGATCGTCGCCCGCGAGGTCGTGAAGCGCTACGGCGCGACAGTCGCCCTCGCCGGCGTCAGCCTCGAGGTCGGCGACGGCGAGCTCGTTGGCCTGCTCGGGCCGAACGGGGCTGGGAAATCGACCCTGACCAAGATCGCCTGCGGTCTTGTTCGCCCGACGTCGGGGACGGTGGAGGTGCGTGGGCATCCCGCCGGCTCGCGCGCCGCGCGCGCGATGATCGGCTACCTGGCGGAGCTGGTCCGGTTCCCGCCCTGGGTGAGCGCCGAGGAGCTGCTCGGCCTCCATCAGCGGCTCGCTGGCTCGCGGGGCGGCGGCGCGGAGCGGGCTGAGCTCCTTCGCCTGGTGGGCCTCTCCGACGCAGCATCGATCCGGGTCGAGGCGATGTCGAAGGGCATGCAGCAGCGGCTGGGCATCGCCCAGGCGCTGGTCGGACGGCCCAGGCTGCTGCTCCTGGACGAGCCGACGAGCGCGCTCGACCCGGCCGGCCGCGGGATCGTCCGCGAGCTGCTCGGAGAGCTGCGGCATCGCGGAACGGCGGTCCTCTTGAACTCGCACCTGCTGAGTGAGGTCGAGCGCGTCTGCGACCGCGTCGCGATCCTGAACGAGGGGCGAGTCGTCACCGAGGGGCGTCCGGAGGAGCTCGCCCGGCCACGTGGGGTGGAGGTGGAGGTGGACGGCGGGACGCGCCTATACGACGGCGCCACGCGCGAGGACATGCCGCGCATCGTGGCCGAGCTGGTGGCCGCCGGCGAGCGGGTCTACGGGGCGCGGGTGCTGGCGAGCACGCTCGAGGAGACCTACCTCGAGGCCGTCGGGGGAGCCACCGGATGACCGGCGCCCGCCCCGTACTCGTGATCGTCGGCTACGCGCTTCGCGAGAGCGTGCGCCGGCGCGTGTTCCTCGTCGTCCTGGTCCTCACTGTGGGATTCCTCGCCCTGTACGCGGTGGGAGGCTACTTCGCGTTCCGCGACACGAGCGCCTTCGCGCCGCGCGATGAGAGCATCCTCGATCCGACCGCGTTCACCGGCGCGACCCTCCTCGGCCTCGCGATGTTCGCGATCCTGTTCCTCGGCTCCGTCGTGGCGATCTTCCTCACGCTCGGCGTGGTTCGCGGTGACGCCGAGGCTGGGCTGCTGCAGCCGATCGCCGTGCGTCCGATCGACAGGCGGACCATCGTGCTGGCGCGGCTCGGCGGCGCCGCGCTCGTGGCGGCGGCTTACGTTGTCCTCGTATACGCGGTTGCGCTCGCGATCACCGCGATCGAGGGAGGCTGGGTTCCCGACCACGTGGTGGGACCCGGACTTGGCCTGGCGCTCAGCGTCGTCACGATCGCGGCGATCTCGCTGCTCGCCTCCGTGTACATGTCGGCGACGGCGCAGGGGATCGCCGTGTTCATGGTTCTCGGGACCGGGCTCGTCGCCGGGCTCCTCGACCAGATCGGGAGAGCGCTGGACTCGCACTCACTACACACGATCGGGCGCGTCGCCACGTGGATCCTGCCGTTCGACGGCCTCTACCAGGCCGGCCTGCACGCCCTGATCTCCGAGACGAGCGGGCTAACCGGGGTTGTGCTCCAGCTCGGGCCGTTCGGAGGCGCTGAGGCCGCGGGACCCCCTTTGGTCCTGTGGTCGCTTGCCTACACGGCCCTCATCGCCGGCGGCGCCGCGCTCGCGTTCTCGCGGCGGGATCTCTAAGCCCGGGTTGCCTCGAGATCTCGTGATCGCCGCTATCGGCGCACCTAGACTCACCGCGTGATCGACACGCATGCCCACCTCGGCGTCTGCGAGCCGGCCGACGACGGGCTGGTTGCGGCGGCGCGGCAGGTCGGGGTGCGGCGGATCCTGACGGTCGGGCTCGACGAGGCGTCGAACCGCGAGGCGATCGCCGCCGCAAAGGCTTACGGCGGTGTGTTCGCCTCGGTGGGGCGCCATCCGAATTCCGCGGCGGGATTCGACGAGACCGCCGAGCGTGACGTCGAGGAGCTCGCGGCTCATGAGGGCGTGCGGGCGATCGGCGAGACCGGCCTGGACTACTACCGGGATTCCAGCCCTCGGGAGGAGCAGCACCGGGCGTTCGCGGCGCAGATCGGGATCGCCCGGCGGACCGCCCTGCCGCTCGTGATCCACCTGCGCGACCGGTCCGGGACGCACGACGCGATGGATGAGGTCTTCGCCGCGCTTGCGGCGGAGGCACACGGGGTGGCGGTGATCCTTCACTGCTGCTCGGTGCCACCGCATCGGGCGGGCGAGGTGGTGGAGCACGGCTGGTACTGCTCGTTCGCGGGCAACGTCACGTATCCGAGGTCGGCCGAGCTGCGCGAGACGGTCCGGCTGGTGCCCGACGACCTGCTCCTGGTGGAGACGGACTCGCCGTTCCTAGCGCCGCAGTCGGTGCGCGGCAAGCCCAACCAGCCGGCCAACGTCGTCGAGGTGGCCGAGGTCGTCGCCGCGGAGCGCGGGGTCACCTACGAGGAGCTCGAGCAGACGGTCGAGGCGAACGCGGCGCGAATCTTCCAATGGTGAGGTTGGGGCAGAACTTCCTCGCCGATCCGAACCTGCTCGATGCGATCGTGCGCGACGCGGAGCTCGAGCCGGACGACGTCGCGCTCGAGATCGGGGGTGGCGAGGGAGCGTTGACCGAGCGGATCGCCGAGCGCGTTGCGCACGTGCACGTGGTGGAGATCGACCAACGGCTTGCAAGTGAGCTCGAGGAGATGGCCGAGCGGGCCGGAAACGTGTCGGTCGTCCGGGGGGACGCGATGCGGATCGACCTCCGACGTCTGCAGCCTCCGCCGACCACGATGCCGTCGAACCTGCCTTACTCGGTTGCGACACCGGTGCTCTTGCGAACGATCGCCGAGCTTCCGAGCGTGCGGCGCTGGACGGTGATGGTGCAGGGGGAGATCGCGGACCGGCTCCGCGCGGCTCCTGGGTCGCCAGCGTACGGGGCGCCGAGTGTCGTCACACGTCTCTCCTGCGAGGTCGCGCTCATCCGCGACGTGAACCGCGCGGTGTTCCGGCCACGCCCGCGGGTCGACTCGGCGCTGGTGCGGCTGCGGCGCGTGGCGCCTTTTCCTTCGCCGGCGGTGGCGGTGCTGGTGCGAGCGGCTTTCGCGCACCGGCGAAAGCCGCTCGCCAGCTCGCTGGAGCTTTCGGGGATAGCCTCGCGCGCATCCGCGCGCGAGGCGCTCGAGCGACTCGGCCTGCCACCGGACAGCCGCGCGGAGCGGCTCACGCCCACGGAATTCGCGGCGCTGGCGGCCGAGTTGGGGGTCGCTTGACGCTTCGCGCGCCGGCCAAGCTCAACCTGTGCCTGTACCTCGGCCGGCGTCGCGACGACGGGCTGCACGAGCTGCGCTCACTCTTTTGCCCGATAACGCTCTCGGACCGGATCGTCGTCGCCGACGCCGAGCGCGACGAGATCGTGTGCCCTCGGATCGACGGGCCTAATCTCGCCGCGGCCGCTCTGGCCGCGCTTCGAGAGCGCGGGTGGAGCCGGGGCCCGGTGAGGGTCGAGATCGAAAAGCGGATCCCGGTGGCGGCGGGCCTCGGCGGCGGCAGCGCGGACGCGGCCGCGGTGCTCAGGCTGGCGCGGGGCCAGGTGGGCGACCTGGACGCAGTCGCGGCGGAGCTGGGGGCGGACGTGCGGTCGCAGCTGGATCCGGCCTTCGCGCTCGTCGGTGGGGCAGGCGAAGAGGTTGAGCCGCTTCCCGCTCCCCGGCGCTTCGGGATCGTGCTGGTCCCCGACCGCGAGGGGCTGCCGACGGCGCGCACCTACCAGGAGGCCGACCAGCTCGGCCCGGGCCGCGATCGCGCCGAGCTGGATGAGATCGCCGCGGAGCTTCGGCTCGCCGCGGGGAGCGGCGCCTCGCCGCTCGACTATCGGGAGCTCCTGGTGAATGATCTGGGGCGCGCGGCGCAGTCCCTGCGGCCGCGGATCGGCGAGGCGCTCGAGGCGCTGCGGGAGGCCGGTGCCGAGGTCGCGCTGGTCACCGGATCGGGACCGACGGTGTTTGGTCTGTTCGCCGACGTCGCGGCTGCCGACGCGGCGGCGAGCCGTCTTGGGCCGCGGTTTGCGGGCGCGATCGTCGCGGGGCCGGAGCCCGGGCGATGAACGAGGCGGTGAGCCGCCGGACCCGGATCCTGCAGATCGCTGGGTTGCTCGCGGTCGTCGGGGCGATCGTGGCGTTCACCCAGCTCGTCCCGAATATCGACCTCCAGAGCGTGCTCAACGACGTGGCGAGCAAGGTCGGGAAGCTCGCCTACCTGTTCGTCGGCCTTGCGGCGTTCCTCGAGACCGGGGCATTCGTGGGGCTGGTGCTGCCGGGGGAGACGGTCGTGATCCTCGGCGGCGCGGTGGCCGGCCAGGGGGAGACGTCGGTCGTGCTCACCATCGGGATCGTCTGGGCCTGCTCGTTCTCCGGGGACTCGGTCAGCTTCCTGCTCGGCCGTCGGCTCGGACGGGGATTCATCCTGCGGCACGGGCCGAAGGTGCGGATTACGGAGGAGCGCTTCGAGCGCGTCGAGGCGTACTTCGATCGCCACGGCGGAAAGACGATCTTCATCGGGCGGTTCATCGGATTGGTCCGGGCGCTCGCACCGTTCACGGCCGGCACGTCGGGCATGCGCTACTGGAGCTACCTGCCCTTCAGCATCCTCGGCACCGGGCTCTGGGCGGCGGGTTACGTGCTCCTCGGGTACTTCGCCTCGCGGAGCCTGGACGCCGCGGCGCACGCCGCCGGGCAGGGGACGCTGTTCTTCGGGATCGCCGTTGCGGTGATCGTGGCGATCGTCGTGGCGGTGCGGTTCCTGCGGAATCCGGAGAACCGGCGGCGCGCGGTGGTGGCGATGGAGCGGCGATCGTGGCTGCGCCCGGTGCTGGCACTCGGCCGCAGCGTGCAGCCGCAGGCACGATTCGTCTGGGCCCGGATCACGCCCGGCGGGCTGGGACTCGAGTTCACCACGGTGCTCGCCGTGCTTGCGGTCGCCGTTTACGTCGTGGTCACTTACACCTCGATCGTCATGTCGGATCCGGGCCCGACGCCCGGGGATCAGACGGCGCTGGACCTCGTGGACCACCTGCAGGCGGGCTGGCTCCTGGACGTGGCCAAGGTCATAACGACGCTCGGGTCGAGCGCGGTGGTCCTGCCGATCGCTGGGGTCGCGGCGCTGCTCCTGCTCTGGCAGGGGCGGTGGGCGGAGACCGCGGTGGTCGTGGTCGCGGTGGCGATCATCTATGCCGGGGTGGGGGAGCTGAAGGGACTGACGGATCGACCGCGGCCGCCGGACCCGCTGACCGGTGCGGGAGGCTCCGGCTTTCCGAGCGCCCACGCCGCGCATGCGGTGCTCTACCCGTGGCTGGCGGTGACGCTGGCGATCCGGCTGCGGCCGGGAACGGTCGGCGGCACCGGGCTGCTCATCGCCGGGTTCGCGATTGCGGTCCTGGTAGGGCTCTCGCGCCTGTACCTGCGCGTTCACTACCTGAGCGACGTGACGAGCGGGTGGGCGTTCGGGGCGGCCGCGTTCTGCGCGTGCGCGGCGGTCGCCATGGCGGTCGGCCACTTGAGAGTCCGCCCGAAAACCCCCCGCGCACCTGAATGACGTCCGGGACGCATCGCGCTACCGGCTCGGCCCGGCTCTCAGATGGGGCGGGCTGTGCGGAAGCCGTCCCGAGCGAGCCCGGATGGCGAGCGGGTGAAGAAACCAGCCCCGGCACCCGTCGGGAACGGGCGCGGCTGGTTTGGACCGGTCCCGCTCGGTCTGGACGCCCCCAGGCACACGCGGGGTTCCGGACGGACTCTTGGCACAATTCCGGCCGTGATGCTGTCCCTCGCGATCGGGACTGAGTACTTCCTGTTCGGCGGGGCGGGCGTGATCACCCTGCTGGCTTTCGCCGCGTTGATCCTGGTGCCCGCCGTCGGCGCGTACGGGCGCACCTGGGAGAAGGCGACGGCGGTGCTGCTGTCGCTGTTCGTGCTGCTGGTGCTGGTGCTGATCGGGGTCGCGATCGGGGTTCTGATCGTCTACTACTGGCCGCAGATATCGGAGACCGTTCCCGGGCTGGGCTGAGCATTCCCAGTCCCAACGGGCTTCCGCCTACCATGCCGTGGTGGCTCGCGAGCAAGCTGCGCAAAAGATGCCTGCAAATGAGGGCTCCGACGGCGCGCTCGACGAGCTCTCGGAGGCGATCGAGTCCGGGGCGGGGCTCCCGGCGCTGACGCGGGCGGCCGCGAAGGCGCTCGGGGCAAGCGTGGCGCTGATCGACCGCTCGAGCGCCGTGCTCGCGGTCGCCGCCTCCTCGCGGGCGGAGGAGCGCAAGCTGCTCGCCGGCACGGACGACGTGGCGCGCGCTGAGCTCCGGGTCGCCGACACGGTGGTGGGAGAGCTTCGCTTTCGGGCTCGCGGCCAAGTGCCCGCGGCGGCGCTGACGCGGATGGTGTCGACGCTGCTCGCGCTCGAGGTGGAGCGCTCGCGATCGCCGGAGTGGGCCAGCGACGAGGCTGCGGCGGCCTTCGTGCGGGCGCTCCTGGAGCGCAAGGTGACCGACCGGGGGGACATCGTGGCGCGGGCGGGCGAGCTCGGAGCGGGGATCGAACGGGGGGCGGGCGTGATCGTCGCGCGGGCGGCGCCCCGCACGGCGCAGGCGGGGGATTGGCGCGGGCGGGTGCTGACGGTCGCGCTGCGGGCGGTGCGCTCCGTGGGCCCCGGATCAGTGGGAGCGCTGGGCGACGGTGAGACGGCGGAGGTGGTGTCGATCGTGCCGGCAAGTGACGATGCCCACCTGGCGCGAGCGGCACGGGCGCTCGAGCGGGAGCTGGGCGCGGCGCTGCCGGGCTTCAGCATCACGGTGGCGCGCAGCCGACTGGCGGAGGATCCGGTCGACCTGTACCGGGCGGGCAAGGAGGCGGAGCTGGCTGCGAACGTGGCGGAGGCCGAGGGGCGACCTGTGCTCGCGTTCGCGGACACCGGTGCCTACCGTCTGCTGCTGCCGGCGATGAGTGAGGAGCCGGGCGAGCTGGAGCGGTTCTATCAGGAAACGCTCGCGCCGCTCGCGGTCTACGACGAGCAGTACGAGACGGACCTGGTGAAGACGGTCGAGACCTACCTGGACAACGACGGGAACGTGGCGCAAACGGCGGCGACCCTGTTCACGCATCGTCACACGGTGCGATACCGGCTGGAGCGCGTTAAGGAGCTGACGGGGCACGACATCGGATCGAGCGAGGGGCGGGAGAAGCTGAGCCTGGGGATCAAGGCGATGCGGGTGCTGGGGATCGCAAGCGCCTCCGGCCCGGCGATGGAGCCGGGGGCCGCGGGCGGCCGGGTGCGGCCGCCGGCTGAGGATTGAGGGTGGCGCCGGTGGCGGGCTCGGGAGCGTGGATCGACGTATCGGTGCCGGTGCGCTCGGGGATGGTGCATTGGCCGGCCGACCCGGAGGTCACGCTCGAACGCACCTCCACTATCGAGGCCGGCGACAACGCGAACATGACGCGGCTCGACATGAGCGCGCATACGGGTACGCACATGGATGCGCCGCTCCACTTCTTCGACGAGGACCCCGGGATGGAGGCGCTGCCGCTCGACATCGTGATGGGGCCGGCGCGGGTCATTCGGATCGAGGGCGAGGAGCCCGTCGACCGCGGTCAGCTGGAGGGGCTCGACATCCAGAGCGGCGAGCGGATCCTGTTCCGGACGACGAACTCGGACCGTCCGTGGTGGGATCGCGACTTCGACCCCGCGTACGTTCACGTCTCGCTGGAGGCGGCGGAGCTTCTCGGTGAGGCGGGCGTGGCGCTCGTGGGCGTCGATTACCTCTCGGTCGGCGGGTACGAGAGCGACGGCCCGGAGACTCACCGGGCGCTGCTCGGCGCGGGCGTGTGGATCGTGGAGGGCCTCGACCTCTCAGAGGCGGAGCCAGGCGACTACGAGCTGATCTGCCTGCCAATCAAGCTGGTCGGATCGGACGGCGCCCCGGCGCGGGTGCTCCTGCGGCCGGCGTAGTTCGGATGCGGCGGTTCCTCAGGACCGCCTTGGCGACTTGTTGTCTCCCCCGGAGCAACTCGCCAGCCCCTGAACTCCCGCACGAGTCCCGACGGAATCTCGGTCAAACCGATCGGAGCTCCGGGGGGAGGATTTGAACCTCCTCCTCGACATCCAAAGTGTCGCGGGCTAGCCGATTACCCCACCCCGGATTGAGTGCCGAGTCTACGTCGTCTTTCCGTCCGATCTCGGTGCGAACATGTGTTCGTGCCCAGGCGTCCGCGATTCACCGAGCCGCAGCTGCGCGAGGCAATTGCGCAAAGCCGCTCGTGGGCGGAGACTCTCCGCCGCCTGCAGTATCAGAGCGCCGGCGGCAACTGGCTGACGTTGAAGAAGTATGTGCGCTTATGGGCAATACCGATTGACCATTTCGATCCGGACGCGGTGCGCCGAGAGGCCTTGCGAAATGCGAAGCGCCCGCGGCCGCTGGAGGAGATCCTTGTCGAGAATTCGACCTACTCGAGAAATCACCTGAAGGACCGGCTCTTCGAGGAGGGCCTCAAGGAGCGACACTGTGAGCTCTGCGGGCAGGGAGAGCAGTGGCGCGGCTGGCGCATGGCGCTGATCCTCGACCACATCAACGGGAGACCGAACGACAATCGCTTAAAGAATCTCCGAATCGTCTGCCCTAATTGCGCCGCAACGTTCGATACGCATTGCGCCAGAAAGAACCGTCAGCCAATAGTCCCGCGACAATGTCAGCGCTGTGGCGTCGAGTTTCGGCCGCGCCATCGCAAGCAGCGATACTGCTCCCGCAACTGTGGCGCTCGGTATGTGAGGGCACGCCTCAGCGAATCCCTAGACCTGATACCCGCAAGGTCGAGCGCCCGTCCTATGACCAGCTCCTGCGCGAAATCGAGGAGACGAGCTATCTCGCCGTCGGGCGCAAGTACTGCGTATCCGACAACGCGATCCGCAAGTGGGTTCGCTGGTACGAGCGCGAGGTCGAGCGCCGGGGAGCGGAGAGCGAGATTGCAAACGGTTCTCAGCTCACGATGTCGGACCTGTAGGGCATGTCGCTGCGCTTTACGATTCCGTAGGTGAGCGGCCCCACCGTGCTGATCATGGCCGCCGGCGAGGGGACCCGGATGCGCTCGTCGGTGCCGAAGATGCTCCATCCCGTCTGCGGGCGCCCGATGATCGCCTGGCCGGTGCTGGCTGCGCGTGACGCCGGGGCCGAGCGCGTCTGCGTCGTCGTCTCGCCGGAGCGCAACCTCGCCGACCCGCTCCCCGATGGCACCGAGACCGTGGTTCAGGCGCATCCTGACGGCACCGGCGGGGCGGTTCGCGCCGCCCTCGACGCGATCTCCGGCGCCGACACCGTCGTCGTGCTGAACGGCGACCATCCGCTCGTTACGGCGGAGCACCTGCGGGAGGTGGTCCAGGCGCACCGCGATGGGCGCGCGGCGGCGACCGTCGTCACCGTCGACCGCCCCGACCCCGAGTCGCTCGGGCGCATCGTGCGCGACGCGAGGGGCGAGTTCGACCGCATCGTCGAGACCAAGCACCCGGAGGGAATCCCGCCCGAGATCCTCGCCATCGACGAGGTCAACACCAACACCTTCGTCTTCGACGCCGCGGCCCTGGCCGACGCCATCAGCCGCATCTCCAACGACAACGCCGCTGGGGAGTACTACATCGGCGACGCCGTCAACCTGATGCGTCGCGAGGGAAAGCGCGTCAGCGCCCACAAGGTCGACGACCTCTCGGTAAACCTCGGCGTCAACAACCGCGCCGAGCTGGCGCGGGTTTCGGCGATCGCCCGCGGGCGGATCCTCGAGCGCCACATGATCGACGGCGTCACGGTCACCGATCCCGGGGCTACGTGGATTGACGCCGACGTCGAGATCGAGCCCGACGCCGTCATCGAGCCGGGAACGGCGCTGCTCGGCAAAACGCGCATCGGCCGCGCCAGCAGCATTGGCCCCCACACGACCGCAATCGACTCGACCATCGGCGCGGAGGTGACCGCGCCGCACTCCTACATCACGCACAGCGAGATCGCCGACCGTTGCAGCATCGGGCCGTTCGCCTATCTGCGGCCCGGCAGCGTCGTGGGCCCCGGCTCGAAGGTCGGGACGTTCGTCGAGCTCAAGAACACGCGGGTCGGCCGCGGCACGAAGGTGCCGCACCTCTCCTATCTCGGCGACGCCGAGGTGGGGGACGAGACCAACATCGGCGCCGCGACCATCACCGCGAATTACGACGGATTCCGCAAACACCGGACGAAGATCGGTGACCGGGTGCACACCGCCGTTGACACCACCCTGGTCGCTCCGGTAACCATCGGCGACGGCGCCTACACTGGCGCCAACTCCGCGATTACCGTGGACGTGCCGCCTGGCGCCCTCGGAATCGCGAGGCCGCGACAGCAGAACATCGAGGGCTACGGCGAGAAGAAGGCGCGCGAGGCAACCGAGGAAGGAGACACCGAGCACTCGTGAGCACGCTCGAGGAACGCACCCGGCAGGTCAGCTCGCTCCCGCAGGAGTACACGAAGCGCCTGATGGTGTTCGGCGGGCGCGCGTCGATGGAGCTGGCCGCCAAGATCGCGGGGCAGCTCGACGTGGACCTCGGCGACGTGGAGCTCAAGACGTTCGCGGACGGCGAGGTCTACTGCCGCTACCGCGAGTCCATCCGCGGCGCCGACGTGTTCCTCGTGCAGTCGACGGCGGCCAACCCCGCGCACGGCCTGACGCCGAACGACTCGCTGGCGGAGCTCCTGATGATGATCGACGCAGCGCAGGGCGCCTCGGCCCACCGGATCATCGCCGTGATGCCATGGTACGGGTATGCCCGTCAGGACAAGAAGTCCGAGCCGCGCGAGCCGATCTCCGCCCGCCTCGTCGCCAAGTGCCTGGAGGCGGTGGGCGTCGACCGGGTCCTGACGATGGACCTCCACTCCGGCCAGATCCAGGGCTTCTTTGAGGTCCCTGTGGACCACATGACGGCCATGCCCATGCTCACGCAGTGGTTCATGGACCAGGCATTCCCCGACGAGCTCGTCATCGTCTCCCCGGACGCCGGCCGGGTCAAAGTGGCGCGTAACTTCGCCCGGAAGATCGGCTGCCACTGGGCGGTGATGGAGAAGGAGCGCCCAGCGCAGCAGGTCGCCGAGATCGGCTACGTGGTCGGCGACGTCCGCGGCAAGACCGCTGTTCTGGTGGACGACATGATCGACACCGCCGGCACGCTGTGCGCGGCCGCCACCACCGTGCTCGAGGAGGGCGCCGCCCGCGTGATCGCCACGGCCACGCACGGCGTCTTCTCTGGGCCAGCGTACGAGCGCCTCGCCTACGAGAACTCGCGGATCGAGCGGATCGTTGTCACGGACACAATCCCGCTACGCCCCGGCGCCCCGGACAACATCACGGTCCTATCGACGGCGCAGACCCTCGCCGACTCGATCCGCCGCATCTTCGCCGACGACAGCGTCAGCGAGATCTTCGCAGGTGAGAATCAGCTGTTCTAAGCTAAGCGGCCGTTTCCCGCTTTGGAATGCGGGCTCGCGGCCCGGCTGTCAACGGATTGTCAACGAGCGGCGGCGGTCAGTTGTAGCGTGACGTGCGATCGACCGGCTCCGGCCAGCCGGCTCGCAGGTACTCGAGTTCGAGTTGTGCCTCGTTCTTCGGCAGCTAGCCGGGGTGGAGCATCGCGGGCGCGATCTCTGCGGTATGCCAACACAGCTCGCGCATCGTCGAGGGCGCCTGGGGGAGCTTGAACCGAGATGAGCCGGCTCAGTCGGGATCAGCTCGGCTGCTCCCAGCGCGCCGTCAGATGGTAGATGATGATCACGTCAAGCAGGATCACGATGAACGCCCATAGCGGAGCAGCGGGGAAGATCCAGACCTGCTCGATCGCGTTCAGGGCGACGAGGAACGTCCCCGGCCAGCGAGCCCACTCGACCCCCCTGAGCAGCCCGACGCCGACGTTCATCAGGATCACGCCGAGGATCAGCGTGACCCAGCCCCAAGCGGTGACGTCGGCGATCAGCGGACCATGGCCTCCGACCACGACCACCGTGCCGTTCAAGATCGCCGCCAGCCCATAGAAGAAGTTCAGCCATCCGATGATCACCATCATCGCGCCGGCGAAGGTCACCCATCCACCGGGCCCCGCAGTCGTGTCGTGTGCTGCCATTCATCCGTCCTTTCTTCGGCGGTCGGGCACGTGCGTGAGAGACTGTGCAGGCTCGGACGATCCTGTCCATCGGCACGAAAGTCTCGCGGGCAATCTTTTGCACCCAACCTGCTGCGAATGAACGACGCGACGCCCATCCTGATCGCCTCCGACGGCTCGGAAGCGGCGCGTCAAGCTGTGCAGCAAGCCGCCGGGCTGTTCGGCAGACGCCCCGTCGTGGTGGTGACCGTGTGGGAGCCGGCTCTGGCGTATCAGGCCACCGTTCTGCCTGGGGTAGGCGCGGATGGCATTGCCGTGCCTCCGGTCGCGGTGGATACAGCAGAAGCTAAGGAGATCGAGGACGCGCTCGCGATTCGCGCCGAAAGCGTCGCTCGCGATGGGGCTGAGCTCGCGAAATCCGCCGGACTTAGAGCGGAGGCGGTCTCCGTCGCCGAGTCGGGCGACGTCGCCGATGCGATCCTTGGCCTGGCGCGCGAACGACGTGTAGCAGCCATCGTCGTCGGCTCGCGCGGGGTGACCGGGCTACGGGCAAGGCTCGAGGGCAGCACCTCAAGCGCCGTCGTTAAGCGTTCCCCCTGCCCGGTCGTAGTCGTTCACAACGATTAAACCCGTCGCCCTACGGTCCTCGCCTCATCGAGTCGATCCGCTGGCTCGATCCGGCGCAGTGAGGAAGACAGGCCGGTGCAGGCGACGTGATGTGGTCAGCTGATGCCCCTTTCTGTCAATGCTTCACTCCTCGACGTCGCCGGTTGCCGTCGATCCCCAATGCACCCGGTGACAGCTATAGCGCGGTCGTTCCAGTCCAGCGCGCGGTCAGGTTGTAGAGGACGACCACGTCGAGCAGGATCACGATGAACGCCCACAGCGGCGCCGCCGGGAAGATCCACACCTGGTCGATCGCGTTCAAGGCGACCAAGAACACCCCGACCCAGCGCGCCCACTCGGCACCGGTTAAGAGGCCGCCGCCGGTGAGCACGAGGATCACCGCGAGGATCAGCGTGATGACACCCCACGTCGTGATGTCGGCGATGATCGCCCCGTGGCCCCCGACGACGACGACCTCGTCGTTCACGATCGCCGCGAGGCCGTAGAAAAAGTTCAGGAACCCGATTATGAGCATCATCACGCCAGCGAAGATCACCCAGCCGCTGGGTTCGCGAGTTGTGTCGCGCGTCGCCATTGCGATTCAGAATCCTTTCGTTGGGTGGTCGTGGTCAGCCGAGGAGCTTCGCCTTAGCCCGCTCAAACTCCGCGTCTGAGATCGCCCCTTTGTCGCGCAGATCGCTCAGCTTGTGGAGCTCGTCGGCGGGGGAGGTGCCCGCGGTCTCGCGGATGTAGGCGTCCATTTGCGTTCTCGCGTCAGCCTGCTGCCTGACGGCGCGATCGCGCATTCCCTCTCCGCGGGCGATCAAGTAGATGAGAACGCCGAGGAACGGCAGGAAGATGAGGAAGAAGACCCAGGCGGCCTTCGCCCATCCCGACGTTTCGTGGTCGCGGAAGAGGTCCCCGATAACCGTGATCAAGATCCAGAACCAGGCAACTAGCAAGAAGATCTCGAGGACGGTCAGCAAGGCGTCCCCGAGGCCGTAATCCGCGATAAGCAAGCCCACACCTCCTTGGTTGATTCGGCTCAGCGTCTCTATCGGCGCCGGAAGCCTACTCGCACGGCATGACGTTCCCGAATTGGCACGGCCTTCTCCGCCACCGGCCTCGGCCCGTATACGAAACGGACGTTTCCTATACGGAAAGGCCTGGGGGAAAGATCGGCCGCTGTGCGCTCTCTAATCGGTGACTCGCGATTACAGCGACGCGAGGGGAGGGCTTAGAAGCGATCGCTAACCGGGATGAAGGCTTCACCGCACAACGAAACACGACGACCACAGGCGTGCCATGTCGGGGGAATCAGCTGCCGTCGCCGGTGACGAATCTAAGGGGGCCGTGGCACGACGCTAAGGAGGCCGTGGCACGACGACGGCGCGCGTCGAGGAAATCCATGCCCCAGCCCGCGGGATGCCGTCGTTGCCGCTCACAACCGCTCGGGCGGGGTGAGGGTGATCGACGGCGGCTGAGGGACCAGCGTTTGTCAACGCGATGTCAACGAACGGAGCCGGACAGCGCGATACGGGCCGTCAAGGCGTGCCTCCCGAAACTCCCGAAACTCCTGCGAATCCCGCATTTCGCGATACGCGCCGACACGGGCCTTCACGCGCTTCCGAGAATCAGTTGTTCTGAAGAACGGCTGATTCGGCCTTGCGCGGTGACTTAGCACCGCGACTGGCAGGTCAGGCGGCAAGCCGCCCAATTGTTCGAACCAGCTCTTCTGAGCCCTCAGGCGCTCGCGACGACCTCCCGGACCTCGACGTCGTCCACCGTCACCGCGTCGGGGTTCGGTGATTGGATGTTCTCGCTGGCGGCTCGCGCTGCGTCCTCCGACTCGAAGATCGCAAACGACAGGCCACTCGAGTCCTTGCGCAGCCAGTAGCCGGTTACGAATCCCGGCGACTCCGATACCCGCGGTACCACCTGCTCACGCAGCGCCTGCTCCGCCACCTCCGCATCCTTGATGGTGACCCTGACGACGACTCCGTGCATCCTCGCTTCTCCTTGTTCTTCGGTCCGGCTCCGTCACCGCATCGAGCGGTGCATTTCCCGCGCTATGCGCGGATATTGCACCTCTCGGCGATAGACCGTCTCCATGCCGCGGAGCCTCCCGGGCGATGACTTTTCCACGCGCGGGCGGTCTGACGGGATGAAGATCGCGAATACCCGAACCGCGCGATCGCCAGAAGGAGGAAACCATGACCAACGCTCAGCACGACACCACGAGCCGCACCGTCGTCTCGACGCCGTCGGACCGCGAGATCCGGGCCGAGCGCGTCTTCGACGCACCGCGCGAACGGGTCTTCGCCGCGTATATCGACCCGGAGCTGATCCCTGAATGGTGGGGGCCGCGCGGTGTGACCACCACGGTCGAGGCGATGGACGTGCGACCCGGTGGCGACTGGCGGTTCATCTGCCGCGACCCGGAGGGCGAGACGGGTTTCCGCGGCACCTATCGCGAGATCACCCCGCCGGAGCGCATCGAGGAGAGCTTCGAGTGGGAGGGAATGCCCGGCCACGTCCTCGTCGAATCGGCCACGTTCGAGGATCTCGGGGGGCGTACCAAGGTCACGACCACGTTGCTCTTCCACACGACGGAGGAGCGCGATGGCATGCTGGGCGCGGGCATGGAGGGCGGCATGAACGAGTCGCACGCCCGGCTCGCCGAGCTGCTCGCGAAGTCCGGCTAGGCATTCGCCAATACCCTCCCCAGCCGATGAAGCGCATCGGCCACAAGGGCGCGGACCTGATCCGGCCGGGGAACACCGTCGAGAGCTTCGAGGCTGCGGTCGAGGCGGGCGCGGAGATGATCGAGCTCGACGTCCTGCGCCCCAAAGCCGAGTTCCGTGACGGCCCTGATTGGCGTCGCGCGGCCGCCGGGCCCGTCGGCGATGGCGCGCCTTCCCTGCTCGTCGCCCACGACTGGGGTGACGCCGCGCGCCGCAACCCGCTGCGGTTCGACGAGGCGATGGATGCGTTCACGCGACCACCGCTGGACCGCGTGGCGATCGACTGCGACCTGAAGATCGCCGGGCGCGAGGACGAGGTGCTCACCGCGCTGCGCGAGCGAGGCCTACGCGGGCGCGCGCAGATCTCGACCATGGAGGTCTCGAGCCTGATGGCGCTCCGCGACCTCGACCCGGAGATTCCGCTCGGCTGGACGGTGCCCAAGGTGACCCGCGACTGGAACTCGGTGCTCTGGGCGCGTCCGGCGGTAGCCGCGGGACTGATCTCGCTGCGCGCCCGTCTGCCCGGCATCGTCCGGCGCCGGGCGCGGGAGCTGGGCGTCAGCTCGATCTGGGCCTACCACCCGGTGGTGACCCGCCGACTCGTCGTTGCCTGCCGCGACATCGGGGTCGAGCTGATCGCGTGGACCGTCGACGACACACGGAGGATGCGAGCGCTCGCCGCGATGGGCGTCGACGGGATCTGCACGAACGACCCGCGGCTGTTCGCCGAGCTCTAGCGGGCACTCGAAGCGCCCCCTGCCCGGCGGTAAAGTCCCGCCGTGCCGTTCGGGGGATCGCACCGCGCGCACGCGCGATCGGCGCTGCATCTGCACGCCCGCCTGAAGGAGGCGCCGGCGGCTGCCCCCGCGCCCCGGGGCGGCGACGGCATCGCCCCCGGCGCGGTGATGGCCCTGCTCGCGATGGGCCTGGGCGTGATCGTGATCGCCAACGACTTCACGGCGTTGAACGTCGCCCTGCCCGCGATCGAGCACGACTTCAACGTGGACGTGGGCACCGCACAGTGGGTGATCAACGCCTACTGCCTCGTCTTCGGGATGGCGATCGTCACCGGCGGGCGCCTGGCCGACCTGTTCGGCCGCCGGCGCGCGTTCTTTCTCGGCTCGGCGATGTTCGCCGGCTTCTCGCTCCTCGGCGGCATCGCACCGGATTCGATCTTCCTCATCGCCATGCGCGTAGGTATGGGAATCGGCGGCGCCCTGATGTGGCCCGCGATCCTCGGGATGACGTACGCCGCGCTGCCGGAGTCGAAGGCGGGCCTGGCGGGTGGCCTGATCCTGGGCGCCGCGGGGATCGGCAACGCGATGGGTCCGCTCCTCGGCGGCGTGCTGACCGACGAGCTCTCGTGGCGCTGGATCTTCTTCCTGAACGTCCCGATCGCAGCCTTCGCCGTCTTCGTGACGTGGCTGGAGGTCCATCAGCCACGGCCCCAGGTCGCGGACGAGCGCATCGACTATCCGGGCATCGCGACCCTGTCCGCCGGGCTGCTGCTCGTGCTCCTGGCGTTCGACCAGGCGGCGGACTGGGGATTCGGCGATTGGCGCGTGATCGCCATGCTCGCACTCGCCGCGATCCTGATCGTCTCGTTCGCGTTCATCGAGCCGCGGATGAAGCGAAGCGCGCTGATCCCGGGCGACGTAATCCGCAACGGCGAGTTCAGGAGCGCCTGCCTCACGGTGCTCCTGATGTCGGCCGTCTTCTTCGCGACCGTTCTCTACGCGCCCCAGTTCATGGAGAAGATCCTCGACTACTCGGCTTTGAAGGCGGGCGTGGGGATGGTGCCGATGCTGGGAACGTTCGCGCTCACATCGTTCGTCGCTGGCCCGCTGTACGGGCGCCTGGGCGCGAAGCTCACCGTGACGGCGGGGGCACTCGGCCTGGCGGTCGGACCCTTGTTGCTGTCCCTCGCGGACGCGAGCTCCAACTACGGCGGGCTCGTCGCCGGGCTCGCGGTCACCGGGCTCGGCGCCGGGCTCTTCTACCCCTCGGTGACGACCGCGGGAGTAACCGCGCTCGACCCCTCGCGTTCCAGCCTGGCCGGCGGTCTCATCTACATGTTCCAGATCGCCGGCGGGGCGATCGGCCTCGGCATCACGACGACGATCTTCACGATCTCGTCCGAGAACGACCTGGCCGACAAGGCTACCGCGGCGGGTACGCACCTGACCGACCATCAGGTCGCGGTGCTCCACGGCGAGCTGGCCGGCACCGACGCGGCGGCGAGCGCCCTCTCGCAGCTCCCGGGCGCCGCGCAGGCGACGATCCTGCGCATCGTTCACGAGTCGTTCGCGACCGGCGTCCAGGCGGGCTTTCGGTTCGCCGCGATCGCGGCCGCCATCGGATTCCTGATCGCGCTGTTCTTCGTCGGCGGGCGCCTTCTGACGCGCCGCCAGCCCGCGACGGAGCAGGCCGAAGCCTGAGCACCCGGCCTCCGGGGTCATCCGATCGGCTGGGGGGAGTCCTCCGATCGGACGAGGCGGGATTCATCCTCAACAACCCCCGATCGGGGGATTGGCGCGCGCGCGCCGGTGCCCGAGCATGCTCGCACCGGCTGGTAGCCGGCAGGGAGGAAGGGGGTTGCGGCTACCGCCCAAAGTAGCTAGGAGGGAGGCAGGGCCCTCCAGCTACGTTCTCTGCGCGAGGCCGGGTACTCGTCGCTCGCCACGCTCCTCGAAGTAGGCCCACTCGAGCTCGCCCAGCTCAGTCGCGGGCGGGTCGCCGTAGATCCACTCGCGCGCGATGCGGTGCCAGTTGCGGCGGGCGTGGAGCTGCGCCAGCACGGCCAGCACCCCCGTCTCCATTCGGCGCCCCATCAGCTCGTCCGCTGGCAGGCTCTCGCGGCGCATGAGGTCGTAGTACTCCGAGCGCGGGTCCGAGGTCGATTCGATCACCTTCATCACCCGCTCGGGGGTGAGCTGGATCTCGCGATCCTCCATGTACCACCCGCCCACCACCATCACGTGCTCCATCAGGCGCTCGGCGTCGAACTTCGACGGGTTCTTGACGAAGCCGAGGTCGTGCAGCGCCTCCCGCAGTGCCTCCGGGTCGCGCCTCGCCGCGGCGTCGATGGCGCGCTGCTCGAGCTCGATCTGCTCGGCATCGAGGCGCTTTGTCATGCCGAAGTCGAGGAACGCCACTCGGCCGTCGTCCATGAGGATGTAGTTGCCGGGGTGCGCGTCTGCGTTGAACATCTGCAGGTGGTAGATCGACCCGAAGCAGAAGCGAAAGACGATCTCCCCGAACCGATTGCGCTCCTCCTTAGGCAGCTGCTTCACCTCCTCGAAACCGATCCCCTCCACGTATTCGGTAACGAGCACGCGACGGCGCGATAGCCGCGTGATCACGTCGGGAACGTGGATGAACGGGTGCCCGCGGTAGGCACGGGCGAAGCTCCGGTGGCTCTGCGCCTCGTACTCGTAGTCGAGCTCCTCCATCACCCGCAGGCGTAGCTCGTGCGCGACCGCCTTGGCGTCGAGGCCGGGAGCGATGGCGCGCGCGAGGCGGACGATCATCCCGGCGTTTCGAAGGTCCGACTCGAGCGCCTCGGCGATGCCGGGGTACTGGATCTTCACCGCGACGGGCCGGCCATCGTGAAGGGTCGCCCTGTGTACCTGACCGATGGACGCGGCGGCGAACGCCTCGGGCTCGACATCGGCGAAGAGCTCGTCGAGCGGCTCGCCCATGTACTCCTCGTCCAGGACCTTCCGCACCTTGTCCCAGGGCATCGGCGGAGCTGAGGTGCGGAGCTTCGCGAGCTGCTCCTGATAGAGCTCGGCGTACTCCGGCGGCAGGAACTCCGTGTCGATGAACGAGGCGAGCTGGCCGATCTTCATCGCGGCCCCCTTCATCTCGCCGAGGATCGAGGCCATCTTCACCGCGGTCCCGAGGTGCCGCGTCTCGATCGCCCGCTCGGCTTCCGCGCTGTCGCGGGCGACGTTGGCCGCCCGGGTGCCGGCGTACCGCGTCGCCTGAGCGCCGAGCGCCGTTCCGAGCTTCGCCGAGCGGCGGATCCGGCCCTTGGGGATCTTGTCGTCGGCCATCGTTTCCAAGTATGCAAGGCGGCCGGCGGGGTTCGAGCGGGCACCGGACGTCCAAGCCGAGTGCGTCCTTGGTGACAGCTAACGCCTGGGCGGCGGGGGTGGCTGAGGTTTGGATCGAATATGAGCCCAAAAGTCAGCCACCCCTTCGAGCCGCCCCCTACCTTGCCCAACCCACGCCCGCACCACCGGTACGCCGGGGCTCGTCGCCGCAGTCGCACCCAGGCGCTGGCCTTCTCTATCCTCACCGCCGGTGGCTTCCGACCGCGCCACACTCAAGGTCGCCGAACGCAGCGAGTTCGGCTCGCGACCCACGCGCCGACTGCGGCGTTCCGGGCTGGTTCCCGGCGTCGTCTACGGCGGCGGGAAGGAGGCGCGGCACTTTCAGGTTCCCGAGCGCGAGGCACGCGCTGTGCTGCTCCACGGCGGGGCGCTTATCGAGGTCCAGTTCGATGGCGCGAGGCCCACGCCGGTTGTGGTCAAGGAGGAGCAGCGCGATCCGGTGCGCGGGTCCCTGCTTCACCTGGACCTGCTCGAAGTCAGGCTCGACGAGGAGATTGAGGCCGACGTCGTGGTCGAGCTCGTCGGCGCCGACGAGGCGCCCGGCGTGAACGAGGGCGGTGTGCTTGAGCACGTGACGCACCAGCTCACGATCGAGGCGCTGCCGACCGCGATCCCGGAGAGCATCCCGGTTGATGTATCCGGCATGGCCATCGGCGACACGCTGCAGTTGAGCGCGGTGGTTCCGCCCGAGGGCGTCAAGTTCGCGCTCGGCGAGGGCACGGACCCCGAGGAGATCACCATCGCCACCCTCTCGCCGCCTCGCGTCGAGGAGGAGCCCGAGCCCGAGGTCGAGGAGGAAGCCGAGCTCGTCGGCGAGGGCGAGGTGCCGGAGGGCGCCGAGGCGCCCGAGGGCGAGGCTCCGGCAGAGGGCGAGGCCCCCGCCGAGGGCGGGGAAGCCGAAGAGGAGTAGCGGCCTCTGTCGCTGCTGGACCGGCTGCGGCGCGGCCGAGTCCCCCGTGAGGCCGGGACGGCTGGCAGCGACCGGAGGCTGCTGATAGTCGGCCTCGGAAATCCGGGCGACCGCTATGCGCGCAGCCGGCACAACGTCGGCATCGAGGTAGCGGCCGAGCTCGAGCGTCGCTGGGGCCTCGGCCGGCCCAAGCAGCGGTTCCGTGGCCTGATCTCCGAGGGTCGCGTCGGGGCCGGCGGGCCGCGGGTGGCCGTGCTTCGGCCGCAGACCTACATGAACGACTCGGGGACGTCGGCCGGACCGGCCCGCGGCTCGCTCAAGGTGCCCCTGAACGAGACGATCGTCCTCCACGACGAGATCGACCTGCCGTTCGGCGACGTTCGAACCAGGCTCGGTGGGGGGCTCGCCGGGCACAACGGCTTGAAGAGCCTCGCGCGCGGGTTCGGCGGCTCGGACTTCTGGCGAGTTCGGGTAGGGGTGGGACGCCCCGATTCGACCGATCCGGACGTGGTCGCCCGCTACGTGCTGTCGCGGTTCGACCAGCCGAAGAGCGAGGTCCGTGAGGTGATCGAGCGCGCCGCCGACGAGGTCGAGCGGCTCGTCCGCGAGATCGCCGAAGAGGAAGCGGACCCGCTGGGCGAGGTGATCGATTGACCGCGGCTGTCACGACCTACGACGTCGACGATGGGGGCGTGGGGCTCCTTCGTCTCGACCGGCCGGCGGCGCGTAACGCGTTGAACACGCAGATGCTCGAGGAGCTGCTGGGGCATCTGGCCGCGGCACGCGACGACGACTCAGTGCGGGTGCTGGTGCTCTCCTCCGGTGACCACATGAGCCTCTCGGCCGGTGCCGACGTCCGCGAGGACCTCGACGCTGAGGGGCGAGCGCGCCGGATGGAGCTATTCGCTCGCCTCTACGACGAGCTGACCGCCTTCCCGAAGCCGACGGTGGCTGCCTGCCACGGCTCGTGCGTCGGCGGCGGCGCGGAGATCGCGGTCGCGTGCGACCTGCGCGTCGCCGGCTCCAACCTTCGCCTCCGCTTCCCCGGCGGCGCGCTCGGTGTGCCCGTTGGGCCGGCGCGGCTCGTCACGCTCTGCGGCCTCTCGGTCGCGAAGTATCTGCTGCTGACGGCAAAGGACGTGGGCGCCGAGCAGGCACTGCGCTGGGGCCTGGTGCACCGTGTCGCGCCTGCGGCGGCGACCGAGGAGGCGGCGCTCGATCTCGCTGCCTCCGTCGCTGAGAACCCGCCGGAGGCCGTGGCGACGCTGAAGCGGATGCTCCACCGGTGGGACGGCGTCGAGGAGCGCTCCCGCGCCGAGGGCCAGGGCCAGGTGGAGTGGCAGCGCTCGGGGCCGCGCCTCGGGCACCACGACTAGCCACCCGGCTGCGTCGAAAGGTAACTTCGTCAGGCCACGCCTGACGAAGTCCACTCTCGGTCAAGTTCAGGGCCGGGCCCGGTCCTAACATCGATCGGGCCATGAGCCTTCGCCCGCTGCTCGAGATCGCGACCGAGGATGAGCGCTTTGCGACGCTCGCGAGCGCCGCGCGCTCCGGCGATGCCGCGTCCGTTCACATGTCGGCCGCGATCAGGCCGTATCTCTTGGGCGCGCTCCTGGACTCGCAGGCCGGACTGGGTGACCGGCCGGCCCTCATCGTGGCGCCGGATGACATCGCCGCCCGCGATCTCGCCCGCGACCTCCGCGCCTACGTCGCACCGCGGCCGGTGCGGTACTACCCGTCGCGCGGCACGGGCTACGCGTCGCACATCGCCCCGCCGCCGCATCTCGTGGGCCTGCGAATCGCGGCCCTCGATTCGCTCGTCGACGATGGGAGCGCGGTTGTGGTCGCCAGCGCCGTGGCTCTGGCCGAAGCCGTCCCGGACGCATCCCTCCGGCCTGTCGGCCTCACGCTCCATAGAGGCCAGGAGATCGACCTCGGCAAGGTCGGAGATCGCCTGGTCGAGGCGGGCTACGACCGGGTCGACCAGGTGGAGGAGCGCGGCCAGTTCGCGATCCGCGGCGGCATCCTCGACGTGTTCGGCGCCACCGAGGATCGAGCCGCGCGCCTGGAGCTGTTCGGCGACGAGATCGACCAGATCCGGTGGTTCTCGACCTTCACCCAGCGATCGCTGGGCGACGCGGAGGCGGTCGAGCTGGCGCCCGCGGCGGAGCTCGGCGCCGAGCACCGGGAGCTGGCGGAGCTCGCGTTATCCGAATACCCGCCGGCGGCGGACGCGAAGCGCAGGGAGCCGAGGGCGACCGGTCATGCGGCGAAGCTGGATGCGTCGGCGGATCAAGATTCTGGGCGGCCGGACCTCGGCGAGCTGCTTCCCCTGGAGAGCTTCCGCGCTCCGCTCGAGCTGATCCCGCCACAGACGGTTGTCCTGATCGCCTCCGCGGGTGAGATGGAGGCGGCGCTCCGCGATCAGTGGCAGGACGTGACCGCGGCGATGCACTCCGACGACGCGCACCGCCTTTACGTGGACGTCGCCGACGCGCTCGCGGAGCGGGCGTCCGTCCGCGTCTCGGACTCCCACTCGGGACAGGAGATCTCCTTCCGCGCCCAGGCTCCCACCTCGGCTGCACGCAACATCAACGAGGCGGAGAATCAGCTCGATCGCGAGCTGCGCTCGGGCTATCGCGTGGTCGTGGCCTTCGAGCACCGCGGCGAGGCCGAGCGCGCGCGGTACAACCTGCAGCGCCTGGAGGCCGCGTTCCTAGACGGCGTCGCGCCGCCGCAGGGAAGCGCGCTCCTCTTCGCTGAGGCCGCGCTGTCGGACGGCTTCATCTCGCCCGATCTGAAGCTCGCCGTGATCCCGTTCAGGCGGCTGGTCCACCGCCGCCGGGCTGCGGCGCCCGCCCCGGCGCGCGGGCGCCTCGCGACGTTCACCAATCTGCGGGTCGGGGACCACGTCGTCCACGAGGACCACGGGATTGCGCGATTCGCCGGCTTCGAGACGAAGACGGTCGCCGGAGTAACCCGCGACTACCTCGAGCTCGAGTACCGAGGGTCGGACCGGGTCTTCGCTCCCACCGACCAGCTCTCGAAGATCACGCGTTACGTCGGGACCGGCGGCGCGCCGCCGCAGCTCTCGGCGCTCGGCTCCAAGCGCTGGGAGGGGGTCAAGGCGCGGGCCCGCCGCGCCGCGCGGGAGCTGGCCGGCGAGCTCCTGAACCTCTACGCGGAGCGCCAGACCCGCACGGGCCATGCCTTCCCGCCCGACGGCGAGTGGCAGCTGCAGCTCGAGCGCGCCTTCCCGTACCGCGAGACCGCCGATCAGCTCGAGGCCATCGAGGCCGTGAAGGCGGACATGGAGGCCGCGCGGCCGATGGACCGCCTGATCTGCGGCGACGTCGGCTACGGCAAGACCGAGGTCGCGCTGCGCGCCGCCCACAAGGCCGTCTCCGACGGCAAGCAGGTGATGATGCTCGTCCCAACGACCATCCTCGCGCAGCAGCACCTCGGGACCTTTCGCGAGCGCCTGGACGAGTTCCCGATCGAGGTGGAGATGGCGTCGCGGCTCAGGAAGCCGGCCAAGGTGCGCCAGACGCTCGCCGGGTTTGGCGAGGGCAAGGTCGACATCCTGGTCGGCACCCATCGGCTGCTCTCGCGCGACGTGCGGGCGCGCGACCTCGGCCTTCTGATCGTGGACGAGGAGCAGCGCTTCGGCGTCCGCCAGAAGGAGCTCCTGCGCCAGCTCAAGCTCAAGGTCGACGTCCTATCGCTGTCGGCGACCCCGATCCCGCGCACGCTCCAGATGAGCCTCGCCGGGCTGCGTGACATCTCGGTGATCGAGACGCCGCCGGAGGGGCGCCGGCCGATCCGGACCTACGTCGGCCCGTACGACGAGGAGCTGGTTCGCCGCGCGATCGAGCGCGAGAAGGCGCGCGCCGGGCAGGGGTTCTTCCTCCACAACCGGGTCGACTCGCTGCACGAGACCGCCGAGCGGCTGCGCGTCCTGTGTCCAAGCGTGCGCTTCGCCGAGGCGCACGGGCAGATGGACGAGACGGAGCTCGAGCGGACCATGCTCGACTTCCTTCGCGGCGAGGCCGACTGCCTTGTCGCGACCACGATCATCGAGTCCGGCCTCGACATCCCGCAGGCGAACACGCTGATCGTCGAGCGGGCCGACGAGCTGGGCCTGGCGCAGGCCTACCAGATCCGGGGCCGCGTCGGCCGCTCGCGCGAGCGCGCCTACGCCTACCTGCACTATCCGTCGGCCGAGGCGCTGAGCCCGGAGGCGGCGGGCCGACTCGCGACGCTGTCGGACTACACGGAGCTCGGCTCGGGCTTCGCGATCGCGATGCGGGACCTCGAGCAGCGCGGCGCGGGGAACCTGCTGGGTGAGGAGCAGTCCGGCCACGTGGCGGCGGTGGGATTCGAGCTCTACGTCGCGCTCCTGGACGACGCCGTCACCGAGCTTCGCTCCGCGGACGGCGCGGGCCGGCCGGAGGCGGCGGTGCGCCTGGACGTCGACGTCGACGCCTACCTGCCCGCGGACTACATCCCGTTCGAGGCGGCCAAGATCGATCTGCACCGGCGGATCTCCGGAGCCGGCGACGTCGGCGAGCTTCGCGTCCTGCGCGACGAGCTTCGCGACCGCTTCGGCCCGGTGCCGGGGCCGATCGAGAACCTGCTCGCGCTCCAGCGGGCGCGGATCGAGCTGGGGCTCCTCGGGGCTCGGTCCGTCGACTTTCGCGGCGGACGGCTCTCGGTCGCGCCCATCCAGCTTGACGCGGCGACGGTCGGACGCCTGCGGGAGGGGATGCCCGAGGCGATGTACGAGTCGCGGGCGAAGACGCTCTCGGTGCGCGTGCCCAACGAGCCGTCGGCGCGCCTCACCGCGGTCCTGGGCCTGGCGGAGGCCATGCGGAACGCGGTCCCGCAGCCGGTCGCCGCCTAACCGCTCCGCGATTGTCCGATTTGTCGCCGTATGGGCAACAAATCCGACAACGAATGACGGTTTCGGGGGCTTAAGGCCGCGTTAGCCGGTGCCGATATTCTCCCGCGGTCGTGCGCAAGCTCAGGGACAGAAGGATTGCCGTGGCGGTCGCGTTGGTGGCCTTCCTGGCGGCTTCCCTGGTCTGGGTAGGGCTGGCGTTGGGGATCGGGCATCCGAGCCCATCCGCCAGCGAGGTCGCGGTGGTCGAGGACGCCCCAGACGGCCACATCACGGTCGACGAGTTCAAGCAGGCGCTGGATCAGACGGCGCTCAGTCAGGGACTCCCAAAGCCCCCGAAGCCCGACAGCCCGCAGTACGAGAGCATCAAGGACACGGCTCTCTCGAACGTGATCACCTCGCGCTGGATCGAGGGCGAGGCCCAGGATCGCGGGATCACCGCCTCCAATACCGACGTTCAGAACTACATCAAGCAGCAGATCGGCAGCTCGTCACAGTTCAAGAAGGCAGCGAAGCAGGCCGGCTTCGCCAACCTCGCCGCCGCCAGGGACCAGGTTCGGGTGATCATCGTGAGCCAGCAGCTCCAGAACGAGGTCATCCCGACTAACGCCCCGAGCGTCTCCGAGGAGCTGATCCGCAACTTCTACGAGGCCAACAAGTCGCAGTTCGCGCAGCCCGAGACACGCGACGTACGCGAGATCGTCAACAAGGACAGGGCGAAGGTGGAGCAGGCGAAGGGGATCCTCGAGCGGGACGACTCGCCGGCGAGCTGGAAGAAGGTCGCGGCTAAGTACTCGACCGACAAGGCCACGAAGTCGAACGGCGGCCTACAACAGGGGGTCGCCCAGGGGCAGAGCGAGCCGGCCCTCGACCAGCAGATCTCCTCGGCCCCCACCGGGCAGCTGGTCGGCCCGTTCAAGGGCAAGGCCGGCTGGTACCTGATCGAGGTCGAGAAGGTGACACCCGCGTCGGTGACCCCGCTGTCCAAGCTGGAGAGTCAGATTCGCCAGCAGCTCGCGCAGGGTGAGCAGCAGGAGATCGCGAGCGCCGCCCAGCAGGGCATCACCAACAAGTGGACACAGCGGACCTTCTGCGGCGCGGGCTACGTCGTCCAGCAGTGCGCCAACTACACGCCGCCCCCGCAGACGGCCCAGGGCGCTCCGCCGGTCACCTCGAGCAGCGCCGTCAATCCCGGGCAGGCCACGGTCTTCCCCGGCCAGGCGCCGCAGGCCCTGCCGCAGGGCCCGCAGTACCCCGCCTCCAAGCAGCAGCCGTCGGTCCTCGGACCCGGCGGCGCGCCGACGATTCCAGGGCAGACCCCCGGTGGCACGTCCGGCGTTCCTCCCGGCGGCTAACCGACCGATGGAATGAGCGAAGTCCCCAGGCCGGCCGTCGCCCCGAGCGACCTGCCGGCGGCGCTCAGCCGGCTGGACGAGATCACCCGCCGCCTGCGGCGCGAGTGTCCGTGGGACCGCGAACAGGATGAGCGCTCGATCGTGCCCCACACAGTCGAGGAGGCATACGAGCTCGCGGACGCGGCGGCGAGCGGCGACGACGCCAAGCTGCTCGATGAGCTCGGCGACGTTCTGTTCCAGGTGTACTTCCTCGCGCTGCTCCTCGAGGAGCGTGGTGCCGGGAATCTGGCCGAGGTGGCGGAGTCGATGGCGCAGAAGCTCATCCGCCGCCACCCGCACGTCTTCGGCGAGGCGGAGGCCCGGACGGCGGGCGAGGTCCTCCGAAACTGGGACCGCATCAAGCGAGAGGAGGAGGGGCGCGGGGCGGACGAGCCCTTCACGGACGTGCCCGAGAACCTGCCCGCTCTGCTCTACGCCCGCAAGATGCAGCGGCGCGCGGCCTCGGCCGGGCTGGCGGCCACCGAAGCCAGCGACCGGATGCCCGAGCCGGAGCTTCGCGACGCCGCGGAGCGATGGATCGGCGAGGCGCTGTTCAGCCTCGTCGATCTGGCGCGGCGTCTGCGGGTCGACCCGGAGCTGGCGCTGAGGGCCGCAGCGGACCGCTTCCGCCAGGGCCTGGAGTAGGGAGCCACCTAGACTTCCGCCGCCGATGCCGACCATCGAGCGCATCCACGGCCGTCAGGTCCTCGACTCGCGCGGCAATCCGACCGTCGAGGTCGAGGTCGAGCTGGACAGCGGCGCCACCGGCCGCGCGGCGGTGCCGTCCGGCGCCTCCACCGGCGAGTTCGAAGCCACCGAGCTGCGCGACGGGGGCTCCGAATGGGCCGGAAAGGGCGTTTCCGCAGCGGTCGCGAACGTAAACGATGAGATCGCCCGGGCGCTCACCGGCGCGCGGGCGACCGAGCAGGGCGCGATCGACCGCACGCTCATCGAGCTCGACGGCACGCCCAACAAGTCGCGCCTCGGCGCCAACGCCATCCTCGGCGTGTCGCTGGCCGTGGCCAAGGCGTCCGCC